>NZ_JBQKKT010000029.1:0-30911 GCF_052116585.1 Luteococcus sp. Sow4_B9 | reverse complement strand
ACTGTCTGCCGCCAGACCTCGCAGGGTCAGAAGAGTGATGAGTGCTGACCCGCCCGTCGCTACCGGAACCAAGCCTGACACCCGATCGCCAGGCCCGGTAGAACCCATGAGATCAGGATGATGGCGGGCCCAGCAGATCATCGATCGCGCCGCTGTTGGGGGTCTTCCTCTGCGAGGGCACACCAAGGCCTCGGATGACGAGGGCGTAGAAGGCGGGAACGAGAAGAACGAACGAGCCAACCAGGAAGCCTGCGGAGTACAGCTCGTCCTCGACGTTGATTCCGTGCTGGGCGACGAGTAGGGCCCCGACGAACAAGACCACGCCGACCCCGATCCAAGGCAGAGACCGCCTGCGTGGTGGTGGCGCGTCATGGTCGGGCTCGGTCATGCCAACGGCTTGGTGCCAATGTTCCTTCTCGTCCACGTTGGTCATCCTAGACACCGAGTGCTTGCCTCTGCCGTTAGTCACGCCAACGCGCGCCATTCGGCAGATGATCGATGTCACGCGCCTCCCGCCAGCCGGTCCAAGTCCTTCACCCAGCAGGCGCCGGCGATCCTTCAACCCTGTCAGCGCCCGCGCGTAGCTGGACCGGCGAGGGGGCGACAGCGATGGACGGCACTGGCGCCACACCCAGCTCGGAATCCCACCGGATCCACAGCACGGTCGAGTGATGACCGCAAGGGCTACAGCATCTTTCTTAGAAACTTCATATTCAGAATATTGAGGCTCGTGTTCAGTCTTCGCTGCATCTCGACAGACAACAGGAGCGCGAGTCAGTGTTGCATGTCCACGAAACGCGAGTAGTGACCCTGGAAGGCGGTCACGACGGTGTCGGTGCGGCCATTTCGGTGCTTGGCGACGATCAGGTCGGCCTCGCCCGCGCGGCTGGATTCCTTGTCATACACGTCATCGCGGTGCAGCAGGATCACCATGTCCGCGTCCTGCTCGAGGCTGTTGTGGGCCACGATGCCGTTGGCAATGAAGTTGTGCGTGTCCTCGACCGTCGCGTCGAAGACGTCGCGTTCCCCAATCGCCGTGATCGATTCGATGCTGGTCCAGTTGATTGCGGATCCACGGGGTACGGCAAGTTGGTCGCCAGCAGACAGTGACTCAAGCGCAGTCCATCCGTCTGGTCGGAAGAATTTGTGATTCGCTGTGGCTTCAATCTGCTCGCCGGAGGAGAGCTGCATCAGATAGGCCATCTTGTGGCCGGACGTGAACGCGTGCGTCAGGTTGGCGGTCACGATCGCGCCCTTGGAGTTCATGGACCGGATCTCGACATTTCGAGCGCCTGATTCGACCAGTTCCCCCAAGGGGATTGCGCTGCCGTCGGCCTTCAGGATGCTCGTGCTCGCGGTCAGACAGCCTGACTCGCGAAGGTCGGAGAGCATCGGCTTCTTGTCGGTGCGCTGCTCGGGGCCACGATTCAGCTGGGAGAGCGCGATGACGGGGATCTGGAGTTCCTTGGCCAGCAGCTTGATCTGGCGGGAGAACTCGGAGACCTCCAGCTGGCGGCTCTCCACCTTCTTGCCCGAGGTCATCAGCTGCATGTAGTCGATGATCACGAGCTTCAGGTCGTGCCGCTGCTTGAGGCGGCGAGCCTTGGCGCGGATCTCCATCATCGTCAGGTTGGGCGAGTCGTCGATGAAGAAGGGCGCCTCGGAGACCTGGGCGGTCTTGCGCACCACTCGGCTCCAGTCCTCCTCGGTCATCTTGCCGCCGCGGATGTGGTTCAGAGGCACCTGCGCCTCGGCCGAGAGCAGACGCATCACGATCTCGGTCTGGCTCATCTCGAGCGAGAAGAAAGCCGTTGTCAGCTTGTGCTTGATCGCCGCCGCACGGGCAAAGTCCAGAGCCAGCGTTGACTTGCCCACAGCAGGCCGCGCCGCGATGATGATCATCTGGCCGGCATGCAGGCCATTGGTCAGCTCATCCAGCTCCGCGAAGCCCGTCGGCACACCGCTCATCTCGCCGCCACGATTTGCGATCGACTCGATCTCGTCGATGGCCGGCTCGATCAGCACGCTCAGCGGCTTGTAGTCGTCGCTGGTCTTGCCCTCGCTGACCTCATAGATGGTCTGCTGGGCGGCATCGACGATGTCGGTGACGTCGCCCTGGCCCTGGTAGCCCATCTGTGCGATCTTGATGGAGGCCTCGACGAGGCGCCGCAGCACCGCCTTGTCCCGGACGATCTCCGCGTAGTAGCCGGCATTGGCGGCAATGGAGACGCTGGCCAGCAGGTCGGCCAGGTAGACGTGGCCACCCACCTTGGAGATCTCGCCGCGCTTGCTCAACTCGTCGGCGACGGTGACGGGGTCGGCCGGCTCGCCACGCCCGTAGAGGTCGAGGATCGCCTCGTAGATCAGTTCATGCGCGGGACGGTAGAAGTCGCGCCCCTTGAGCACCTCGACGACGTCGGCGATGGCGTCCTTGCTCATCAGCATGGCGCCCAGGACGCTCTGCTCGGCGGCCAGGTCCTGCGGGGGAGTGCGGTCGATGGGGCTGCTGGCGCCATCCGGCGGCGACGACTCGTAGGAAGACTCGCTCATGGTTCCCCTCCTGGATGTGCCTGGCCGAGAGGCCCCGCCGCTCCAACCTAGCTCTGAGTCGGGAAGCCGTCCACCGAGTCATCCACGGACTTTTCCACAGGGGGTGTGGAAGCTCTGTGGATTCTTGTGGACCGCCGCGGGTGTCTCTGTGGAGAACGAGAAATGAACGACTCCAAGAAAGTTCTAACGCTCAACATAGGACCAGTTGACAAGGTGGTATGGCGTTCTGGGTGCCTTGTCGACAAATTTCCGGGGGTTGGGGTGGTGAACGCGCCGTCTGGCTGGGCGTACTTGACGAAGGGTCGAACATGTGGCTCGCGGGAATTGTCCACAGGAGTTTTCCACAGGGCCTTGTGGATGGCGTGGGTCAACCACGGCTGACAGGCGGTATTGGTGGCGACCATCTCGCGGCTCAGAGGTTGAAGGCCGAAGGGTCCACTTGGTTCTCATACCCATGGGGGGTACCATGGGGTGCATGGAGCAGGAACACCATCACGGCTACATCGAGAACAAGGCCAACTATCTCAACCGACTCAAGCGGATCGAGGGGCAGGCCCGCGGCCTGCAGAAGATGGTGGACGAGGAGAAGTACTGCATCGACATCCTCACCCAGATCTCCGCGATGACCAGCGCCCTCGAATCGGTGGCCCTCGGGCTGCTGGACGAGCACCTGAACCACTGCGTGCTGCATGCAGCACAGCAGGGTGGCGAGGAGGCCGACCGCAAGATCCAGGAGGCCAGTCGGGCGATCGCCCGGCTCGTCCGCAGCTGACTCCAGCCAAGCGGGTCCACCGGCCCGCTCGGGACAGATCAACACCCCTTCACAAGGAGACACCATGATCACCAACTACACCGTCACGGGCATGACCTGCGGTCACTGCGTCAACCACGTCACCGAGGAGGTCAGCGCGCTGGAGGGCGTGCAGGCCGTCGACGTGCAGCTCGAGGGCGGCACGATGGCCGTCACCAGCGACGCGGAGATCGACTTCGCCCTGATCCAGGAGGCCGTGACCGAGGCCGGCGACGACTACACCGTCGCCAAGGCCTGACCGCAGTACCGCACCCAACAGGCCCGATGCGAGGGCCTGGACACCACCACAGTCTTGAGAGGTAACACATGAGCACGTCTGCACCGACGAGGGAAGCAGCGCGCGACCAGCGTCAGTCGATCGAGCTCGACCTGCAGGGAATGACCTGCTCGTCCTGCGCCGCCAGGATCGAGAAGAAGCTCAACAAGGTGGACGGTGTCCAGGCCAGCGTCAACTACGCCACGGAGAAGGTGCACCTGCTGGCTCCGCCAGAGGTGCAGGTGCCCGACCTGATCGGCGTGGTGGAGAAGGCCGGCTATGGCGCCTCGGTTCCCGTGCCCGACGCGGTTCCCGTCGACCACGCCCGTGAACTCAAGGGCCACACGATCCGGGCCTTCATCTGGTCCGTCCCCGTCGTGTTGATGGCGATGGTCCCGGCGCTGCAGATTCCGGGATGGCAGTGGTTCAGCTGGATCCTGGCCACCCCGGTGGTCTTCTGGAGCGGCTGGACCTTCCATCGCGCGGCCTTCGTCAACGCCAAGCACGGCACCACCACCATGGACACGCTGGTGAGCCTGGGCACTCTGGCGGCCTATGCATGGAGCGTCTACTCGCTCTTCTTCAGCTATGCGGGCTACATCCCGTACAAGCATGAGTTCGAGCTGCACCTGGGGCACAAGTCTCCCGCCGGCAACATCTACTTCGAGAGTGCCGTCGTCATCATCTGCTTCCTGCTGCTGGGGCGCTGGATCGAGGCCCGCAGCCGTCAGGAGGCTGGCGCGGCCCTGCGCTCCCTGCTGGAGATGGGTGCCAAGGAGGTCTGCGTCCTGCGCGACGGCGTCGAGGTGATGCAGCCCATCGAGCTGCTCAAGGAGGGCGACCTGTTCGTCGTGCGTCCCGGCGAGAAGGTGGCCACCGACGGCGAGGTGGTCGAGGGTGCCAGCTCCGTCGACAACTCGATGATCACCGGCGAGTCCGTGCCGGTGGACGTCGGCGTGGGTGACGCCGTGATCGGTGCGACGGTGAACACCACCGGACGCCTGATGGTGCGGGCCACCGCCGTGGGCGCCGACACGCAGCTCTTCCAGATCCGACGGCTGGTGGAGGAGGCGCAGACCGGCAAGTCGCAGGCCCAGCGTCTGGCGGACCGGATCTCCGGCATCTTCGTGCCGATCGTGCTGGTGATCTCCCTGGCCACCCTGATCGGCTGGCGCATCTACGGAACCGGCATCGCCTTCGCCTTCTCCGCCGCGGTGGCCGTGCTGATCATCGCCTGCCCCTGCGCACTCGGCCTGGCGACGCCCGTCGCCCTGCTGGCCGGTACCGGTCGCGGCGCCCAGCTGGGCATCATGATCCGTGGCGCCCAGGTGCTGGAGAGCGCTCGTCGGGTGGGCACCGTCATCATGGACAAGACGGGCACCATCACCACCGGTGAAATGAATGTGGCCGACGTCACGACGGCCTCCGGCGTCGACGAGGCGACGCTGTTGCGGGTGGCCGGCGCCGTGGAGCATCCGTCGGAGCACCCCATCGCCCAGGCGATCACCCGTCGCGCGAAGACCAGCGTCGAGGTCCAGGGATTTGAGAATCTTCCCGGCCGCGGCGTGCGCGGCACCGTCGAGGGCCAGCAGGCGCTGGCGGGCAATGCCGCGATGCTGCGTGAGCACGGCATCGAGCTGCCCGCCGAGCTCCAGGCTGCACTGGACGACGGGGAGTCGCTGGGACGCACCGTCATCCTGGTGGCCCATGGCGGCCGTGCCCTGGGTGCGATCGCAGTCAGCGACACGATCAAGCCCACGAGCAAGGATGCGATCGCCCAGTTCAAGAAGCTCGGCCTGCGCACCGTGATGCTGACCGGCGACAACGAACGGGCAGCGCGGGCGATGGCCCATGGTCTGGACATCGACGAGGTGCACGCCGGGGTGCTGCCCTCCGACAAGGTCGAGGTGGTGCGCGAGGCGCAAAAGGACGGCCAGGTGGCGATGGTGGGCGACGGTGTGAACGACGCCGCGGCCCTCACCCAGGCGGACCTGGGCATTGCGATGGGCTCCGGTACCGATGCCGCAATCAATGCCAGCGACATCACCCTGATGCGTTCGGACCTGATGCTGGCCGTCGATGCCGTGCGGCTCAGCCGCAAGACGCTGGCCATCATCAAGTCCAACCTGTTCTGGGCCTTCTTCTACAATGTGGTGGCCATCCCCTTTGCGGCGGCGGGCTACATGAACCCGATGTTCGCGGGCATGGCGATGGCCTTCAGCTCCGTCTTCGTCGTGCTGAACAGCCTGCGCCTTCGGGCTTTCCGCTCGATCGCCAGGTGAGCAACGATGGCCGATGATGTGGGCGTCACCTCATGCGCTCACTAGGTTCACCCGCATAATCACCCGCATCTGACGGAAGACAGGGTGAGGCGATGCCACCATGGAGATGCTGGCGGGGAACTCAACCTTGCGGCGCCTGCGGGTCCTCGAAATTGCTCGGGGGAGTGGCGAGAGCTCGCACCACGATTGGCCGGAAGCCGGTGTCCTCGGGGGCTGGGTTCCGGCCAATTGACGTGTCCACCCCTGTCGGCCCAGTCCTGCCGGCCCGCCCGGTCACGTCACCTGCCCAGTCACGTCACCTGCCCGGTCACGTCACCTGCCCGGTCACGTCACCTGCTCAGCACGGCGAACGGCCCCGCCACACGAGTGCAGCGAGGCCGTCCAGGGGTCCGGGGCGAGTCAGCGACCGTAGACCGCCTTCGCCTTCTCCAGCGCCGCGACATAACCAGCACGCTCGTACGCGTCGGCCTGCACGTCGGCCGGAACCGAGAGCAGGCCGCGAGCCTGGTCCAGCGTCATCTCCTTGCGAGCCAGCCAGGAGGCCAGCCCGTCATTGAGCGTCCGCGCGTACTGGGCGCCGTGGCGAACCAGCGCCGAGGTGGTCATCACCACATCTGCGCCGGCCAGCACGTACTTGACCACGTCGTCGGCCGTTTCGACACCCGTCGTGGCAGCCAGCGAGGCCTCCACCCGGCCCCGCAGAGCAGCGATCCAGGTGCGCGGCAGGCGCGCCTCCGACGGTTGCGACAGCTCCAACCCGGGAACCACCTCGAGCTTCTCGATGTCCACGTCCGGCTGCAGGAAGCGGTTGAACAGCACCAGGCCGTCGGCGCCAGCCCGGCCCAGCTCGACGGCCATGTGGCCGAAGGAGCTGAAATAGGGCGAGAGTTTCATGGCCACGGGCACGCTGACCGCGTCCTTGACGCTCTGCAGGATCTCCAGATGACGGGCTTCGATCTCCGCCCCGGAAACGGCCACCTCGCCCGGGACCAGGTAGACGTTCAGCTCGATCGCGGCCGCGCCGGCATCCTGCATCCGTCGGGCGACGTCCACCCACCCACCGTGCGTCGCGCCGTTCACCGACGCGATCAGGGGGATCTCCAGCGCCTTCGCCCCGGCCTCCAGCAGCTCCAGGTAGCGGTCGGTGATGCCGCCGGTGTTGGCAGCCTTGGTGGGGAAGTAGCTCATCGCCTCCGCGAAGCTCTCCTCGTGCAGCTCGGTCAGCGCCTCCATCCGGGCCGCCTCGTGGCGCAACTGCTCCTCGAACAGGGAGTACATCACCACCGCACCGACGCCACCTTCTTCCAGCGCCTTCATGCCGTCGACGGTCTGGGAGAGGGGGCCCGCCGAGGCCACCACCGGACTGGACAGCTCCAGACCGAGATAGCGGGTGGACAGGTCCACCCCGTGCTCGGTGGCAGGGTGGTCGGCTGGGGCGGCGGGGCTGCCCTGCTCCTGGATCGGGACGATGCCGGGGCGCAACTGATCGGTGGCATTGGAACCCGCCGCAGACTTTGCCGCGGCCGACGCCATGGCGGCCTTGAGGGCCTCGCTGATCTCGGCCATGTCAGACATCCTTTCGTGCATCCGCGGCGAACTCCTCCGCGGAGCGGGTCGCCATCCGTTCGTAGTCGAGCCACCGTCGTTCCACCTGCTCCTGGGCCAGCTGCAGCAGGCGTTCCGCCTCCACCGGATCGGCATTGGCGAGCATCTTGAAGCGCAACTCGTTGGAGTGGTACTCCTTCAGCGTCAGACGCGGACGCGGCGAGTCCAGCAGGAAGGGGTTGCCACCCTGCTCGCGCACCACCGGGTTGTAGCGCATCAGGGGCCAGTGCCCGGAGTTCACCGCCTTGTACTGCTGGTCCAGGCCCTTGCGCATGTCGATGCCGTGGGCGATGCAGTGGCTGTAGGCGATGATCAGGCTCGGGCCGTCATAGGCCTCCGCCTCACGGAAGGCCTTCAACGTCTGCTGGGGATCGGCACCCATCGCCACGCGCGCGACGTACACATTGCCGTAGGCGATGGCCTGCATGGCCATGTCCTTCTTGTTGGTCACCTTGCCGCCGGAGGCGAACTTGGCGACGGCACCCATCGGCGTCGACTTGGAGCTCTGTCCACCGGTGTTGGAGTAGACCTCCGTGTCCAGCACCAGGACATTGACGTCGCGGCCCGTGGCCAGCACGTGGTCCACACCGCCGGAGCCGATGTCATAGGCCCAGCCGTCGCCTCCGACGATCCACACCGAGCGGCGCAGCAGGTGGTCGCTGACGCTCCTCAGATCGGCCACCAGGGGACCGTCCATCGTGGCCAGCTTCTGGTTCAGCCGTTCCAGGCGTTCGGCCTGCACCGCCAGATCACTCTCCAGCTTCTGCGGTGCATCGAGCAGGCCGTCGATCAGCTCATCGTCGCCGATCTCCGCCCGCAGCTCCTCCAGGCGGGTGCGGGCCAGATTGGTCTGCAGATCGGCCGCCAGCCGCAGCCCCAGACCGAACTCGGCATTGTCCTCGAACAGCGAGTTGGACCAGGCCGGTCCGCGACCCTTCGCATTCTTGGCCCACGGCGTGGTGGGCAGGTTGCCGCCATAGATCGACGAGCAGCCAGTGGCATTGGCGACGCTCGTACGGTCACCGAAGAGCTGGGTGAGCAGCTTCAGGTAGGGCGTCTCGCCACAGCCCGAGCAGGCACCCGAGAACTCGAAGAGCGGCTCCAGGAACTGCGTTCCGCGGACGGTGCCGAAGTCGACCCGCGAGCGGTCGTTCATCGGGATCGTCTCGAAGAAGTCCACATTCTTCTTCTGCTCGGTCCGGTCCAACACCGTTTCCAGATTGATTGCCTTGCGCTGCGGCTGGCCGATCGGGTTCACCGGGCAGGCCTCGACGCACAGGCCGCAGCCGGTGCAGTCCTCCGCGTAGACCTGCAGGGTGTACTGCGTGTCCGGTAGGCCGGCCGCGGCCAGCTCGACGGACTCGAAGCCTTCGGGCTTTCCCTCCAGCTCGCCCGGTGCGTAGTACTTGGCGCGCAGCACGGCGTGGGGGCAGACGAAGGAGCAGTTGCCGCACTGGATGCAGGCCTCCGGATCCCACACGGCGATCAGGTCCGAGATGTTGCGCTTCTCGTACTTGGTGGTGCCCGACGGGTAGGAGCCGTCGACGGGCAGCGCCGAGACCGGCAGGTCGTCGCCGCGGCCGGCCAGCATCGGGGCCGTGACCTTCTGCACGAACTTGGGGGCGAAGTCCGGAACCGGCGCCAGCAGGCCGTGCTCGGAGGTGACCCGGCCGGGCACCTGCAGCTGGTGCAGGTGCTCGACGGAGGCGTCCACCGCCTTGTGGTTCTTGGCGACGATCTCCATCGACTTCTTGGAGTAGGTGCGAGTGATGGCCACCTTGATCTTGCGGATCGCCTCGTCGCGGGGGAGCACGCCGGAGATCGCGAAGAAGCCGGTCTGCAGGACGGTGTTCGTGCGGCCACCCAGCCCGGCGGAGCGGGCGACGGCATTGGCGTCGACGACGTGCACGTCGATCTCCAGCTCGATGATGCGCTGCTGCATCGGCTCGGGCAGCCGGTCCCAGACCTCCTCAACCGGGTAGGGCGAGTTGATCAACAAGGTGGTGCCCTTGCGGGCGAACTCCAGTACGTCGACGCGCTCCAGGATGGACCAGTGATGGCAGCCGATGAAGCCGGCCTTGCTCACCAGATAGGGCGCCTTGATCGGGTTGGGGCCGAAGCGCAGGTGGCTGACCGTGCGGGAACCCGACTTCTTGGAGTCGTAGACGAAATAGCCCTGGGCAAAGGTTTCCGGATCGGAGCCCAGGATCTTGATGGTGTTCTTGTTGGCGCCGACGGTACCGTCGGAGCCCAGACCGTAGAAGACCGCGCGCAGCGTCGCCGGGTCCTCGATGTCCAGATCCGCGTCATAGGGCAGGCTCAGGTGCGTCACGTCGTCATTGATGCCGACGGTGAACCGGGGCCGCGGGTGCTCCTGCGAGAGCTCGTCGAAGATGGCGGCCACCATGCCGGGCGTGAACTCCTTGGAGGAGATGCCGTAGCGGCCACCGATCACCAACGGCATACCCGTGCGCTCGCCGCGGCTCAGGGACTCGCCCAGGGCGGTGACGACGTCCTGGAAGAGCGGCTCGCCATTGGCGCCGGGCTCCTTGGTGCGGTCCAGCACGGCGATCCGCTGGGTGCTGGCCGGGATGGCCGCCAGCAGCTGCTGGGTGGGCAGCGGGCGGTACAGGCGCACCTGCACCATGCCCACCTTGCGCCCCTGGCGGTTCAGGTAGTCGACGGTCTGGCCGACCGTCTCCGCGCCGGAACCCATCACCACCACCACCTGCTCCGCCTCGGGATCGCCGTGGTACTCCACCAGGTTGTACTCACGCCCGGTGAGCTGGCCGAAGCGGTGCATCACCTCCTGCACCACCGACGGGGCCCACACGTAGAAGGGGTTGGCCGTCTCGCGCGACTGGAAATGGGTGTCCGGGTTCTGGGCCGTGCCGCGGATGAAGGGATTGGCGGGGCTCAGCGCGCGGGCTCGGTGCTCCTGCACCAACTTCTCCGGCACCATCGCCTTCAGCACGTCATCGCTGAGCCGCTCCAGCGTGTTCAGCTCATGGCTGGTGCGGAAGCCGTCGAAGAAGTGCACGAAGGGCAGCCGGGTGTGCATGGTGGCCACCTGGCTGATCAGCGCCATGTCGTGCGCCTCCTGGACGCTGGCGGAGCTCAGCATCGCGACGCCGGTCTGGCGCACCGCCATCACGTCCTGGTGGTCACCGAAGATGCTCAGACCCTGCGTGGCGAGCGAACGTGCGGCGACGTGGAAGACGGTGCTGGTCAGCTCGCCGGCGATCTTGTACATGTTCGGGATCATCAGCAGCAGGCCCTGGCTGGCGGTGAAGGTGGTGCACATGGCACCGCCCTGCAGCGCGCCGTGCATGGCGCCGGCGGCGCCGGCCTCGGACTGCATCTCGATGACGGTGGGCACCTGACCGAAGATGTTGGTGCGGCCGTGGCTGGCCCACTCGTCGGCCAGTTCGGCCATCGTCGAGCTGGGGGTGATCGGGTAGATGCTGCACAGCTCGTTGAGGCGGTAGGCGACGTCGACCGCGGCCTCGTTGCCGTCGACGATCAGGCGCTCACCGGGCTCGATCGGGGTGGCGTCGTGGCCACCCGGCTGGCCATAGGGCGCGGTGACGCTCTCCGGCATCGGCGGGACGAAGGCCCCATAGGTGCCCGAGCGCTGGTCACGCACCGGCTCCTGGGGGAAGAGCTTGTAGGACTTCTGCTTCTCGGACATCAGTTCTCCGGGATCATTTCGATGGCGTGGACGGGGCACTGGTCATAGCACGTGGCGCAGCCCGTGCACTTCTCGTAGTCGAAGCGGTAGCGGTGGCCCTTGCCGAGCTTGATCACCGCATCCTCCGGGCAAGCGCCCAGACAGCCGTCGCACTCGAAGCAGTTGCCGCAGCTCAGGCAGCGCTTGGCTTCGAAGCCCGCCTGCTCGGCATCCAGGCCGCCCACCACCTCGTCGAAGGTGACGCGCTCGTCAACGGCCAGCTCAGGCTGCTCCCGGCGGGTGTGACCGTCGCCGAAGTACCACAGGTGCAGGTCCTCGAAGCCGACGACAGGGTGCTTGACCTTGTTCTGCGGGGTGGCATTGTTCAGCCACACGTCGATCTGCTTGGCGGCCTTCTTGCCGTGGCCCACGCCCACCGTGACGGTGCGCTCGCTGGGCACGGCGTCGCCACCGGCGAAGATGCCGGGCACGTCGGTCATCAGGGTCGCGGGATCGACGTTGACCACGTCGTCGTTGAAGCTCATACCGGGGATGCCCTGCAGGAATCGGGTGTCGGCCTCCTGGCCGATCGCCAGGATCACCGTGTCCGCCTCCAGCTTCTCGAAGCGACCGGTGCCGCGGGCCTTGCCGTTCTCGTCGAGCTCCATGATCTCGACGGTCAGGTCTGCCTCGTCCATCGAGCTGATGGTGCGCAGCCAGTTCATCTTCACGCCCTCGCGCTCGGCCTCCTCGGCCTCCTCCGCGTGGGCGGGCATCTGGTCAGCGGTGCGGCGGTAGACGATCACGGACTCCTCGGCGCCCAGACGGCGGGCGACGCGGGCAGCGTCCATGGCCGTGTTGCCGGCGCCGTAGACGGCCACCTTGCGGCCGATCTCGGGACGCTCGCCACTGGCGACGTCACGCAGGAAGCTCACGGCATCGACCATCCGGCCGGCGTCCTGGTTGGGGATGTCCACGCGCTTGGACAGGTGGGCACCCACGGCGACGAAGACGGCGTCGAAGCCGCCCTCCGCCTGCTCCTTCTCCAGGTCCTCGACGACGTGGTTGTTCGTGATGGTCACGCCCATCTGCACCAGGCGGTCCACCTCCGCGTCCAGCACATTGCGGGGCAGCCGGTACTCCGGGATGCCGTAGCGCATCATGCCGCCGGGCAGCTCGGCCGAGTCGCGGATCTCCACGGCGTGGCCCAGGCGGGTGAGGTGGTAGGCGGCGCTCAGGCCGGAGGGGCCCGCGCCGATCACCAGCACCCGTCGGCCGGTGCTGTTGCGGGGCTTCTCGAACTGCCAGCCATTGCGGATGCCCTCGTCGCCCAGGAAACGTTCGACGGAGTGGATGCTGACCGAACCGTCCAGCTCCTTGCGATTGCAGACCGCCTCGCAGGGGTGGTAGCAGACGCGGCCGTGGATGGCGGGGAAGGGATTGTCACGGGTGAGCTGGCGCCACGCGGCTTCGGTCTGGCCGTTCTTGATCAGCCGCAGCCACTCCTGGATGTTCTCGCCCGCGGGGCAGCCAGCATTGCACGGCGGCAGCATGTCCAGGTAGACGGGCATTCGGGTGCGGACCGGACCCACCCGGCCCGAGCCGCTGGACAGGTCCGGCAGCTGGGTGATGTCACCACGCCCAGCGGGGGCGACGGGGATCTGGGCTCCCGTGGCCACGTCACGCTGGTTGGGTACTGGCTGGCTCATGCTGAATCCCTCCACGTCGGACGCGACGCGCGGCGTCCACTACCAGCGATAGTAGTCAGCGTCGCACATCCGACCGCGCCGGGGTGCCGGTGGTGAAACGGTGTGCGAGAGGTCTGGTCGGCCGGTCAGCCCTGTGGCGGCCGCCACATCCGGAACATCGGCCGGTCGAACCAGCTGGGACCACAGCTCACTTCCAGCCCGTCCGGGCTGAATCCATTGCGACGGTAGAAGGCCTCGGCCCGGGGATTGTTGCGCAGGATCCACAGCCAGGCGGCTCTGCCGCCGCCCGCGGGATCCGCCAGGGCAGTGTCCAGCAGCAGCTGGCCGAGACCCCGCCCGTGCTGTGAGGCGCGGGTGTAGAGGTGGTCCAGGTTCCACTCCACCAGGGGCTCCGGATTGGAGTAGTGCTCGCGCTCCCAGGGGGCGATGCCCGCGCCGGAGGCCACCACGCCCACCACCTCGCCCGCCAGGTCACCACGGGTGGCAGTGGCCAGCCAGTGGGTGCGAATCGGGGTGCGGCCGTGGGCCATGGCGTCGCGCATCTCCGTCAGCTCGCCGAGCAGCTCGTCGTGCTCCCGGCGGAAGTGGTCACGGCGCTCCTGTGCGAAGGCCGGCGGCATGATCTGCGCGTAGGTTTCCGCCAGGCACTCGATGTGGCACTGCACCATGAAGGGGGCGTCGGCCGGGGTGGCCAAGCGCACCTCGAAGGGCTGATCCTGGGTGGACACTGCCGGGATCACTCGCCATTCTCCAGCGCCGCCTCCAGGCGGTCCAGCTTGCCGGTGAGCTCACCCGTGCGGCCCGGGCGGATGTCCGCCTTCAACACCAGGGAGACCCGGCTGCCGTACTGGCCAACCGCCTCGGTGGCCCGTCGGACCACGTCCATGCACTCGTCCCACTCGCCTTCGATGGTGGTGAACATGGAGTCGGTGCGGTTGGGGAGTCCGGACTCGCGGACGATGCGTACCGCGGCGGCCACGGCATCGTGGACCGACGCATCGGGATTCTCGCGGCCCCGGGGGCCGACGCCGGATGGGGCAACACTGAAGGCAACGAGCATGCACCGAGTCTAGGTGGGCGGGGCCGGGTGGGGAGGCGTCCGTGGCGCCGCCCCACCGCGGCTGCGCCATCAGGGCACGACGACCGCGCGTCCGTCGATCTTGCGCTCGTGGAGCATCCGATAGGCCATGGGGGCCAGATCCAGCGGGAAGGGCGTGGTGCGGATCTCCAACGGCTGTCGATGGGCCATCTGTACCAGCTCCATCAGCTCCAGGCGGGAACCCCACAGCGAGTTCGAAACCGACATCTCCCAGGGGGTGATGCCGAAGCCCACCTTGGCGTGGCCATTGCCTGCGCCGATGAAGACGACGGCCGACTGCATGCCGCCACAGGCGATGGCCAGTTCCGGCGTCGGGCCACCGGCGACGAAGTCGAGCACCAGGTCCGCGCCGTGCCCCTGCGTGAGCTCCTTCACCTTCTCCGCAGCGGCCTTCTCAGAAACCAGTGCGTGGTGTGCGCCCACCTCCTTGGCAAAGGCCAGCTTGGGGCCGGGCAGGTCCAGGGCGATCACCTGGGCGTCGGACATGCGGCGCAGCAACTGGATGGCGACATGCCCCAGGCCGCCAGCGCCGATCACGACGGCGGTGGATCCGGCGCGCAGCCGGTGCAGATTGCGCTTGATGGCGGCATACGGGGTCAGGCCGGCGTCATTCAACGGAGCCATCTTGATCGGGTCCAGGTCTCCGATCGGGACAATGTGCATGACGCTGTCCACCGGGATGTACTCGGCCATGCCTCCCGGGGCGCCGAAACCCGGGGAGATCATGCCACGGCGACAGTGGTTCTCGTTGCCTCGGGCGCACATGTCGCACACGCCGCAGCCCCAGCATCCATAGACCAGGACATTGTCACCCACCTCGACACCGGTGGTCCCAGCCCCGAGCTCCACGACGCGGCCTGCCGTCTCGTGGCCCAGGGTCATGGGCAGGTCATAGCCATAGGTGGCGAAGGTCTTCTCGTCGAGCGACATCACGAACTCGTCGGAATGGCACAGGCCGGAGGCGGTGACCTCCAGCACCATTCCGCCTGGTGGTGCCTTGGGGTCCTCCACCTCGACGACCTCGGGTGCGGAGCCGATTTTGCGGTACTGGACAGCCTTCATGACTTCCCCTTTTCCCCACGTCCTTGTGGGTCGAGTACTTTGGGCGAGTCTACGACGTCGTGTAGTTGTTTTCCACGGTTCGTGCCGAAGCAAAGCAGGTGTTCAGCTGGATCAGCCGCGCAGACCCATCACCTGGGCGCGGTCGATGGCCTCCTCGCGATTGGCGACGCCCAGCTTCTTGTAGATCCGTCGCAAGTGCGTCTTGAGGGTATTGAGGGAGATGAACAGCTCCTCTGCGGTCTCGCTCAGGGTCTTGCCGGAATCAAGCTGGGCCAGGACATGGCGCTCGGCCTCGGTCAGGGGCACGTCCCGACGGCTGGCGACGGCCACCCTTGTGTGCAGGGCATTGGGGGTGTTCAGACCGAGTCGATCGGCCAGCACCCCGGCCCGCTGGAAGGCACGCAGCGCCTCGTCCGCCCGATTCAGGTTGTCTGCCGCCACCCCGAAGATCATGAGCATGTACAGGGTGTGCTTGGCGTGCTCGAACGGCGGACCATCGGTTTCCACCAAGGGCGCCAGGAGCGCATGGGCAGTGCGCGAGTCGCCCCGGGCCAGGGCCAACCGCGCTTCCAGCACCACCTCACCGGTGGCCTCGGGCGGAAGATGGAGCTCTTGGATCCGCTCGAACTCCTCCGTCGCCACGTCGACGTCGTTCTGAGCGATCGCCGCGTCAAAGGCCGCCAGGCTGACCAGCAGCCGATGCGTGACGGTCGACGAGGTCCGGGGCTGGTCTCGATAGGCCTCCACCAGGCGACGAGCGGCCGACGAGTTGCCGTTGTTCACCTCGAAGAGGGCCTGCACATAGGTGCGGATGGCGTCATTCTCCGTCAGTCGGTCTCGGCGCCGGGCGATCTGCCCCAGCCACTGGCCAGCTGCCTCCATGTCGCCCGTGTCGATGGCGGTCACGGCACGGGCCAGCAGGGCGAACTCGTCCAGCGCGTCGGTGTCGAAGACGGTCTCGGCGCAGGCGGTGACGGCATCCTCCGCCAGGCGGACGGCGCTCGCGACGTCGCCTCGCTCGGCCGTCAGGAAGGCCAAGGTGGACAGCGTGGTGACCGTCGCCCAGGGGACATTCATGACGCGGGCCAGTCCGAGCCCAGCCAGCAGTGTCTCCTCCGCCCGGGCCGGATGGCCGTGGTGGAGCAGCCACAGGCCGTGCTCGGTGTGCATGGCACTGAGCAGTGCCTTGTCCAGCTCGTGCACCTGGTCTGGATCCACCCCCGTCGCCATCTGCAGGGCCGGGGTCAGGTCCAGGTCCTTCGGATAGCCCAGGCTTCGGGCCATCGAGAGCACCAACGCGGAATAGCCGAAGCGCGCGGTGTCATTCTCCGGGCTTTCCAGCCTCATGTGCAGCGCATCGATCTGGGCCAGCATCGCCTGGGGCGTACCCAGTCCGCGGGCCACATGCAGGCAGATGTCCCGATCCCAGCCGGGAGGCAAAATCTCAGAGAAGTGGGACAGGCACTCGCGCAATTCCGGCCGATGGGTGGCGGAGGTCAGGTACTCCCCGGCCAGCATCCAGGCCAGCCCCGGCTGTGCCGACGTCATGGCCAACTCGATGGCCTCGAACTGGCGGTTGCGATTGCGCAGCCACAGTGCCGCGCGCTCGTTGAGTCGCGCCCAGATCTCCGGCGAATGCTTGGCCATCTGCCGGCCCAGAAAGCCCCGCAGCACCGGGTTCAACCGGATCGTGTTGGCGTCATCCCAACTGATCGGGACTCCGTGGGCCTGCAGGCGGCTCAGCTGCGCTGCGGCGTCGCCCCGGCCAGTCATCCACGCCGCCGCCAGCGGGTCCAGGGTGGTCAGGGGAGACAACTCCTGGAGCATCTCGACGTCATCTGGCGAGAGGTCGCGCAGCACCTCGTCCTCCACATAGCTGTCCGCCAGCCGGGTGACCTTGGCCGTGTGCGACCAGCTGATGGGTTCGTGGCTCAGCATCCGGGCGATGGCGGGCCACCCCTGGATGTAGTCCATGACCTTCTCCAGCACCCCGGGAGCCAGGTCCGTGTTGGCGTGCTGCAGGAGCTCGGCCACTTCGGCATTGGTGTAGGCGAGGGCATCACCGTCGACGTCGACGAGCAGGGCTCGGGCGGCGAGTGAGCCCAGCGGTGCGTCGGGGCGTGTCCGCCCCACGAAGACCACACGGACCGACGGCTCCCGCTCCGCGAGGTCCAGGAGTTGGGTGACGAAGTCGTGATCCTGGACGAGCTTTCGCGAGCTCACCACCAAGACGCTTTTGCGCTTTGCGGGATGCTCGAGCGATCTCTCGGCGGCGGCCAGGTCCGAAGGCTCCTCGAGCCAGTGCACGTCGAGTTCCGGATGGTGGTTCAGCCAGGTCTGGACCAGCGCGAGCTTGCCGTGTCCAGCGGGGCCGGAGACCACCGCCACCCGGCCGCGCAGCAGTCGGTCCAGCACAACCAGAAGTCGGGTGGGGACCCCGAGTGCATTCGGATCTGCAGGGCAGGGAGCCAGCAGGCTTGCATCGCTCATCTGCAGTCCCCGATCTGTCGAGATGTGGTTGCGCTCTGCGCACGAGTTGTGGTTGCGCCGTGCGCACGAGATGTGGTTGCGCTGTGCGCTCGCGCGGGGGACGCGTTGCGCATCCCTGCATCGATCAGGTTATCCGCCAACGCTGTTCGTGTCACCCGTCGGATCACCCTGAAGGGCGGTAATCCTCACCCTTCCCGTGGCTGGAAGGGAATCCTCACCCTTCCCTTGGCTGGAAGGGAATCCTTGGCAGGGGATTCATGCGCAGCAGCTGCGAGCACTGCTGGCGGGTCACATGCGCAGCAGCTGCGAGCACTGCTGGCGCAGCACCGGGTCGTGCGTCACCACCACCGCAGGTGAATCGCCCACTGCCTCCCACAGATCCGCCATCAGTGCATCCGCCGTCTCCCGGTCAAGGTGCTCGGTGGGCTCGTCCAACAGGAAGACCTGACCGACGCCGTCGGCCTGGCCCACCAGGACCCGGGCCAGCGCCAACCGACGAATCTCCCCGCCGCTGAGCGTCGCACCCTGTTCACCCACCCTGCGCCCCGGGTCGAGCGGCAGCCCGGCCCGACGCAGGGCCTCGGCCACCTCATCGTCCGAGGCATCCTTGTTCCCGATCCGGACATTCTCGGCCAGCGTGGTGGCAAAGACGTGCGCGTCCTGAGCGAGGTAGCAGATCTGGCCCCGGCTGGTGATGGTGCCGGCACGGGGCGGGATCAGTCCCATCACTGTGGCAGCCAGAGTGGTCTTGCCGGAGCCCGACGGTCCGACGACGGCCAGCCGGTCACCTGACCCAATCCGGAAGGACAGTCCTTCGGTCAGGATCTCCCCACCGGGCCAGCCAATCGCCACGGAGTCCAGCTCCAGACCGGGATGATCAGTGGATTTGGCCTCCGGCCGATCACCCTGACCGACGACCTCCTCGTCGAGCAGCGCCGCCACCCGGGAGATCGAGGTGCGCGCCCGGGTGTGGGTCTGTGCGGCCTGGGTGAAGGTGGACAGCACCTCGTGCAAGGCCAGGGGAGTGAGCACCAGCACCGCCAGGTTGCGGCCCAACAGTTCCCCGTCGGCCACCGCCTGACCGCCGATCCAGAGCGCGGAGAGCACCGCCAGAGCGCTGGCCAGCACCTGGCCCGCGGTCCCGAGGCCCCGGGTCCAGGCCGCCCGGCGGTCCGCCGCCTCCAGCTGTTCCTGCAGCACCTCCTGGCGGGCCAGGGCCCGGTCCTGCAGGCCATAGGCCACCAGGTCCACGGCGCCGTGCGAGACCTCGTCGAGCACCTGGGCCAGTTCCGCCCGCGCGGTGACCGCCCGCTCGTCGGCCCGTCGGCTCAGAGACTGACTGGCCCAGGGCAGCAGCACACCGGCCAACAGGGCGGTGCCCAGCAGCACCACCGCCGCTGCCGGGCTGAAGAAGGCCATGGCCACCGACGTCGCGAACATCACCAGCGAGGCGGAACACAGCGGAATGGCCACACGCACCACCAGGTCCTGGATGGCCTCCACATCGGCAATCACCCGGGTGAGCAGATCGCCGCGGCTGCGCCCCAGCAGGGTGGTGCGGCTCAGGTGGTCATAGGCGCGCAGCCGCAGCGCCCCCTGCATGCGCAGCGCCAGGTCATGGCCCACCAGCCGTTCGCCGTAGCGGGAGACGCCCCGCAGGATGCCGAAGAAGCGCACGCCGACGGCGGCCACCTCCAGGTACAACACGGGCGGGTGCTCTGCCGCGCGGCTCAACAACCACGCGGAGACGGCCATCAGAGCCACGGAGGCAGCCGACGTGGTGGCGGCCAAGAGGGTGGAACGCACCATCCGTCGGCGGCCCTGCGGCACGCTGCGCAGCAGGTCGCGGACCAGGCGGACGGTGGGATCGGCGGGCCTGCTCACCGGGCCACCCCCTGCCGTGCGTGACCGGCCTCGACGGTGACCACCCGGTCCGCCATCGCCAGGACGGCCGGGCGGTGGCTGACCACCAGCGCCCCCGCTCCACTGCTGCGGACCGCCCGCAGCACGGCGGCCTCGGCGTCCGCGTCCAGCCCGGCGGTGGGTTCGTCCATCACCAACAGCGAAGCCCCGTCGTGCCGGATGCGCAGGAGAGCCCGGGCGATGGCCACCCGACGCAGTTCCCCGGCCGACAGTCCCTCCGCGTCGTCACCCACCGGCCGTTCCAGCTCCAGCAGCTGGCCCCCGGCCAGGTCCAGCACCGCGCGCAGCTCCTCTTCACGCACCGCAGTGGCGCTGCCCATCGCGATGTTCGCAGCGATCGTGGCCTCCGGCATCGACGGTTCCTGCCCCACCCAGGCGACGCGCCGACGCCAGGCCGGGAGGTCCTGCGCAATGTCCTCCCCGTCCACGAGCACACGGCCCTCGTCGGGGTGCAGGAAGCCCATCAGCACGGCCAGCAGGGTCGACTTGCCCCCACCTGAGGGGCCCTGGATCGCGACGACCTCGCCGGGGGTGAGCTGCAGGTCCAGCTGGTCCAGCACGGGCTCCGCGGCTCCTGGCCAGGTGTGGCTCAGGCCCTCGATCTGCACGGTCGGACGGACACCACGGACCGCGGGCTGCGCAGGCGTGGAGCCCCGATGGGCCGCGAGGGTGCTGCCGTCCGCTGCGGGCGCCTCGGCCGCGTCAACTCCCGCTCCCTCGATCCAGGACAGGGCCTGGTCAGCAGCAGCCATCCCGTCGGCCGCGTCGTGGTAGTGCGTCCCCACCTGGCGCAGCGGCAGATAGGCCTCGGGCGCCAACACCAGGATGAACAGGGCAGGCTGCAGCTCCATGTGGCCGAAGACCACGCGGAAGCCCACCGTCACCGCCACCACGGCGACGCTGAGGGTCGAGACCAGCTCCAGGGCGAAAGAGCTCAGGAAGCTCACCCTGAGCGTCCGCATCGTCTCGTCGCGATGGCGGGCCTCCGTGAGCCGCAGCCCCTCGCGCTGGCCCCGGGCCCGGCCGAAGACCTGCAGGGTGGCCAGGCCGGTCACCAGATCTGCGAAGTGGTTCGCCAACCGCGTCTGCACCTTCCAGCGTCGTTCCACCTGCTTCTGGGTGGTCCAACCGATCAGCACCATGAAGACCGGGATCAAGGGCAGCGTGAGTCCGATGATCAAGGCGCTGGCCACGTCCTGGGTGAGCACGACCCCCACCACGGTGATCGGCACGATCACCGCCAGCACGAGTTGGGGAAGGTACTTGGAGTAGTAGCCGTCCAGCGCGTCGAGGCCCTGCGTGGCGAGCGTCACCAGCGTGGACGAGGACATCGACGGATCCTGTGGGTGTGCCAGACGTGCGCGCACCAGGTCACGTCGTAGACCGGCCTTCACCGCGGCCGACGCGTGGTGGGCGAGCGTGCTGTTCAGCCACGCCAGTGCCGCACGCAGCGTGAAGATGGCCGCGAGCACCCCGATCCAGCCAGCCAGGCCAACGGTGGTGTGGGTGGCGAAGACGTGGGAGAGAGCCGTGGCCAGGTAGCGCGCCTGCAGGCAGATGGCGACGGCCTGCACCACACCCACCACGGCAAGGGCGACCAGGAAGGTCCTGGTCGCCCTGCCACGCCGCATGAGGCGACGATCGATGGGTCCCGCCATGCCGGCGTCTCGTCAACCGACCTGCGGCGCAGCGCGTCGCGGGGTGGACGGGTGGCTGGTGACGGGCAGGTTCTTCGTGCTCAGACGCTTGCGGAAGACCCAGTAGCTCCACGCCTGGTAGCCCAGCACCACCGGTACGGCGGCCGCCGCGGCGATGGTCATGATCTTCAGCGTGTAGGGCGAGCTGGCCGCCGTCGTCATGTCCAGCGGATTTGCCGGATCCAGACTGACGAAGCCCAGGTTGCCGTACATCTTGGCAAAGATGTCCACCACCAGGAATGCGATGGCCAGACCGGTGGCCACGAAGGCCCAGCCGTCGCGATCCTTCTTCACCATGACGGTGGAGACCAGCAGGGCGATCACGGCCAACAGGCCCGACGCCCAGCACAGCACCAGCGCTGCGCGGCCCAACCAGGAGCTCTCGTCGGCGGGCCAGGCTACGTTCTGCCAGACCACGAAGACGGCCATCAGGGCGGCGGTGACCAGCGTCGACTTCAGGGCGAAACGGTTGGCCTTGGTGCGGATCGCGCCCTTGGTCTTGAGTGCGATGAAGACGGCGCCGTGGCTCAGGAAGAGCGCCACGAACAGCACGCCGCCCAGCAGCGCGAAGGGATTGAACAGGCTCCAGAAGCCCTGCGCCACCAGCACGTCGGAGCCCACCCTGATGCCCTTGACGAAGTTGGCGAAGCCGACGCCGAAGACCAGCGCGGGCAGGAAGGAACCGATGGTGGCGCACCAGTCGAGCGTGCGCTTCCACTCGGTGCTCTCACGCTTGGCGCGGTACTCGAAGGCGATGCCCCGGATGATCAGGCCCACCAGAACCAGGAAGAGCGGCAGGTAGAGGCCGCTGAACAGCGTCGCGTACCAGCCGGGGAAGGCGGCGAACATGGCGCCGCCCGCGGTGAGCAGCCACACCTCGTTGCCGTCCCAGACCGGACCGATGGTGTTGATCATCACGCGACGCTCGTCCTCGTCCCTGCCCAGGACCGGGAAGAGCATGGCGACGCCGTAGTCGAAGCCCTCCAGGAAGAAGTAGCCGAGCCAGAGCACGGCCGAGAGCCAGAACCAGACGATCTGGAGCGTGGTCGGATCAGCATGCAGGGGAGTCAACGCAGGTCACCTTCCTCAGTACGCGAAGGACAAGGGGGCATCCTCGTCCTCCACGATCTCGACGGGTTCCACCTCGGGCAGACCTGCCCGGTTCCACTTGAGGATCAGCCCCACCTCGACGACGGCGAGCGCTCCGTAGATCAGGGTGAACAGCAGCATCGTCGCCAGTGCCTCGCCGGCGCTGACCGACGGGGAGACTGCCGTCCAGGTGGGCATCACACCCGCGACGATCCACGGCTGGCGACCCATCTCGGTGAAGATCCAGCCGAAGGAGTTGGCGAAGACCGGCAGCAGGGGCAGGGCCACCATGGCGCTCATCCACAGCCTGCTCGGCATTGGGTTGCGGCCCTTGCGCAGCACCCACAGGATCCACGCCGCGATGCCCATGCCGGCGAAGCCCAGGCCCATCATGATCCGGAAGGTCCAGTAGGCGGCGATCACATTGGGCATCGCGTTCACGGGAACCGTCTTCAGCACCTCGGCGTACTGCTTCTGCAGTTCGGTCTGGCTGCCGTCGTCGCGCAGGAAGCCCTGTTCGTCGTACTGCTCGACGAGATCATTGATGCCCTGCACCTGCGAGTCGAAGTTGCCGTGGGCCAGGAAACTGAGCAGCTTGGGCACCTTGAGGCTCCAGACCTCTTCCGTGCCGTCGAGGGAGCCGATCGTCACCACGGAGAAGTCCGGGCTGTCGCTGGTGTGGTAGTGCGCCTCGGCCGCCGCCATCTTCATGGGCTGCACCTCGGTCATCACCTTGCCCTGGATGTCACCGGAACCCATGACGAAGATCGAGGCAACCAGCAGCACCCAGGCGCCGAACTTGGCCGACCAGCGCCAAGTGGTGATGTCGCGCTCCACGTGCTCAGCCTTCACGGAAGTGCCGGTGTAGCGAAGGTCCTGGCCCTCGGGCGTCTCCTTGCGGGCCTTGTTGAGCCGCGCCAGGTGCCAGCCGGACAGGCCAGCCACCAGTCCACCGCCCACCATGTAGGCGGCGCTGAGCTGGTGCGGGAAGGTTGCCAGGAAGACGGGGTTGGTGAGCAGGGCGCCGAAGTCGGTCAGCTCTGCCCGACCATTGCGGAAGACCGCGCCGACGGGATTCTGCATCCAGCTGTTGGCGGCCAGGATGAAGACCGCGCTCAGCATGGTGCCGATGGCGGTGAGGTAGATGGTCATCAGGTGCAGCTTCTTGGGCAGGCGATCCCAGCCGAAGATCCACAGGCCGATGAAGGTTGACTCCAGGAAGAAGGCCAGCAGGGCCTCCAGCGCCAGCGGGGCGCCGAAGACGTCGCCGACGAATCGGGAGTACTCGCTCCAGTTCATGCCGAACTGGAACTCCTGCACGATGCCGGTGACCACACCGGCGGCGATGTTGATCAAGAACAGCTTTCCGAAGAACTTGGTGAGCCTCAGGAAGTTGTCATTTCCCGTCTTGTACCAAATGGTCTGGAGTACCGCGACGAGCATCGACAGTGAAATCGTCAGCGGGACGAAGAGGAAGTGGTAGACGGTCGTGATCCCGAATTGCCATCGGGCAATGATTTGAGCGTCCATGAGGCGGACGCTACTACCAAAGGTCGTGGGTATCCATTCCTGTGCTGTCTGGCAGATACCATGTGCGCATGGCGATTCTGGGCGAGCTCGAACTGCGGATCATGGAGAACCTTTGGGAGCAAGGGAATCCCGTCTCCGTGCGGTCAGTGCATGAGGGTTTGCTGAATGAGCGGACGCTGGCCTACACCACCGTCATGACGGTGCTCGACCGGTTGGCCAAGAAGGGCGTGGTGAGCCGCGAACGCGATGGCCGTGCCTGGCTCTACCAGGCCGCCCAGACGCGGTCTGACCTTGTCGTGGGCCAAATCGTCGACGCCTATGCGGAGGCGGGGGACTCGCGCTCCGAGGTGTTGGAGCGGCTCGTGGCCATGATGGACGACGGGCAGCGCGCAGCGGTGCGCGCGGCGCTGGACGGGCGCTGAGCGTCGAGCTCGAGGGGCGTCGTCGGCCGGGCCCGCTCCGGCGCTGACGGCTCGCGCGGCGGGCCGAAGGTGCTCGAACCCGGCGGCTGGCACGTGCGCGGGGCCGGGGCTGCGGCCGCGTCCGGTGTGGTGATGGGTCCAGTCATCGACTGTGATTTCCTGTGGGGTTGGGATCCGGGCTGGTGGGCCGTTATTTCTGCTGGTCGGGAGATTTCTCCTGATGTGAATCGATGTGGTTTTTCGTGGGGCTCCACGTGGAATTTTCGACGTCCGGAAAATTTCACGCCCATGCAGTTTGTCCTTGCTGGTTCACGTCTTTTTGTCGGGGTCCGTCATTTGACTTTTCTCACAAATTGGGGGATTTTCTCTTGCCTGCAAAGCTTCCTTTGGTGTGGTAGGTCACTTGGAGATGTTTCGGTAGCGGCCCCTGATGTGATGCAGCGGGCTCTCGTCCTCGCCTGCCGTGGCGTGGTCAACGGTGAACACCAGCTGGCGTGACCAGCCCAGATCATCGGCGCTCTCCAGGGTGAGCTCCGCCCAGTTCTGGCTGTCGGACAGTCGTGGTCCTGCCGCGGTCTGTGTCCAGGTGGCCAGGGTGAAGGGGCCTCCCGGGGCCGGGGCGCGGCCCGCGAAGGCGTCGGCCAGGTACTGCTGCCCGTCGTCGAGGAAGTGCACGACGGCTCGTCCGGTCTCCTCGACGCGGTCCGTGAAGTCGGCGTCGGGATCGGCCAGCGCCAGGGTGCGCCATTGTGGGCCGTCGACGACGAGCAGGGAGCTGACGGTCAGTCCGGCCCGGCGTCGACCCTCACCCGTGGTGAGCAGGGTCACCCGTCCGCCCAGGCGCCCCCGGAGCTGGCGGGCAGCCTCTCGATCGGGGTCCATGAAGGGATGCTCGGCGTGGATGGTCATGCGGTCTCCCGTCATACTGAGAATTGTCTGAGTTTCGCTCTCAGGGCTTGCTCATGCAATGCTTGGTTCTCTTGATGTGAAGAATTACTGGTGCCTCATGGGGCGTGTTCGGTCTCCGGTCGCGAACCATTGCACCATCCCCCGCCCCACCCGGAGAGATTCCACCATGACCACCACCCCCACCCGCCCGCTGCGCGTCGCCGGAGCCGCCGCTGCCGCCTTCCTCGTCGCAGGGCTGAGCCTGCCCATTGCTCCCACTGCCGCTGCCGCCCCGTCGCCCGCTGCCTCCGCTGGCCCGGCCGACGTCACCCACGCCCAGCTGCAGCAGATGTTCGGCAAGCGCGTCGCCACCCATTCCCGAGTGGCCGCCAACCTGCCGCGGCTGAACAGGGAGATGCGGCAAGCGGGCATCACGACGCCCGAGCGTCAGGCCGCCTTCCTGGCGACACTGGTGAATGAGAGCCGGCTGGATCCGGCCGCCAATGAGGTGGGCGTGCGCAGCCGCTACAAGGGTCGCGGCTACATCCAGCTGACCGGAGCCTGGAACTATGGCGCGGCCGGCAAGGCGATCGGAGTGAACCTGAAGGGCAATCCGGCAGCCGCAGCCAAGCCGCAGCACTCGGCCGCCATCGCCACCTGGTACTGGACCAAGGCCCGCCCCAAGACCAATGCCGCCGCCGACAATTTCGACATGGGCCGCGTGAGTCGCTACGTCGGGTATGCCGCCAGCTCGCGCGAGGACCGCGAGCGCTGCAATGACTTCAAGCGGGCCTACACCGTGCTCAGTGGTGGCAAGCAGGTTCCCGTGAAGACCCGCTGCTACCGCCACTGAGGTGAGCGCTGCGCGCGCCTGGTGACACGCCGCGCGCCTGGTGACACGCCGCGCAGGGCGCCGCTGGCTGCATCCTCCCCGTCTCCCCGTGCGTTCGCGTGGGTTTGGTGCGTTCGCGTGTGGTGTACCCGTCGCGGATGCATGAATCCCACGCGTCGCGGGGTCGGGGTGGCCAGATCCCACGCGGGGTGGTGAAACCCACGCGAGGCGGGGCAGGGGGCTCCCGCTGCCCCCCACACACCCCGCCATCGGCGACGGTCAGGCTGCGTCCACTGGCGCGGCGAACTGCGCCTGGTAGAGCTCGTGGTAGTGCCCCTTGGCCTCCAACAGCTCGTGGTGGTTGCCCTGCTCCACGATTGCCCCGTCCTCCATCACCAGGATCAGGTCGGCATCGCGGATGGTGCTCAGGCGATGCGCGATCACGAAGCTGGTCCGGTCGGTCCGCAGCGCCGTCATGGCCTGCTGCACCAGCACCTCCGTGCGGGTGTCCACGGAGCTGGTCGCCTCGTCGAGGATCAGCATCGACGGGTCGCTCAGGAAGGCCCGGGCAATCGTGATCAGCTGCTTCTCGCCGGCCGACACATTGGACCCCTCCTCGTCGATCACCGTGTCATAACCGTCTGGCAGCGAGTGGACGAAGCGGTCCACATAGGCGGCGGTGGCGGCGGCGACGATCTCCTCCTCGGTGGCTCCGGGCCGCCCATAGGCGATGTTCTCTCGGATGGTGCCGCCGAACAGCCAGGTGTCCTGCAGCACCATGCCCATGCGGTCACGCAGCTCGCGTCGCGGCACGGTGGAGATGTCCACCCCGTCCAGGGTGATCCGCCCGCCCTGCAGCTCGTAGAAGCGCATCAACAGGTTCACCAGTGTGGTCTTGCCCGCACCGGTCGGCCCGACGATGGCCACGGTCTGGCCCGGTTCGGCCACCAGGTCCAGCCCGTCGATCAACGGACGGTCCGGCAGGTAGCGGAAGCTCACGTCGTCAAAGACCACGCGTCCACGCAGCGGCGACGGGAGACTGCCCGTGGCCTCGGCAGACTGCTCCGGGGCGTCGAGCACCTGGAAGACCCGCTCAGCCGACGCGACGCCGGACTGCAGCAGATTGCTCATGCTGGCCACCTGCGTCACCGGCTGGGTGAACATCCGCGAGTACTGGATGAAGGCCGTCACATCGCCCAGTCGCATCGATCCCGACGCCACCTTCAGGCCGCCCAGCACGGCGATGGCCACATAGTTCAGGTTCCCGACGAAGAACATGACCGGCATGATGATGCCGCTGATGAACTGGGCGCCGAAGGTGCTGCGGAACAGGCCGTCATTGTGCCGGGCGAAGACCTCCTCCACCTCGCGCTGGCGGCCAAAGGTCTTGACCAATGCGTGCCCCGAGTAGGCCTCCTCGATGTGGCCGTTGAGCTCACCGGTGGACTTCCACATCTGCGCGAACAACTTCTGCGAGCGCTTCCCGATGATGCCGGCCAGCACCCCCGAGACGGGGATGATCAACAGGGTCACCAGAGCCAGCTGCCAGCTCACCCAGAACATCATCACCAGCACGCCAATGAGTGTCAGCAGGGCGTTCAGCAACTGGGAGAGGGTCTGCTGCAGGGTCTGCGACACATTGTCGATGTCATTGGTGACCCGGCTCAGCAGCTCGCCGCGGGGCTGCTTGTCGAAGTAGCTCAGCGGCAGCCGGTCCAGCTTGGCGCTGACCTCCTGGCGCATCCGGTAGATGGAGCGCTGCACGACGCCGTTCAGCAGCCACCCCTGCAGGAAACCCAGCAGGGAGGCGCCGATGTACAGCCCCAGCGCCAGCAGCAGGATGCGGCCCAGACGGTCGTAGTCGATGCCCTGGCCAATGACCACTCCCATGGTCTGCACCATGTCCGCCATGTCACCCTGGCCGGCGGCGCGCATCCGCTCCACGACGACTGCCAGCGGAGTCCCGGCCGGCACCTGGGCGCCGAGTGTCTTGCCGAGCACACCGGCGAAGATCACGTCGGTGGCCCGGCCCAGGATCTTGGGCCCCACCACGTTCGCGAGCACTCCAATGGCGGCCATCACCACCACGCCTGCGATCAGGGCGCGTTCCGGACGCAGGTGCCCCAGCAGGCGTCGCAGGGAGACCCCGAAGTTCACCGGCTTCTCCACCGTGGCGCCCATCCCCATCGGGCCGTGGCCGCGCGGGCCGTTGCCATGCTTGGGACGTTCTGGTGCGGTCTGGTTCTCGACGGCTGCTGCGGCGGCCTGGTCGGCATTGAGGGTCCCCTCGACAGGCTGGGGGAGCGAAGGGCCGTTGGCAGGGCCTGTCGAGGTCATGTCCTTCTCGGCGCTCATGCGGCCTCCTCGGCGCTCAGCTGGGAGTCGACGATCTCCTGGTAGGTGGGGCAGTTGGCGAGCAGCTCGTCATGGGTGCCGCGTCCGACGATCCGGCCATCCTCCAGCACCAGGATCTGGTGGGCGTCGCGGATGGTGGAGACCCGCTGCGCCACGATCAGCACCGCGGCCCCGGTGGTCTCACTGCCCAGGGCGGCGCGCAGGCGGGCGTCGGTGGCCACGTCCAGGGCGCTGAAGGAGTCGTCGAAGACATAGATCGAGGGCTTCTTCACCAGTGCGCGGGCGATGGACAGGCGCTGGCGCTGGCCACCGGAGACATTCGTGCCACCCTGGCTGATCTCCGCGTCCAGCTGGCCGTCCATGCGTCGCACGAAGTCGGCCGCCTGGGCGGTCTCCAGGGCTGCCCACAGCTCCTCGTCGGTGGCGTCGGGCTTGCCGTAGCGCAGGTTGGAGGCGACGGTGCCGCTGAACAGGTAGGGCTTCTGCGGCACCAGGCCGATCCGGGCCCACAATGTGTCGGGGTCGATCTCCCGAACGTCGGTGCCGTCCACCAGCACCCGTCCGCCCGTCGCGTCGAACAGGCGAGGGATCAGGTTCACCAGCGTCGACTTGCCCGAACCCGTCGAGCCGATGATGGCCGTGGTCTGGCCGGGGGTGAGCTCGAAGGTGATGTCGGAGAGCACCGGCACCTCGGCGCCGGGATAGGTGAACTCGACGTGGTCCATCGTCAGGATCCCGCGGCCCGCCAGCTCGGTGACGCCCCGGGCGGGCGGCACGACGGTGCTCTCGGTGTTGAGCACCTCCATGATGCGAGTGGCACAGACCGCGGCGCGGGGGACGAAGAAGAGCATCATCGTCGCCATCATCACGCTCATCAGGATCTGCATCAGGTAGGTGAGGAAGGCCGTCAGCTGGCCCACCTGGATCTGGCCGTCCATGATCCGGTGCCCGCCGAACCACATCACGCCCACCGAGCCCAGATTCATGATGAGCATCACGAAGGGGAACATGGACGACATGTAGCGGCCGAGCATCGTCGCGGTGTGCGTCAGGTCTGCATTGGCGCGCTCGAAACGGGCAGCCTCGTGGGGTTCCCGGACGAAGGCCCGCACGACGCGGATGCCGGTGATCTGCTCACGCAGCACCCGGTTCATGGTGTCGATGCGGGTCTGCTGCTGCCCGAACAGCGGGGTGACCCGCCAGATGATGAACAGGACCCCGATGGCCAGGGCGGCGACCGCGGTGGCGATCAGCCAGCTCATGCCGGGATCCTCGCGCACGGCCATGATCACGCCGCCCACCATGGTGATGGGGGCGCTGATCATCATCACGCAGGTCATCAGCACCAGCTGCTGCACCTGCTGCACGTCGTTCGTGGTGCGGGTCAGCAGGCTCGGCGCACCGAAGTGGTTGAGTTCGCGGGAGCTGAAGCCCATGACGCGGTGGAAGATGGCGCCGCGGACGTCGCGTCCGAACTCCATCGCGGCGCGCGCGCCGAACCAGACGGCACCCACCTGGGAGAGCACCTGCACCAGGCTGACGCCCAGCATCCAGCTGCCGTGCTTCCAGATGAAGCTGGTGTCGCCGGTGGCG
The DNA here is from genome assembly GCF_052116585.1 of Luteococcus sp. Sow4_B9. Lineage (NCBI taxonomy): Bacteria > Bacillati > Actinomycetota > Actinomycetes > Propionibacteriales > Propionibacteriaceae > Luteococcus > Luteococcus sp. Sow4_B9. The sequence goes on along the minus strand of NZ_JBQKKT010000029.1, from coordinate 1,048 downwards.
ACGCCCTCGTCGATGATGCGGGCATTGAGATTGGGCAGGTACAGCGACGCGGCGGTGGCCACCAGCTGCAGCAGCAGGACCAGGGCCAGCAGGCCCCAGTAGGGCCGGATGTAGCGGTTGATGAGTTTGACGAGCACGGTCTTCCTAGGGGTGCTGGGTGCTTCGGGAACGAGTGTCTCGGGCCGGCTTCATGGCCGGTGTGCGATGCCGCGCAGGACGAGCGTCGCGATCCGATGGGGGTCGGTCACCTGGGGGGTGTGGATCTGTGGATGGGCGGTGGCGAAGGCCATCGAGTGCAGGAGGGATGCGGCCTCCGTCGGGCTGCACGTGAGTTGATGGGCGTCGGGCTCCAGGAGGCGGACCAGGGCCGCCTCGAGCAGCTGTGGGTGGTTGGCGGAGCACGGGTGGTCGCCCTCGTCGTGGGCGGACGAGTGGTGCTGGTGGTGCGCTGGGTGCTCACCGGGTGGAAGCTGCGCCAGTGCTGCGAAGACGGCGGAGATCTGACGGATCGTGTCCTGCATGAGCGCCAGAGCCTTGCCGCAGCGAGTTTCCAGCGAGTCCTGGGTCGGGATCTCGTCGAGATTCTGGCACAGCTCGGTGGGATCCATCAGCGACTCCACGACGGCAGCGAGCAGGTCCTGTTTGGTGGCGAAGACACGGAAGAGGGTGCCCTCGGCAATTCCTGCTGCCTCGGCCACCTGTCGCGTGGTGAGGGCCGCTCCGTGTTCGAGGAGAATCGGCCGCGCTGCCTGGATGATCTCGGCACGACGTTGGTCGGGCGGCAGGGCGGGGGCGCGGGGGGTCACGTCGGACCATGGTAGTGAGTGAGTGCTCACTCACTCAAGTGGTTGTGGTTGAGGTGCGCGGGTTTCGAGGTCCTTGGGATTCGAGGTGCGGGGGAACCGGGTGCAGGAGTAGGACTGAGGTCATGGACCTTAGAGCTCGCGCGGATAGGACGGCGTATGGATCAGGGGCACCGGGCAGGACGAGAGTCCCACCGGTAGCGCTTCCAGGACTGCCGGACCAGGCGGCGGATGATGATGATCGC
>NZ_JBQKKT010000028.1:0-31168 GCF_052116585.1 Luteococcus sp. Sow4_B9 | reverse complement strand
AAATGAAAGTCACACCCAACGGTGGACAGCCGCAAACGGAGCGACCGCCCCAGACCACCTGAACCGAGCCTCGGCCAAGGCCCGACCTGAGGTCAATGGAACTAGTAGCCGAGAGTCGGACGACGTCGCGGTGGGCAGAAATTGCATCGCAGGGCCACGTGAAGACAGCTAGGGTCTCGTCATGCCGTCGTTTGCAGATGAAGTCATCAAGTCCCACGGGGTCGTGCTTCGCCCACTCACCGAGGCCGACGTTCCCGCGATCGCGATCGCCTGCTCCGACCCGCAGACCCAGAAGTGGCTTCCCCTGCCCCAGCCCTACACCGAGGAATCCGCACGGTTCTTCGCGCTGGAGATTGCACCCCAGGAGCTGGCCAGCGGCACCGCCCTAGAGCGAGCCATCGAGGTCGACGGGCAATTCGTCGGCGTGATCGGGCTCAAGAGAACCGACTGGGACGTGGCCAAGACTGAGGCCGGCTATTGGCTCGGGCCGTGGGCTCGTGGCCGTGGCATCACCGCGCGAGCACTCGCCGCCATCACCGACTGGGCCCTCGACACCCAAGGCATTGGCCGCGTCGAGGTCCTCGTCGCGACTGACAACGCGGCCTCGCTGGCCACGGCCCGCAAGGCGAAGTTCATCCAAGAAGGCACGCTCCGCCGCGCCGGATATGTCCATGAGGGCAAGGTCGATCTCGTCATCCTCAGCAGGCTCGTCGACGATCCCCGACCCCAGTTCTGACGCGCACTTTTGCCGCGAGTGTCACGGCTCTGCCGCCAGGCGTCAGTCATCGTTCGACAAGGAGTTTCGGTGCTCAAGTCCCTGAGCTGCGTGGGCGCCCGGACAAAGTCCCGACGAACACCCAGCAGCCGATTTCGTGTGACGTTGTAGTACAATTTGGTCATGGGTCAGGTCCTCCACTGGGACGATGAGACGGCGCACTATGTGCGCTCGCGCCCCGAGCGCTACCCAGGCGGCTTGGGCATCGAGCCGAAGTGGACGCAAGAGGTCCTGCGCGATCCCAACCTCGCCGCCATGGAGCCTGACCCGAAGTCCCGGATGGGTGCCTCGCGGTTCATCGGGCAATCACCGAGCGCTGGGCGCGTGCTGACCGTCATCGCCTTCCGTGACGAGGACGGCGACCTTCACCTGATCAATGCCTGGCCGGCCACCGGCGCCGACCTGAGGCTCTACCGAGAGGAAGCCAGTCATGGCGAAGACGATGGATCGTGACCTTGCTGCCCGACTGCGCGCCGAGTCCGAGGCGACTCGAGACGACGACTACACCAACGGTGTTCGGCCGGCGCGTCCGAACCGCGCCAAGGTGTACTCGGTGAGGCTCAGCGAGCAAGAGCAGGCCAGGGTCGAGGCCGCGGCTGCTGCCCGGAACCTGCCCGCATCGACGCTGGTGCGCTCGTGGATCCTTGACCGCCTCGACGCCGAGAAGATCGCCTGAGCGACGCGATCATCTGCCGCTGGTCGAGCTGGCGGCAAGGCTGCCCAGGTGCGGGTCCCTGGCTGCCCGAACCCGGAGGTTCTGTGGGGCAGGCTCGTCCCGCTGACCAGCGAGCTTCCACGGTGGCTCGCACTGCGGGCATAGTCTGGAAGCGTTGCTCGAGACCGTCGTCCGATGTCGGCACCGCGACCAGGGCCATAGCGTCGGCACATGACTCCACCGGTCCGGCCTCAACCTCAAGCGGGAAAGAACCGCTCCAAGTCTGCCGCGTGCCTTCACGCCTGGTCAGGAGCCACGGCGGTTGTCGCAGCCGGCCTGACGATCGCGGCTGCAGCAGTGCCTTTCCCCATCAGCCAGCTCCTTGTGGTCGGCACCACTGTGGTTCGTCCGAGCCACGTCTGTGCCTTGACAGTCACCCTCTCGGCCATCTGCCTCGTCATCCATGCCGCCACACGTTCGCGACGAACACCAACAGAGCGTCTGGTGTCCTGGCGATGGGTCGCCAGACGGCTGACTCGGTCGCTAGTGGCTCTGACCACGCTCCTCGCGCTGGGTTGGAGCATCGTGAGTGACCTCCCCAGCACCTACCACGTGCTCGAGCCGTCCGGCCCGGATGGCTGTCTCGTCGTTGTGGATGAGAGGTCCTTCCTGCTCTTGGGCTCGGGAGTTGTCCATGTCCTTCCTGCAGGGAGGTGGACCACGTCCCCGGTGAGCCAGTACTCCGCCGATGACGGATACAGCCCGATCAGCCTGGGGACCTATAGCCTCACGTGGCAAGGCAATGTGGGTACCCTCCAGCTTCGCGGCACGGAATTTGAGCCTGTCTGGCCGGAGTATCACTACATCACTTGCCGCTGACATCGCGTCCAATCGATCGCTGCGCGACCCCATCTCGGGGATCGGCAAGCCCGAGCCCTTGCGGCACATGCGCCGGCGCCTGGCTCACGCTGGTCGCCGCCAGTCTGGTTCGCCTCGTCGGCGACCATGCAGGTTGGGCACTGCTGCCCCGCAGGACCAGCTGTGCCATCGCCGGGACAGCCGTGCCGCAAGTGGCCACTGAACTGCTGTGGGTGCTCAGCGAGAACACCTACACCGGCGTCTACGGCCGGATCGGCACACAGTCGCTGGCCGCGATGGCCCTCACCTATCCCCTGCAGAGCATGATCTTCGGGCTCACCGGCGGCCTGGCAGCCGCTGCCATCCCGATCATGGGAGATCACCTGGGCCATCAGCGACGCGACGCCGCACTCGGTGACGCCCGGCTGCTGCTGCGGATCGGGATGGGTGGCGCGGTGCTCCTCGGCGCGGGGCTTGCCCTCGTCGCTCCCCTCTACGTGGACCTCTACTCCGTCGATCACACGGCCGCGACCCAGGCCACCGCCGTGCTGCGGATCCTGGCCGTGTACCTCGTGTTCAAGGTGGCCAACCAGGTGATCTCGGGCGGCATCCTCCCCGCCGGTGGAGACAGCCGCTTCCAACTGCTCAGCGAAAGCCTCGCCGCGTGGCTCGTCGGCGTGCCGCTTGCCCTGGCCGGCGCCTTCATCTGGCTCCTGTCACTGCCCTGGGTCTACGCCATGCTCAGTCTGGAGGAGGTCGTCCGCTTCCTGATCGTGCGCCATCGCTTCGGCTCCGGGAAGTGGATGCGGATCACCGCCTGACGTCAGGTACCTCCACGCCCCTGACCCATGCCGTGGAGTCATCACTTCATTGCCCTGACTGGAACCCCACTTCACGATGTGGGGGCGGCATCACCACATCTGTTCCCGTGGGCGAGCCGAGTTGGCCCGGCCCGGTGCTATGCTCCGCCACGTACACGTAGGTGCCCGTCAGGGCCCAACAGAGAAGCCGGTGTGAGTCCGGCGCGGTCTCGCCACTGTGACAGGGAGGCCGCACTCACGATGCCACTGGCCCTTCGGGGCTGGGAAGGCGAGTGCGGCCCATGAACTGGAGCCAGGAGAACTGCCTGCGTGTCCGTTCAGGAATCCACGCAGATGGAGGGAACGAAAATGGGCGCACACCCGTGCCCGCTACGAGCCGCTGTTGGCCGGTCACAGGTCAGCCAGTCGGCAGTGTTCTGCTGCCTGGATTCTCTTCCGGATGCTTTGGCATCCACGATCCTGGAGAGAAACCACCATGAAGAAGACCCTCGCCGCCCTCATGACGGCCGCCGTTGTCCTGACCGGATGCGGCGTCTCGGATGACTCGGCCTCGTCGGGAGCCCCGCACACGCTGCGCCTGGTGACCGTCTACCCGGCCAACACCACCGACCCGCACGTGGTGCAGACGGCCTTCGTCCTGAATTCTGGCACCGTCGAGACGCTGGTCAAGCTGGACATCAAGACCGGGGCCCTGTCCCCCGGTCTGGCCACGGCCTGGACCCAGAAGGGCCATACCTGGCAGCTCACCATCCGCAACGGGGTCACCTTCCACAACGGCAAGAAGCTGACCGCACAGGTGGTGCAGCAGAACATCGACCGGGCGATCAGCAAGAACCCGGGCGTGAAGAAGCTGCTGCCGATCGAATCCATGAAGGCCGACGGGCAGACCCTCACCATCACCACCGACAAGCCCTATGCGGGCCTGATGAGCGAATTCATCCACTTCAACACCGCCATCATCGACCCCGAGGCCGGCATCGAGAAGCCCGTCGGCACCGGGCCGTTCAAGTTCGACAGCTTCAACACCACCGGGGCGGCCGAACTGAGCCGGTTCGACGCGTACTGGGGTGGCAAGGCCAAGCTGGAGCGGGTCACCATGACCGCCAACCAGGACGCGAATGCCCGGCTGCTGGCGCTGCAGTCCGGGGAGGCCGACGTGATCTACCGACCCTCCACCGAAACCCTCGACGGGTTGAAGAAGGACGACCGGTACACCGTCGAGACCCGGACGGGAACCCGGGTCTACCACCTGCTGTTCAACTACAAGGGCCCCCAGGCCGCACTGTGGGCCAAGGAGCCCTTCCGTCGGGGAATCGACGCCTTGATGGACCGGCCGGCCATCGCCAAGACCGTGATGAGCGGCTACGCCGAGCCCACCGACAATCCCTTCCCCGGCAAGACCGCCATCTCCCCCGGGCAGGTGACCCGGCCATCCGGCAAGGAGGCGGCACTCAAGTACTTCCAGCAGGCCGGGCTGGAGGTCAGCAATGGCAAGGTGACCAGCAAGGGCAAGCCGCTCACGATGAACATCGTCACCTATGTGGCACGGCCCGAGCTGCCCCAGATCGCCCAGGTGATGGAGAACTCCGCCAGCCAGGTTGGGATCAGCTTCAAGATCGTCACCGCGGACAACATCGACGAGCACCTGACCAGCAAGGAATGGGATGTGGCCACCTACTCCGCCAACACGGTGACCCGGGGCGACGGTTCCTACTTCATCCACGGCTCGCTCACCCACGGCGGCGCGCAGAACCATGGGCAGCTGGATGACCCTGCCTTGAACAAGCTGATCGAACAGTTCAACAGTGCTCCGAACACCGAGGAACGAGCCACGGTTGCCAAGCAATTGGGGATCACGGTCCGGGAGCGCCAGCTGAACAGCTACCTGGTGGCCCCCATGGAGACTGCCGCCTTCGCCAAGGGCGTCACCGGCTGGCAGACCCCCACCAATGAGTTTGAGTACCCGATGATCACCAAGGACCTCGACCGTGCTTGACCCGCTGGTCCGGCTGGTGCGACCCGCGGGCGGGATCCTGTTCAGCATCTGGTTCCTCACCGTGGTGAGTTTCCTGGTGGTGGCCCTGGCCCCCGGCGACGCCGCACTGTCGGTGCTGAGGGTGGATACCATTGCCCTCAGCCAGGACGAGATTGCCGCCTACCGCGCCCAGCTGGGGCTGGATGACCCCTTGGCCATCCGGTACTGGCGCTACCTGTCGGGACTGCTGCGCGGCGACCTCGGGATGTCGGCGATGACCGGCCAGACGGTGGCACACGAGTTGGCCAAGGCCCTGCCCGCAACCGCCCTGCTGGCCTTGACCTCGATCGCCATGACCCTGACGACGGTGCTGACCCTGGGGACCCTGGCCGCCACGCATCCGGGCACATGGATCGATCGGCTGGTGGCTGCCGGGTGCTACCTCGCCGCCTCCATGCCGACCTTCTGGCTGGGCCTGCTGCTGATCCAGTGGTTCGCCGTGGACCTGCGGCTGTTGCCGGCCTCCGGCTGGCGCGACGGCGCGGGGCTGATCCTGCCCTGCGTCGCCCTGACCGTCGCCATGGCCCCGCCCTTCATCAAACTCTTCCGGAACTCCTTCCAGGAGAGCCAGCACCGCGACTTCGTCCGTTCGGCCCGCGCCCGGGGAGTCCCCGAACGGGCGCTGCGCCGCCAGCACATCCTGCGGGCCAGCCTGATCCCGGTCATCACCATGATGGGCGTCAGCCTGGGCAGCCTGCTGTCCGGCTCCGTGGTGGTGGAGGCGGTCTTCGGGCTTCCCGGGGTGGGCAAGCTCGCCGTCGAGGCGGTCACCCGACGCGACTACGCCGTGATCCAGGGCTTCATCCTGGTGCTCGGCATCGCCATCATCGGGATCAACCGGTTGGTGGACCTCAGCTACCGGTGGATCAGCCCCGAGGTCCGGCTGAAGGGAAAACGATGACGATCAACCGCAACACCGTGACCCTGGCCACCGCCGTCGTCCTGCTCCTGCTGGTCGGACTGGCTGGCCCCTGGCTGGCCCCGCACGATCCGCTCCGGGTGGACCTGTCCCAGGCGCTGCTGCCCAGCAGCTGGCAACACCTGGCCGGAACCGACCAACTCGGCCGCGACATCTGGTCCCGGATCCTCACCGGTGGCCGCACCACGGTGGGGATCTCCATGCTGGCCCTGGCGCTCTCGGCCGGGATCGGCGTGCCGCTCGGCCTCTACTCGGGCTACCTGGGCGGCCGGCTCGACTGGGTCCTGATGCGGCTTTGCGACGCCTTCATGGCCCTGCCGGAATATGTGGTGGCCATTGTGCTGACCGGCCTGTTGGGGCCGGGCGTGCTCAACCTGGTCTTCGCGATCGTCGTGGTCAAGTGGATCGGCTACACCCGGCTGGTGCGCAGCATCGTCGTGGAGGAGAAGACCCGGGACTACTTCATGTCCGCCAGGATCAGTGGCGCGCGGACCACCCGGATCATCCACCGGCACCTGGTCCCGCACGTGATCGGCCCCGTGCTCAGCCTGGTCACGCTGGACATCGGCAAGATCGTCCTGCTGGTGGCCTCCCTGTCCTTCCTGGGGCTGGGCGTGCCCCAGCCCTCCCCGGAATGGGGCGCCATGCTGAACGAGGGGCGGGCCTACTTCGGCCGGACCTCGCTGTTGATGTTCGCCCCCGGGTTGGCGATCTTCGTCGTGGTGCTGCTGACCAGCCTGGCCGGCGACGCACTGGCCCGGCAGTACTCCACCGACCCCACCCGGATCACGACGGGAGCAGCGACATGACCCTGCAGATCCAGGACCTGAGGGTCACGGCACCCCGCGGAGTGGAATTGGTGCACGGAATCGACGTTGACGTGCGGCCCGGCGAATGGTTCGCACTGGTGGGCGAGAGCGGCTCCGGCAAGAGCGTGACCGCCCATGCGATTGGGGACCTGCTGCCGGTTGGCCTGACTCGCACGGCCACCATGCTGCGGCTGGGCGAACATGACCTGCTGACCCAGGGCCGCCGGAACATGCGTCGGATCCGAGGGACGGAGATCTGCTACGTCTTCCAGAACTACGCCGGGGCCTTCTCCCCGTACCACCGGATCGGTGCCCACATGGCCGAGGCGCTGCGGGCGCACAGGACGACGAGCAGTTCGGCCTATCGCAGCACCATCCTGACCGCGCTGGAGGAGGTGGGACTGGACCCGGAGGCCACGGCCAGCCGTTACCCCTTCCAGCTCAGCGGCGGGCAGTTGCAGCGGGTGGTCCTGGCGACGGCCGTCATGGCCCGGCCACGGTTGTTGATCGCCGACGAACCGACCACCGCCCTGGATGCCGTGACCCAGGCCGACGTCCTGGCCCGGATCGACCAGCTGCGGACCAGGACGGGCTGTGCAGTGCTGTTCATCACCCATGACCTGCGCTGCGTCCGGGCCCACGCCGACCGGATGGCGGTGCTGCGCCACGGCGAGATCGTGGAACAGGGCGGCGTTGCTGAGATCGCGGCCCGCCCCAGCCATCCCTACACCCGCGGATTGTTCGCGGCGCTGCCGCCGATCGATCGGGACCTGGACCGGCTGCCGGTCACCCAGCAGGGAGCGTGAGCATGTCATCGACCACACCGGCGCTCCTGGCCCAGGGCATCAGCAAGACCTATCCCGGCGGGCTGCGCGCCGTCCGCGACGTCGACCTGGCCATCGAGCGGGGGCAGTGCCTGGCGCTGGTGGGCCAGAGCGGCTCCGGCAAGAGCACCCTGGCCCGCTGCCTGCTGGGCGTCGAGCCGATGGACTCCGGCCGGGTCTGGCTGGGAGCAGACGAGCTGACCGCCCTCAGCGGGGAGACCTACCGTCGCCGACGAGCACGGATGCAGGCGGTTTTCCAAAGTGCCACCGACTCCTTCAACGCCCGGCTGCCGCTGCTCACCTCGGTGCTGGAACCGCTCGACTGCCAGCCGGATGTGCTGCGCCGACGCGTGGAGCAGGCTGGCGGACGTCGCCAACTGGCGGAGCAGCTGTTCGAGCGGGTGGACCTGCCCACCACCCTGCTGGACCGGATGCCCGGCCGGGTCTCCGGCGGCCAGCTGCAGCGGGCCGCAATTGCCCGGGCCCTGAGCATCGAGCCGGAGCTGATCGTCCTGGACGAACCCACCGCCAGTCTGGACGTCTCCCTCCAGGCCCGGATCCTGAACCTGCTCAAGGGCTTGCAGGAGGAGCTGCAGGTCTCGATGCTGTTCATCACTCATGACCTGGCGGCGGCACGATTCGTCGCCGACCGGATCGTGGTGATGCGCCAGGGCCAGTTCATCGAGGAGTTCCCCACGCAAGACCTGTGCGCAGACCAGCGCGATCCGTACACCCGGGAACTGGTCAACCTGTTCCGTTGAATCGCTGAATGAGAGGGAGTAAGACCTTGTCCGCACCCACCACCGACGCCCGGGCGGCACTGATCCGCAGCGCCCTGCCACAGGATCTCCCGGCGGTTCGCGCACTGGTCCTGACCAGCGTCCGCGAGGACCACGGCCTGGACTACAACCCGATCTGGCATGCCGACCTTGATCGAGCGGAGGACTGCTACCTGCACGATCCCCGCGCGGAGCTGATCGTCGCCGAATCCGACCAGGGGATCGTCGGCTGCGGCGGGATCCGGCCTTTTCGGCGGCGTGGTCCGCAAGCGGTGCAGCAGCGGTACGGCCACCGGGATGACGTCGCGGAACTGGTGCGGGTGGCCGTCGCCCCGCAGTTTCGGCAGAACGGGTTGGCGCGGGAGGTGTGCGCCCGCCTGGTGGCCCGGGCAGATGATCTGGGCTACGGCGTCCTGACCCTGCACACGGCGGCGGTGACGCCACGGTCGGCTGTCCCCTTCTGGCGAGCGGTGGGTGCCGTCCAGATCCACGATGACCGGCAGGAGGGCCCCTTCGACCCAGCCGTCGCCTCCATCTACTTCGAGATCGACGTGGCCGCGGCGCGGATGCGTGCCGAGTCCGAATAACTCAGCAGGACGGCTATGCACCCGGGACTCGGGTGGCGCCCCTTGGTGCGCTCCTGGATCCTTGACTGCCTTGATTCCGAGAAGATCGCCTGATCGACGCGACATCTGACGTGACAGGCGGTACTGGCGCCGATGGCTACCTTGGTCACACTTCGGCACCAACGGTGACACCAAAGTGTGACCAAGAACGCGCTCCGCTCACTCGGGGCACCGCAAGCCTGTTCTGGGACGGCTCAGGAGGTCAGGAACGGGATCACGACGGCACCGAAGGCCTCGGGCTTCACCGAGTGAACGCGATGCCCAGCCTCGATGTGCTCGACCGTTGCCGCCGGCAGACGGGAGGCCAAGGCGGAGAAGCGCTCCTGACGCAGGTAGCTCCGTCGACCACCCGCGATGACCAGGGTCGGAGCCGTGATCGCGGAGAGCCCTGCCCACCAGCCGGGCTGGGGCTGGGTCAGCTCGGCCAGCACCTGGCGCAATGCCCGTGGGTCCATCCGCCGTCGCGTCAGCGGCGACAGCGCCCACATGCGTGCCCCGGCCACCGTGGTGAAGGGCCAGTCATCACCGGTGTGACGAGGCGGAACAGGCGGCTCCTCCAGCACCAGGCGCGCGACCCGTCGGGGCACGGCCTGCGCCACCAGGCTGGCGGTGAAGGCGCCCAGCGAATGCCCGACCAGGATCACTGGCTCGTCACCGAGCGCGCCGAGTTGGCCCAAGACGTGGTCCCGGAAGTCCGCCAGCCGGTAGCGGGCGCGCCGGGGCTCCTCCGCGTGCCCCAGCAGCGGGTAGGCATGGGATGGGACACCCACCTTCTCGAGGTCGCGACGCAGTCGGTCCCAGGTGGCACAGCTGCTGGAGGCACCGTGCAGCAGGACGACGGGTGCGGTGGTCATGCCTCCATGCTGCCGCCACGCGCGGAAATTCGCTCGCCACCGTGACTCAGACACGGCAAGAATCGGCGCATGCGCTGGACCGTCACCGCCGAACCGCCCCTCACCCGGGATGTCGCGCGGCTCCTCGCCACCCTCCCGGAATGGTTCGGTCTGCCCGACGCGAACCAGTACTACGTCGACGCGACGAAGTCCCTGGAGAACTGGGCGGTTCGCGACGACGCCGGTTCGGTACTCGGCCTGGCGCTCACCACGTGGCACTTTCCCCACGTGTGCGAAGTGGAGCTGATGGTGGTGCACCGGGACCACCACGGACGGGGCATCGGGACCGCCCTCGCGCAGGCCGTGGAGGAGGACGCCCGTCGTCGCGGCGCCGCCCTTCTGGAGGTGAAGACGCTGGGCGCCTCACACCCGGACGTGAACTACGCCCGTACCCGGCACTTCTACGAGCGGATGGGCTTCCTGCCGCTGGAGGAGACCAACCTGTGGGGCGACCAGAACCCCTGCCTGTTCATGGTGAAGCCGCTGGGATTCGCACCCTCGGGCGCCTAGCCTTCGCGGACCTCTCGAGCTCAGCCTCCCCACGTCCCTGCGAATGTTGCGCATGGCCAGGCCCGCCGGGGCACTCTCACGCGGCGAGATACTTGCCCGGAGCCCGTCGAGCAGAAGTTCGCGCAACAACCGCAGGGAACCGGCCGGGTGAACCCTTGGCCGAGCGGCCGCGCAGGAGCAGACTGGAGCCAGCCACGGACAAGACCCGGCACCCACCCATGAGGGGAATCCCATGCAGTACACGACCCTTGGCACCTCCGGCATCACCATCCCGCGCCTGTGCATCGGCGGGATGAGCTTTGGGGAGCACTTCCCGGACTTCCACCAGTGGACCATCGACCAGCCGGCGACGCAGGAGGTGCTGGCCCGCGCCCTGGAACTGGGCGTGAACTTCATCGACACCGCCAACACCTACGCGCACGGCACCAGTGAGGAGTTCATCGGGCAGTCGCTCAAGAACCTGGGCGTCAAGCGCGAGGACGTCGTGCTGGCGTCGAAGGTCTACTTCAATGACGGGAAGCTGGGCAAGCAGGCCATCGAGCGCGAGATCGACGGCACCCTGGAACGACTCGACACCGACTACCTGGACCTCTACATCATCCACCGCTTCGACTACGACACTCCCGCCGAGGAGACGATGGAGGCCCTCGACGGTCTGGTGAAGGCCGGCAAGGTGCGGGCCCTGGGTGCCTCGGCCATGTACGGCTACCAGCTGCACAACCTGCAGGTGGTGGCCGACCAGAACGGCTGGACCCGGTTCAGCAGCATGCAGAACCACTACAACCTGCTGCACCGCGAGGACGAGCGCGAGCTGATCCCGGTCTGCCGCCAGTACGGCATGGCGCTCACCCCCTACAGCCCGCTGGCCTCGGGTCACCTGACTCGTCCCACCTGGGACTCGGACTCCGCGCGCTCCACCACCGACAGCACCATGAAGAGCAAGTACGACCGGGAGCGCGAGATCGACATGCCGATCGTCACCCGGGTGGCCGAGCTGGCACAGCGGCTCGACGTGCCGATGGCCGACGTGGCGCTGGCCTGGCACTGGGCCCGCGGCGTGGAGGCCCCGATCGTCGGCTGCTCCAAGCCCAGCCGGGTGGACGACGCGGTGCGTGCGCTGGAGCTGGAGCTCAGCGACGAGGACCTCGCCTGGCTGGAGGAGCCCTACCAGCCGCATGCCCCGGTCGGCCTCCTGCCCCGGCCCGGCCACAACACGATGGGCGGCCCTGCCCCGTCGAAGGACTGAGACCGGGCAGGGCCCGAAGGGTCCGGTGGCTGCCAAGACTCGACGTGCGTCACTGGAAACTTGACTCCACCGGACCCCCAGCCACTTGGCCCGTGCAAGACCGGACCGCCTCGAAGTGCGCGACATTGCTCACATGCCGGATGTCGTGCGATGCAGCACCGAGCAGACTCAAGGTCCATAGGCTTGCAGAGTGCTAGCGTTGACCCATGGCAACGCTCTACATTCGTGAGGTCCCTGAGGCCGTCGCCGAGACCTTGAAGGCACGGGCAGCCGCGCAGGGGCAGTCCCTGTCCGCCTATGTCAATGCCCAGCTGGCTGGCATTGCGGCCCGACCCACCAATGCCGAAATCGTCGATCGCCTGCGCACTCGCGACCGGTCGAACGCTGTCCCCACTCAGCGCATCATCGACGAGATCCAGACGACGCGCCGGTGATCGTCCTCGATGCGTCGGCCATGGCGGAGGCTCTGGTTGGACGGGCTCCGTCCGAGGAGCTCTTGGGTCTGTTGGCGTGCGATGGTGTTCACGCTCCGCACCTGCTGGACGTCGAAGTGACATCAGTGTTGCGAGGACTCGAGTTGGCCCACGCCATCACGCCGGAGCGTGCGCGGCAAGCCCTGGACGACTACTGGTCATTCACCATCGAACGCCACGACCTGGAGCCATTGAGCGGAAGGGTCTGGGAACTGCGCCATCAGTTCACCTCCTATGACGCCGCCTACATTGCGCTGGCCGAGGCGTTGGCGTCCCCCGTGCTCACCTGTGATCGCAAGCTGCAGACGAACGGCCATCGTGCGACCGTCAGGTTGATGTCTCGAACGACCTGATCTGCCGTGCTGCGAGCGACCGTCACATGGCGGCGCTGCGGGTGTCACAGGTGCACGGGAAAGCCAGGGAGACGCTGGCCGTTGACTGACCAGGGGTCTCGGCCGAGGCTCACAAGCGTCGCAGCTCGGTCATCCCACTCGGACGGAAGGAGCGAGCCTCCCAACGCTTCCACGGTCCGACGGGCCATCGCGATGCCCGCTGGCTTGGATGAGGGCGCGAGGTCCAGCTCGTGGATGGCCAGCTCGACCACCCAGGTAGCGAGGAAGTCACTACAGGTCAGCGCTTGAGCGGCGTGGAGGAAGCCTCGGGCTTGCTCGATGAACAAGCCCGAGCAGGGTCTAGCTCGAAGTCGAAGACGTCGACGTTGGCGGCCAGTCGTTCCGGGTGCGTCGACCTGGCCATCGAGGGACTCCGCTCGGACCAGGAACCGACACTGCCCCCACTCAGCACCAACGAGGTGCACGAGATCATGCACCGATCCTGAGCCCGACCGCCACCAGGGCTCCTGCTAACCTCGACGTCATGTGGCTGTGAAACCCGTCGTCCCGTCCCATCTGACACGCGAGGTTTCTCCATGCCCACACCCGCATCCCCGAACGCCCTGACCCGCGGCGCCCACCTGCGCCTCGACGGGATCAGCAAGTCCTATCCCGACCGCCGGGTCCTCACCGACATCAGCCTGACCGTCAGCCAGGGCGAACGGATCGCCCTGATCGGCGAGAACGGCACCGGGAAATCCACCCTGCTGCGCATCACCGCCGGCGTCGAAGACCCCGACAGCGGCTCCGTCGAGGTACCGGGCCGCATCGGTCTGCTGTGGCAGCAACCCTCCTTCGCGCTGGCCGACACCATCGCCGACATCATCGACCACGCCTTCGCCGCGCCTCGTGCGATCCTGCGCGAGTTCGAGGAGGCGACGGCCGCCCTCGACCAGGGCACGGAGGCCGCCGCCGACCGCTACGACCGAGCACTGGAGGAGGCCACCCGCCACGATGTGTGGACCCTGGAACGTCGCGCCGACATCGTCCTCGGCGGCGTCGGACTGCCCGGGCTCGCCCGGGAGCGCCGGGCCGGCGAGCTCTCGGGCGGCCAGAGATCACGACTGCAGCTGGCCTGGTTGCTGCTGAGCCGTCCCGACAGCCTGCTGCTGGACGAACCCACCAACCACCTCGACGACGCCGGGATCGACTTCCTCACCCGCTCCCTGCTCGACTGGCCCGGGCCTGTCCTCTTCGCCAGCCACGACCGCGCCTTCATGGACGCCACGGCCACCGGCATCGTCGACCTCGACCCGGCACCCCGCCCCAGCACACTGGTCAGCGCGGTTGCCCTCGACGGGCCGACCAGCGGCATCGGGATTACCCGTCACACCGGCAGCTTCACCGAGTACCTGCAGGCCCGGGCCGCCCAACGTGCCCGGTGGCAGAAGCAGTACGAGACCGAGCAGGCAGAGCTCAAGGAATTGCAGCGCAGCGTGCGGGAGAGCCAGAGCGTCGGCCATGCGGGCGCCGCGGCACGCACCGAGGGCGGAGCCGCCAAGAAGTTCTACGCCGACCGCAATGCCACCGTCGTCTCACGACGGGTCAACGACTTTTCCCGTCGCTTCGACGAGCTGCGGCGAGAGCAGGTGCGCAAGCCACCCGCGGAACTCGACTTCCGGGGCCTCGACGTCGGCCGACGCGACGACCACACCGTCCCGTCGGTCCTGGCGGCCCTCTCGAATGTCGGCGTGGATGGACGGCTGCTTCCCACCTCGCTGACCGTGGGACGCCACGACCACTGGCTGGTCACCGGCCCCAATGGCGCCGGGAAGTCCACGCTGCTGGCCCTGCTCACTGGCGGCCTCCGGCCAGACCAGGGGTCAGTCACCGTCGCACGCACCGCGACGATCGGATTCCTGGCGCAGGACGTGGACCTCGACCCGAATCCCACCGTCGAGCAGCTCTACGCCGCCACCCTGGGCCAGGAATGCGCCGAGACCACGCCGCTGTCCGCCTTCGGGCTGGTGGCGCCACGTGATCTGAGTCGCCGCGTGGGGAGCCTGAGCACAGGCCAGCGACGACGGCTGGCGCTCGCGATGGTGCTGGCGAGCACGCCCGATCTGCTGGTGCTGGACGAGCCCACCAACCACCTCTCCCTGACGCTGGCCACGGCCATCGAGGAGCACCTGCCGCAGTACCCCGGCGCGGTGATGGTGGCCAGCCACGACCGCTGGCTGCGCCACTCATGGACGGGCCAGCGCCTGGAGCTCCAGCAATGGGGCAAGAGCCCATTTCCAGCGCACGACGAGCCCCGTCGCGCGGAGATTGACATGATTCACCCGCAGGGGTGGGGGGATGTTTTCCCCAGCCAGCCAACACATCCCGCGATTGATAACACCGAGGCGAACAATCATAAGGAATTGATATTGGACGGCCTTAGGCACTCTTCCTAGCCTTGTGTCACCAGGCCAGCTTGGCCGCTCGCTCCACAGCCAGGGCACTGCACCAACAGGCCCCGGGAGCAACGCACACCACAGCCAACACGGCACACCACAGTCAACGAGGACAGGGGCTCAACCATGCAGTACCACCACCACGGCTATGTAGCGCACGACCCGCTGATCAAGGATCCTGCGGGAACCGGCATCGACCGTCAGGAAGAACTGCCCGACGAGATGGATGTGCTGATCGTCGGCGCCGGACCGGCCGGCATCATCCAGGCCGCCCAGCTCACGAACTTCCCCAACATCCACACCCGCATCATCGACAGCCGCCCCAGCCGGCTGGAGGTCGGGCGCGCAGACGGCCTGTGGGCCCGCAGCTGTGAGACCTTCCAGGCCTTTGGCTTCTACGACCGGATCAACGCCGAGGCCCACCGCCTGGTCGACGTGCACTTCTGGGGCCCCAAGCCCGACAACCCGGCCGAGATCATGCGCGGCGTGCGCGCCGAGGATCCCCCGTCGACCGTCAGCGAGTTTCCCTTCATCATCGTCAACCAGGCCCGCGTCATCGACTACTACGCCGAGTACGCCGAGCGTGGCCCGGCCAAGATCAAGCCCAACTACGGCTACGAATTCCTCTCGCTGGAGACCGACGAGTCGCAGGAGTACCCGGTCAGCGTCAAGCTGCTCGACCCCAAGGGCGAGGAGCGCACCGTCCGCGCCAAGTACGTCGTCGGCTGCGACGGCTCCCGCAGCAAGGTGCGCGCCTGCACCGACATCGAGTTGCAGCGTGACCCGTCCGCCCACGCCTGGGCCGTGATGGACGTGCTGGCCGAGAGCACCTTCCCCGACGTGCGCCAGAAGTGCGGCATCCAGTCCGACAAGGACGGCAGCATCCTGCTGATCCCCCGCGAGGGCGGTTTCCTGGTGCGCTACTACGTCTCCCTGGGCAACATCGACGACAGCAACCGTGCGGAGCTGCGCGCCACCACGTGGCAGGAGGCGGCCGAGCGGGCCAACAAGATCCTTGCCCCCTACACGCTCGATGTGAAGGAGGTCACCTGGTACAGCGTCTACGAGGTGCGCCACACCGTCGCCAAGAAGTTCGACGACGTGCCGGTGGACAAGGTCGGCAGCCAGAACCCGCGCGTCTTCATCGCCGGCGACGCCTGCCACACGCACAGCGCCAAGGCTGGCCAGGGCATGAATGTCTCGATGCAAGACGGCTGGAACCTGGCGTGGAAGCTGGGCCAGGTCCTGGAGGGCCGCAGCGACGCGTCGCTCCTGGCCACCTACTCGGCCGAGCGTCAGCAGATCGCCGAGGAACTGATCGCCTTCGACAAGGCGTGGTCGGGCATGATGTCCAAGCGCCCGGAGGAGCTGGAGGACCCGCAGGAGATCGGCCGCTTCTACATTGACAATGCCGAGTTCCCCAACGGTTTCGCCACCCAGTACCCGGCCTCGCCCATCATCGGCGAGAGCACCCACCAGGATCTGGCCAAGGGCTTCCAGATCGGCAAGGCGCTCCAGTCCAATCTGGTCCGTCGCGTGGCCGACACCTCGCCCCGCGAGCTGGGGCACCTGTTCGAGCCGGACGGCCGGTGGCGCCTGTACGCCTTCGCCGACCAGGAGAAGACGGCCGTGCGTGAGCTCGCCGAATGGCTGGAGACCTCGGAGGACTCCCCGGTGCGCAAGTTCACCCCGGAGGGGGCAGACATCAACAGCGTCTTCGACGCGAAGGTGATCTACCAGCAGCCCTACACCGAGCTGGAGCTGGCCGACGTCCCGTCCTTCTTCCTGCCGAAGATGGGCCCGTACCAGCTGACCGACCGTGAAGAGGTCTTCGCCGCCGATCCCAGCGCCGACATCTTCGACCTGCGCGAGATCGACCGTGGCGGCGCCCTGGTGATCCAGCGTCCCGACATGTACGTCGCGCACGTGCTGCCGTTGACCGCCCGCGAGGAGATCACGAAGTTCTTCGAGCAGAACATGCTGCCGCTGTGAGTCCCGCCTGAGCCGCAAGGCCGAACGGCAGCCTCGGACCCCTGCGGTCCGAGGCTGCCGTGCGTCAGGCGTTCTCGGCGCCGGGGAGATCGCCACCCAAACCGGCGAATCCCGGCTCGCGACCAGCCAGGGCCAGTAGCAGGGAGCGGGCGTCGCCGCGCACCAGCGGACCGGCGCCGTGGGTCCAGTCCAGGTCGGTGGCCTCCAGTCGCAGTCCGGCCAGCGCCACATCCCCGGCCCGCGCCCTGGAATTGGGTGCGGCCAGGTAGTCGAGCGAAATGCGCAGGTGCTCGGGCGAGACCTCATGCGTCAACCCCAGGGGCGTCGTGATGTCCAGACCGTGCACCAATACATCGGTCAGCGGCGCCTCGGGGCCTTGGCCGGGTGGCGTGAAGCGGCTGTCGGCCTTGTCCCGCAGGATCTCGACGATCTCCTCCCAGGGCCGCAGGGCCTGGCGGCGTCCGAGTTCGGCATTGGCCGCATCGAAGTCTCCCCGGTGTCGCAGCATCGCGGCCATGAAGCCGGGCATGCCCACCTCCAACGGCACGATCAGGTGACCGGCCACCTGGCGCACTGTCCACTCGGTGCACAGGCTCTGGGTGTTCTGCTGCTCCAGATCCAGCCCCAACAGGAGATCGGCCAGAGAACGACGTTCGGCGGCGATGGCCGCGAAGATGTCCATGCCGCCATTCAAGCACCGGCCGGTGACACCGCCCTCGACGTCAGGGGCGAGCCCCCGCGGCTCGGCTGGCCATCGCCGCGACGAATGCCTCCAGTTGGTGCTGCAGTCTGGCCGACGGCATCAGCATGGACGCCCCCACACCGGCGATGCTCTCGCTGCTGGTCAACCGGCAACGACCCTGCCCCAGGTCCTCGATGGTGTTGCGATGTACCGCGACGAGCCACATGGCGGTGCCGGTCCAGGTCACCTCGCTCGCGGACTCAAGGACCTCCATCGTCGACTGCAGCTGGGTTCCAGCATTGCGCCAGACAAAGCGCCTGCCCGGCTGCCCCTGGGGATCACACCAGCGTGCCCTGGTGACACCCGGGACGAAGTCCGGCCATTCCTCGATCTCGGCCAGGGCCTTCCAGACCGCGGCGGCAGACGCATCCACCTCCACCACGGCGGACGCCGCCACCGGCGCTTCGTCGTCGATACGACGCCCCTGGGCCGCAACTCGGGCTCGCTCCTCCAGCTTCCTCACGCTCCACATGCCGCGAGCTTAACCCAACACTTTGTCGCGTTAAGATCGTGTCATGGACGAATCCCCGACCTACCCACAGGTGGGCAGCATGCGCCCGGGAGGTCGCACCTCCAGGACCCGAATGGCGGTACTGGATGCCGCTCGGCAGCTGCTCGTGGAACAGGGCGCAGCGGGCATGCGGATGGAACTGATTGCTGCCAGATCGGGCGTGCACAGGTCGTCGCTGTATCGCAGATGGAAGACCCCCGCGGGCATCGTTGCCGACCTCGCCAGCCAGATCTCCACCAACCTCACCCCACCCGACACAGGCAGCCTGGAGAAGGACGTACTGGCCCTCGCGGAACGTCTCGCCACTCTGCTCGACGGGGACGGCGCCGCCCTGGTGCAGTCACTCCTGGCCTGGCGCGATCCAGAGGTGCGCGCGGTACTGGACCACTTCTGGCAGGCCCGGATCCACGACGTCGAGAGGATCCTGCAACGCCATGGCCTGGATGCCGATCCTCACTTGACCATCCGACTGGTGGCGGGGCCGATCCACTACCAGGCACTGGTCGAGGGGTGCACGCCCGCGCCGTCGACGGTTGCCGCCGCCGTCCGGGCAGCCATGACCGCGCTCACGGTCGACGCCAACCCAACCGACGACACCTGACCGGTGGTGCCGATCAGGGTGACTCAGCTACTTCCGCATGGGCACGTGCGGGATGCCATCCTCGTCGAAGCCCGGTCCGCTGACCTCGAACCCGAACCGCTCGTACCAGTGCTGCAGGTGGGCCTGGGCGTCGAGTACGCACGCTCGCCCGGCAACATGCTCCACCGCGGCGCCCATCAGCTGGGCACCGAGCCCAGAGCTGCGATGGGTTGGTGCCACCGCCACGCGCCCGATCCTCATCGAGTCCGGTTCGGCGAGGATCCGCAGCGTCCCCACCACGCGATCGTCCTCGTCGGCCCACATCACCAGGGCGTCGGGCTCCAGATCCCGACCATCGAGCTCCGGGTAGGCACACTGCTGTTCCACGACGAAGACGTCGGTGCGCAACTGCAGGATGCGGTAGAGGGTGGCCGGATCGATCTGGCGGAGCGGTGCGAGGTGGATCTGCGGCATGAGCCCATCCTGCCCGTCGACGATGCCTGACGTCACCCACAGTCCGTCGCTGGGCTGTCAACCCCACGGGCTCCTTCCGTGCTCTGGCAGGGTTGGGTGCATGGACGAGATGGTGCGCGCGCTGGTGGTGGACGACGAACCCGTGCTGGCCGGCACCGTCGCCAACTACTTGGAGCGTGCCGGGCTGCAGACCCGGACGGTGGCCGACGGGCTCGAGGCGGTTCGCGTCGCGCGTGAGTGGCAGCCCGACGTCGTCGTGCTCGATCTGGGTCTGCCCGGACTCGACGGCATCGAGGTCTGCCGCCAGATCCGCACCTTCAGCGACTGCTACGTGCTGATGCTCACCGCCCGCAGCGATGAGGTGGACGTGCTGGTGGGTCTCTCGGTGGGCGCCGACGACTACATGACCAAGCCCTTCAGCGTGCGGGAGTTGACGGCCCGAGTGCAGGTGATGCTGCGCCGGCCGCGCACCACGTCCTCCCCCAGCACCCCACACCGGGCCTTCGGACTGCTGCGGATCGATCCCGACGCCCGCGAAGTCCTGGTCAACCAGGATCCCGTGGACCTCACCCCCACCGAGTTCGATTTGCTCGACGCGCTCAGCGCCCAACCCCGTCGCGCCTTCTCCCGCCTGCAGCTCATCCAGGAGGTCTGGGGGGCGAACTGGAGTGGCGACGAGCACCTGGTGGACGTCCACATTGCCCGCCTGCGCAAGAAACTCGGCGACGACCCTGCCCAGCCGCGCTATGTGCTGACCGTGCGTGGCGTCGGCTACCGGATGGGAACGGGCGCCTGATGCCCTACGCCAAGGAGGCTGGCCCCGCCAAGGAACCGCGCGGGAATCGTCCGGGATCGGGTGTCTCCATGACCCGTCGCCTCGTCGTCGCCCAGTCAGCGGTGATCCTCAGCATGACCGCGACGATGCTGCTGGTGGCGATGCTGGTGGGCCCGCCTGTCTTCGACCACCACATGCACGAGGCGGGCCACGGCAACCAGCCGGGCGTTCTCGAGCATGCCACCGAGGCCTTCCGCTCGGCGGGCAGCACCTCTTTGCTGGCCGGCCTGGGCATCGCCACGCTGGTGGCCTGCCTGGTGAGCTGGTTCATGGTGCGCCGCATCACCGCGGGACTGTCCGCCCTGGCTGGCGGGGCGCGACGGGTGGCCCAGGGCGTCTATGACGTGCCGGTGCAGGTGCCGCCGTCGGGGCCGGAGATCGAGTCGGTGGCCCTGGCCTTCAACGAGATGTCCAGCACGATCGCCCACACGGAACAGACTCGTCGTCGGCTGCTGACCGACCTCTCGCACGAGCTGCGCACCCCCATCGCGGCCATCGAGGTCACCCTGGAATCCGTCGAGGACGGCGTCGCGGAGCTCGACGCCACCACCATCGCCACCCTCCGGCAGCAGGCGGAACGCCTGACGCGTCTGGCCCGCGACATCAGCGCCGTCTCGGCGGCCGAGGAGGGACGTCTGGAGCTCGACCGGGCGCCCGTGTCCCTGGACGCATTGGTTCGGGCAGCGGCCTCCTCGGCGAAGGCTGCCTGCGATGTGCACGACATTGCGCTGATCGTCGAGGCCCAGACCGGTTGCACTGTGCTGGTGGACGGGTCCCGGATCGGGCAGGTGCTGGACAACCTGCTCACCAATGCGGTGCGCCACAGCCCGCCAGGCAGCACCATCCGGCTCACTGCCCGGCGCCTGCCCGACGAGCTGGTGGTTGAGGTGTGCGACGAAGGCACCGGCATCTCCCCGGAACACCTGCCACACCTGTTCGAACGGTTCTACCGTGGCGATCCCGGAGCCTCGTCCGACGATCGAGCTGGCACCGGGGTGGGGCTGGCGATCTCCCGCGCGATCGCACGGGCACACGGTGGGCACCTGGATGCCGACAGCGAAGGACCCGGACGGGGTGCGAGCTTCTGCCTGCACCTACCGCCCCGGATCCTCTGCTGACCCGGGTCCTCTGCTGACCTGGGTCCTCTGCTGGTCTCGGCCGGGAAGGGATCCGGGCTCAGAGCTTCTGGAGCATCTGCTTCATCTCGGCAATCTCCTTGGCCTGGCTGGTCATGATCGACTGGGCCAGCTTCTTGGCCTCCGGATTGGTGCCGTCCGCAAGCTCGTCCTTGGCCATGGTCAGCGCACCCTCGTGGTGAGCGATCATCGAGGTGAGGAACTGCTTGTCGAACTCCGTGCCCTGAAGCCCCTCGAGCTTGTCCATGACCTCTTCCTGGGTCATCCCGTCCATGTCCATGCCGGGCATGGCGTGCGCGTCGTGGCCGGATTCCAGCGGCTCGTTCCAGGTCTTGAGCCAGTCGGTCATGGTGTTGATCTCGGGCTGCTGGGCGTCCTTGATCCGGGTGGCGAGCGCCTTGACCTCCTCGCTGCCGGCCTTCTCCTCGGCCAGCTCGGACATCTCCAGAGCGCCTTCGTGATGGACGATCATCATCTGGGAGAACATCGCGTCGGCGCTGTTGTGCTCGGCCTGGCCCGGGGCGGCAGCGGATTCCTCGGCGGAAGCCTGGGGCGATGACTCGGCGGAGCCCTGGGCGCTGGCCGCGGCGGACGTGGCCTTGTCGGCGGCCTCGGTGGCCGCCTCTTCAGCCTGACCGCAACCGGTCAGCGCAAGGGCGAGGACTGCCGCGAGGGCGAGCGACTTCTTCATGATCTTCTCCTGGGTCTGGGAAGGGGGTTGGGGAAGAGGGGGTTCGGAGCCGGGCCCCGGGGGCGGTTCCGGGTGGGAGGGTCAGGCGAGCTGCAGGGTGGTGATGCAGGTCGGGGCGTCATCGGCCGTGGAGAGCGGGATGCTGCCCTTGCCCTGCTCACCGCTGATCGCGAGGGTGCCATTCACGTCGCGCGGCAGCCAGAAGCCGACGAAGCCGTTCTCGTAGCTGGTCAGCTTCTCCTTGAACAGCTCCGTGCCCTCGGAATCGGTGACGGTGACGTCGAAGGCCTTGCCCACCTGTTCGCCCTGGCACCCGGTGAGGTGGTGGGCGAAGCACTCGTGGGTCTTGCTGACATAGGGCGCGACGGAGACGTAGGTCTTGTCCTGGGGCATCGGGATGGACTGCTGGGTTGACTCGTCGTCGCCGACGGTGAGCAGCAGCTCATCCTGACGGACGGATCCGTTGAGCTGGATCTCCTTGTCCTTCTGCGTCTGGTCGAGCCCCTCGATGATGGCGGCGACGTCCTGGCCCGCCAGGCCCAGCTCGGCCAGCTTGGCGTCCACGGAAGCGGTGCCCGCGGCGGTGGCAGCGACGCTCGCATCGGCGGGAGTGGCCTCGTCGGGGGTCCTCGAGGAACAGCCCGTGACGGCCAACGTCAGAGCGAGTGCTGCAAGGGTGACGGTGCGACGCATGGTGCTCCTGGGGTCCGCGCCCCACCTGGTGCGGGGCTCTGCCCCTCAGCATGGCAAAACGGTCTCTCGGAGCAGTCACGGAAATGTTGCGATTTGGTGAAGGCGTCGCGGCCGGGGCCTGCCGGCGACGCCCTCGACGTCGCCCCATCCGGTGATCATTGCCAATGATCACCGGGCCCACCAGAGTGGGTCGCATGAGCGCAGCCAACTCCCACCACACCAACCCCCACCTGCTGGTGGACATGGACGGGACCCTGGTGGACTCCACCGCCGTCGTCGAGTCAACCTGGCAGGCCTTCGCCGCGCGGCACGGGCTGGACGCCGCAGAGGTGATCGCCTTTGCGCACGGCCGCCCCACAAGCGCGACGACCCACCACTTCCTGGCCGACGAGGAACTGGCCGCCCACGAGGCCAGCACCCTGCAGCAGCTCGAGGAGGAGGCCGTCGACGGGATCGTCGAGGTGCCAGGGGCTGCGAGCTTCATCACCTCGCTGGATCCGCAGGCCTGGGTGCTGGTCACCTCCGCGGGCCGCACTCTGGCCACCAACCGGATGGGCATCGCGGGTGTCCCGGTGCCCCCGCATTGTGTCTTCGCCGAGGACATCACTCACGGCAAGCCCGATCCACAGCCCTACCTGCTGGGCGCTGAGCGACTGGGAGTCGCAGCGCGGGATTGCATTGCACTGGAGGACTCCCCCGCCGGGGTCCGGTCCGCCGCGGCAGCCGGCGCCCGCGTGGTGGTGGTGGGCCAGCTCACCGACTTCGACGGCGAGTTCCCCCGGATCCCGGACTTCCGCGGCCTCACCCTTGACGCGCTGGCACGGCTGGCACGGGGCTGACCCGCCCCCCCCGATCAGGCCATCAGGTCCCGTCGGTCCATCCGCCACCACGCGGCCAGGACGGCCAGCGCGGAGACGAGAGCCATCAGGGCGAGCACGGGCCAGTCATCCCATCCCGTCGGCGACTGCCCCAGCAGGGAGAGGTCCACCAGCCATTGGGGCGCCCGCAGCACCGGACCCAGCATGCTGAGCACCCCAGAAGCCGCCACCGGAAGCCAGGCCAGCCATGGCGATCGCGGCAGCCAGGCCACCACCACAGCAGCGATCGCCGCAGCCACCAAGGCCGCCGGCACCTGGCCCAGGGTGTGGCGAAGGGCCTCCTGCCAGGCGTTGGGATCATCCAGCACCAGCTCGGCACACAGCACGCTGATGGCACTCGCCACGGCCACCATCAGCGTTGTCGCCACCATCGCCACGCCAGTGGAGACCAGCAGGGGCCGGGAACGTCGCTGCCCCGTGGCGAGCACCTGGTCGAGCAGTCCGGTCACCTCGTCGCGCCGAGTACGCAGCACGATCGCCACGGCGGCGCACAGCCCCAGCAGACCCACCAACTGCCCGGAGAACATGAAGTAGCCGGCCACCGGGTCCATCCCATTGGTCATCTGGCTCATCAGGTCACCGGTGCGTTCGTCGCGGGTGGCGGTGTCGGTCATCGAGCCGCACATCGACGCGAAGAAGCCAGCGGCGGCCACCACGGCCACGCTCCACCCGACCAGCTGCCCGTGCCCTGCCAGCAGGTGCAGTCCGGTGAGGCTGCTGATCCGGGCGCGGGCGTCGGAACGGTCGGGGTCCCCCACCAGGCCGGCGCCCAGTTCCCGTCGTCGCACGACGATGAAGGCAACGCCCGCCACCGCGAGGCAGACCGGCAGCAGTGCGGCGGCCACGCCCACCCGGTCGTCGGTGTAGGGGGCGACGATCTCCAACCAGGCCAGCGGATTGGGCCACCTCAGCCAGGCAAGGTCCTGGACAGCGGCGATGCCCTTGGCCAGGAAGCCGAGGCCCAGCACCACCATCACCAGGGAGCGGGCCCGGGCGGCGGTCGGGAAGACCTGTCCTGTAGCCAGTCCGAGGGCGCCGAAGAAGCTGTTCACGACGAACAGTCCCGCGGCAAAGGCCCACGCGCCGCTGGCGGGCACGTCGTCGACCGAACCCGCCTGGGCGGCCAGCCCGATCCCGCAGCCCAGCGCCAGCAGCAGGTTGTGCACGAGCACCACGATCGCGCCGGAGACCAGCGCCGTCGTGGCGGTGACCCCGTGGGTGCGCACGAGTTCAAGCGTCCCGGCGTCCTCCTCACCACGAGTGGTGGCAATCGCCAGCAGCGCCGCGGAGATGGAGCCCACAATCGCCAGATAGGTGCCGCACTCCCAGACGAGCATCTGGCCAGTGCCGCCGGGCAGCGGGAGCAGGCCGTACATCAGTTTGGGGCCGGCCGACTCCCGCAACATCTGCACCACCAGGGCGCGCGACTCCGTTGTCGGGTAGGTGCTGGCATAGGCCTGCGGGGTCGAGACCATGATCGCCACCATGGGCACCACCCACAGCAGGATCCGCTTCCACTGGCGTCGGAACTGGATGGCGAGCATGCCCCTCACCGCGCCGCCACCTCGTAGTGGCGCAGGAAGAGGTCCTCCAGGCTGGCCGGGCTGCAGGTGACCTCGGCGGGATTCTCCGCGACGACCGCGGCCAGCACGTCGGCCACCCTGTCGTGGGGTGTCTGGACGGTGATCCGGTCGTCCTCCCAGTGCGCGTCCAGCCCCTCGATCCGACGGGCCAACTCCACACTGCGGTGCGGCAGCCGGGCCTGGATGGTGCTGGCGGCCAGGTGGCGCAGCTCGGTGAGCCTGCCCGACTCCACCAGCTGGCCGTCCTTGATGATGGTGATCTGGTCACACAGCCGTTCCACCTCGGCCAGGTCGTGACTGGAGAGCAGCACGCCACGCCCCTCGTGTGCGGCCTCCCGGACGCACTGGGCAAAGGTCTGTTCCATGAGTGGATCGAGGCCGCTGGTGGGTTCGTCGAGCACCAGCAGCTCGGTGCGGGCGCTGAAAGCTGCCACCAGCATCACCTTCTGCCGGTTGCCCTTGGAATAGGAGCGCACCTTCTTGGACGGGTCCAGCGCGAAGGCGTCGATCAGTTCCCGCTCGCGAGCCTCGTCCCTGCTGCCGCGCAACCCGGCCAGGGCGTCGAGCGCCTGCTGTCCGGTGAAGTTGGGCCACAGCACCACGTCGCCGGGCACATAGGAGACCCGACGAGTGACCTGCGGATCCTTGCGCGGATCATGCCCCAGCAGGTCGACCGTGCCGGAGGTGGGTGCGTAGAGTCCCAGTAGGCAACGGATCGCGGTGGACTTGCCGGCGCCATTGGGGCCCAGGAAGCCGTGCACCAGACCGGGGTCCACGACGAGGTCCAACCCGTCGACTGCGGCCAGCTCGCCGAAGCTCTTCGTCAGTCCGGTGAGGCTGGCCAAAGCCTCCGCATGGCGCGGGGTTGGGCTCGACTGGGTCGGGCTGGGCGTGGTCATGCGTGCTCCTTCTTGGAAGATGCCGGCTTGGAAGAGGCCGGGGTGGTCGGGGCCGGGGTGGTCGGGGCCGGGGTGGTCGGGGCCGGGGTGGTCGGGGCCGGGGTGGTCGGGGCCGGGGTGGCTGGGACCGAGGCGGCTGGGGCTGGCTGGTTCCCGAGGAAGTGGTCGCTCATCAGCTCGATCGAGTGCCGCAAGTAGGCGCGGTGGTGCGGGTGCGGGTAGGCCGCGTCACACCACCGGATGACCTCGCTCACCAAGGTCTTGTCATCCCAGGTCTCGCGGGCCTTCGCGACGAAGTCGCTGATGCTGGGTTCGAAGGTCTGCAGCCAGGCCAGGTGCTCCCGAGCCAGGCGCGGCATCGCCTCCCGGAAGGTCTCCTCGTCCATCTCCGGCAGCTGCGCGAATTCCGTGAAGTTCTCGACGCTTGCCCGCAGGGCGGGGCCGTCGGTCTGGGTGGCGAAGGCCAGGGCCCAGTCGGGCACCAGGCCGGAGAAGCAGGCGACCTCCAGCAGTTCCCGTTCCCGGATGATCGCTTGGCGGGAGACCTCGTCGGGCGCCGCCGACTGCAGCACCTCATAGCCCTCCCAGAGTCCGGCGGGAAGCGGGGATGCGCCTCGTCCCTCACGCGCCGATTCGAGCATCACGACGAGCTTCTCCCGCTGCGCAGTCAGCTCCGTGATGGTGCGGTCGATCCCGTTCAGGGTTGCGGCCAGGTCGTCGACGGCCAGCTGCGCGAGTGGTTGGTCGTCGTCCCCGATGGCTGTCTGGACCTCCGACAGCCCCATCCCGGACCCCACCAGCCATCGCACGTGCAGCAGCCGGGCCAGGTGGGTGAAGTCGTAGTCACGGACGCCCTGGTTCTCGGGCACGGGCAGCAGGCCCACGTGGTGGTAGTGCCGCACGGTCCGCACGGTGGTTCCGGCCAGGTCGGCCAGCTCGCTGATCTTCACATGATGAGCATCCACTGTGACGTTGCGTCACAGTCAACACGTCGCCGGGGACGCGCGCGCCCCGGGCCTCGGGACGAGCCGCCACGGCGCGCGGAAACTTGGTCGCCGACGGCGTGCGACACGGTCACATCCAGATGGATGTCCGGATTCGACCGGGTTTCAGCAGCCACAGCCCCTCACCCTTCGTCACTGAACTCCTTCAGCACCCGGACAGGGCCAGCCACGCCGCCGATGGGGCGGTATCCGCGGGATTCGGCCAGCGCCGCGTCCGCACCTGCCTCCCAGGCCAGGGAACCCAGTGGCCGCGCCAACTCCTCGGCCGCATCGAGCAGACGGGTCCTGACCTCGGTACCGGCCATCTCGGGACCGGACTGGTCGGCTGCCACGGCAAGACCGTGCAGCAGCCAGCCCTCTTCGGCAAAGCGAACCCCCAGCACGGCCACCGGCACCGCATCGATGACGGCGACCAGCCCGAAGCCGTCGCCAGCCGCTCGCGCCGCCCACAGTCCGCGGCTGGGTTCGAGGAGCGGCGAATCCTCTGCCAACGCTTCGAGGTGGTGTTCCTCGATGCGGGAGACGCTCACCTCGGCCCGGCCTCGTGGCTGCTTCGTCTGTCGTGTTCGTCCCATGGGGGCATCAAACCAGACGCTGTGAAACCCAGCGATGCACACCAGACCGGGCGACGATGAGCAGGCTACGCGCGGGGACGAATCGTGAGACTCTGCGCGACCGTGCCGAAGGGACCTCGGTCGTCGTGCAGCACCGTGTGGGTCAGGCCGACACCCGTCGGGCCGAAGTGCACGGTGGTGTCGAAGCCCGTCCACTCGCCGTGGTGCTCCCGGAAGAGGTGGGCGGTGAGGTCCACATTCGGGAAGAGCACCTGGTCCGGCGGAACCCGACAGGCCAGGCCGTTGGCAACGTCGACAAGGCCGAGCAGTGCGGCAGTGGGGCTCACCGGCTCGCCGGCCACGAGTTCCGCGTCGGTGCGAATCCAGGTGATCGCGTGCCCGGTCTCGATGACGCGCTGACGAAGCTCCAACGAGTCGACGAGGCCGCCATCCCACCGCTCCGTCATCTCCCAGATGGGCAGCTCCTCCGCCGCGGGGATCGACGGGAAGGTGCTCCCGGCCATGGCCTCGGTGTCCGCGGTGCTGGCAAACCAGGCTCGGGCCGTCAGGGCGGTGCGTCCCTGGTGCTCCAGGCGGGCCTCGAGCAACTCGATCGAGCGGCCCGGACGCACCATGTGCACCGAGACGTCGACGGGCTCGATCGGCAGCACACCGAAGATGTCGTAGGAGACGCGGGACAGCGCGAGGCCGTCGTCTCCGCGACGCTCGCGGTGATCGGTCTCGAAGACGTGCGCCAGCAGGCCCATGGCGGGGGCGATGTGCTGTTCGTCGGTCTTCCAGGCGCCGCCCACGTGAGAGGTGGGGCGGAAGCGGTCGTGTGTCTCCCGCTCGAAGTAGGCGAAGGCTTCGGTCATGTCGCCATTCTTGCCGACTTCGCGACGCACAATGTGTGAATTGTCACATTGGTCAGCGGTGGTGATCACGCGCCCATGGCTTGGAGACCCACGGGTTCCCGCGCAGGTAGTAGCGACGCATGGCGTCGCTGTTCCTGGTGATCCCCACCCGCGTGGTCGTGACGATCTCATCAGGCTCGACTGGTGTGCGTCGCAAGAGCTGCAGTGGCGGCTCGGCCAGGTCATGACCTCGTAGCGGCAGCGTGATCGCCAGGGCTTGGCAGAGTTTGCCTGGCCCATTGGTCAGCTCCACACCAGCCCTACCGCGCCGTTGCGTCATGAGCCGTTCACCGACGAGCGGCTCTCCCGCCCGGATCAGCACCCCGCAACCGAATCCTTCCGGCCCCGCGACCACATTCATGCAGTGGTGCAGACCATGGATCAGGTAGACGTAGGCGTGCCCCGCCGCCAAGAACATGGCGTCATTGCGCGCTGTCCGGCCCCGGTGTGAATGACTGGCGGCGTCTGCCTGGTCATAGGCCTCCGTCTCGACGATCCGGATCCGCGTCTCCTCGTCGCCGATCCGGCTGACCAGCTCACATCCCAGAAGCCGTCGCGCCGCCGTCTCTGCGTCGGTCTCCAGCCAGGACCACTCCTCCACCGGAACGACGTTCTCAGCCACGAGCCTCGACGGTGAAGCTGCCACGCTCCCGATAGAGCTCCACCGATTCGCGCAGCGCTTCCAGGAAGTAGGGCGGGTACTCCATCCCCTGCTCATGCGCCCACAGCAGCTGGGCCTCGAGGCGTCCGATCTCCTTCGCGTAGCGCTCCAGCTCGTCCTCAAATCCCAACTGGTGGATCACGGTGCCCATCTGGTGCTTGTACTTCTCCATCCGATTGGTGCCGACCAGCGCATAGGACTTGCTCCGCAAAAGGCGAGTCAGGTGCAGCTGCCAGGGGCGCAACTCGCTGTCCTGGATCATCTTCTGGGCACTCAGGCGATAGAAGGCGAAGTGGCCGGGTTCCTGCTGCTTGATGGGGTGGACGATCGTCTGCGAGATGGCGTGCTCCTCCATGGCATCTAGTCCGTCGATGAAGGCGGAGTAGGCAAGGACCGCCTGTCGCTCGGTTGATGCACCGGTCAGGTAGTAGATGAAGCGGGAGACGTCCTGGATGTCCCCAAAGCGCGACAGCGCGCCCATCATCTTCATGGAGAAGGAGATCTCGAGCATGGGCGCTGCAGGCTGAACTCCAAGATCAACTTGAAGTTGATCAAGGATCTCACCGTGCGCGAGCTCCTGTGGGCCCCAGACGTCCTGGTAGAAGAAGCGGTCCACCTCACCCGCGTCGGGAAGGATGGTGAGCAGCTCCAAGAGGTTGCG
The DNA here is from genome assembly GCF_052116585.1 of Luteococcus sp. Sow4_B9. NCBI lineage: Bacteria > Bacillati > Actinomycetota > Actinomycetes > Propionibacteriales > Propionibacteriaceae > Luteococcus > Luteococcus sp. Sow4_B9. Next base: position 1,349 of record NZ_JBQKKT010000028.1, on the reverse strand, counting down.
CTCCACCTCCAGCTCCACTCGCGCGAGGTAGTTCAGCGTAGGGGCGAAGCGCCCTTTGACCGCCGCTGCGTCCTTGATGGTCCGATCCACCTGGCCCGGCCGCAGCGGTGGATGCAGCTCCTGCAACCTCTCCACATGCTCCATGAGCGACGCTTCTGTAACCGACTGCCGTGCCATGCCATCCTCGCTGTGAACCGACGGGCCAAGCCCGCAGAGCTGCGCCACAGAGCTCCCACCGGACGAGCCCCATCAGACGCCCATTGCCTCCACCATTTCACTCCGCAATGGATTCATGCCAGAGGGACCACCCGGTGGACCTCCCGCGGCTCCCCCTTTGCGAGCCGCGGTGGAGTGACCCCGCGCGCAACGCCCAATCCAGCAGCTTGCACCTGAGATCTTCCTTCTACCTCATACCTGTACATACATACACCAGTGAGCAATGGCATTGTGAAGGGGCGGGGCATGGAACCCGATCATGGGCCCCATCACTGACCAGAAGCGCGAGGGGGCATCTGGCCATGACTCGACGGCCTGCCCTTCTGCATCAGACTCCCGGCCCGACGGCATCCCGCCCCCACGTTCACCAATCCCAACCCCGGCCGCGTGGGTTGTGCCCACGTCGCGTCTGCTGCACCGTACTCAACGGCGAGACCACGCGAGGCTTGCCGGCTGTTCGGCCAATGATCGTCGCTCGAAGCACCGGGGACACGCAAGCCCTGAACGAGCGAGGGCACGTGGTTCAGTGCATACCGACCCCTGCAGCTCTACGCGACTGCCCCCTCAGGATGTGACCGGCCGCCCCTGATCGCCCCTGGACGTGGCATGTCTGGATGGGAATTGAGCCGCCCTTGGGCACGTCCCGCTCCAGTTCCTCTCGCTCGGGACGCTCAGAATGGCTCTGACAGAACTGGTGGGGGGATGCTTCAATGCCTCCCTCCCGTGGGACCATCGTCGGCAGTGTCGAACCCAGTGACGTCCCCTCTTGACTAGAGCCACCAGCGCCCCGCGGTCTCGGGGCTGCTCGCCGACGGCGAGATTCATCCTGCCCGACGGTGGAAGTGAACCTGCCGCCCCCTTGGTTCGCTTTCGCGTGGGTTTGGTTGCTTCGCTGCTGGTAGAACACACGCGAGAAGTTGGATCCCACGCGTACTGATGGGATGCCACGCGGTGAGTTCGGAATCCCCAGGGGTCGGATCGTGTTCGAGTGGGGATGAGCGGTTCGTGGTGGTTGGGGATGCAAAACACCCCTTTGGGTGTGTCACCGTGGTGACAACCCAAAGGGGTGTTTGTGTAAGTCCGGCGGCGTCCTAGTCTCCCACAGGATCCCTCCTGCAGTACCATCGGCTCTA
>NZ_JBQKKT010000027.1:0-32302 GCF_052116585.1 Luteococcus sp. Sow4_B9 | reverse complement strand
TCCTGGTCACTGCCGCGCAAGCGGCCGAGCTCGAAGCGCCTGACATGCTACAGATGCTAGCAGCGGGGAATATTCGCCCCCGGACCTGTCCCTCCTATCCGCGCGAGCTCTTAAGCGCACCCACGCCCGCACAGCCGATCCGGTGGGCGCTGCCGCCCGGATCGCGGCGGCCGCCTTCGTCGATGACCCGCTGTTCGTGCACACCGTCCCTGACCTGACGGCTCGCACCTCCCTGCTGCCCTTGGTCTTCGGCGGCATCGCGCGGGAGTGTCTGCGCGACGGGTCGGTGGATCTGGTGGAGCGAGACGGTGCGCCCGTCGGGGTGGCCCTGTGGCTGGACCGAGCCGATTCCCCGGTGCGCTGGCGAGACATCGTCGACCCGACGAATCTGAAGATCGCGACGATTGCGGGGGTGCGGGCGGGGCTGGCGCTGATGGCTGCCCAGAACGCCCTTGTCGCCCTGCACCGGCAGGTGATCGACGGTCCACAGCGCTATCTGGCGACGCTGGCGGTGCTTCCGACGCACCAGGGGCGCGGCGTCGCGTCGGAGCTTCTGGACCGTGGGCTGGCCATCGCCGACGAGCGGGAGCTCCCCGTCTACCTGGAGACCAATCTGGAGAGGAATGTGGACATCTACCGGCGCAAGGGATTCATCCCGGTGCGACGGGTGGAGGAGCACGGTTTCATCACCTGGCCCATGCTGCGGCCGGTGGGAGGCTGAGGACCCTGCGGCTCCCGGGGTGGTGTCCCGGGTTGTGAGGCCCTGACTCACTGCCCCGTGTCGCCGGGGCGGCGGCGTCGCGTGGGTTCGGGTGTCTGGGAATGGCGTCGCGTGGGGTGTGAGGCCCTGGTTCGGCGTCGCGTGGGTTGTGTGACGTCGCGTGTGTTGTACCCGTCGCGGGGTGATGAAAGCCACGCGGGGTGGGGGCTGGGCCACCAATCCCACGCGGGGCGGGGGAGCCGCCACCAATCCCACGCGGCGCGGGGGCTGGGCCACCAATCCCACGCGGGGCGGGGCTGGGCTCGCTCGAGCCCACACGATCCAGCCCGTGTCAGGATGGATCCATGGCCAGTGCACTGCAGGGACGGGTCTTCGACGCCGTCATCTTTGACCTCGACCAGACGCTCGTCGACTCAGCCCAGGCCCTGGGTGAGGCGTGGGGACGATGGATGGCCGAGTACGACGTCGAGCCGGACACATCACGCAGCTGGCACGGCTGGACCAGCGAGGACATCATCCGGCTCTGCCTGCCGGAGGAGCGCGTCGACGAGGGACTGGCTCGCATCGAGGAGCTGGAGGTGGCCACCACCCACGCGATCCGAGCCCTGCCCGGTGCTGCCGAGACGCTGGACGCGCTCCCGGCCGATCGCGTGGCGATCGGGACCAGCGGGACCCATGCCGTGGCCCGTGCCCGTCTGGAGGCCGCCGGCCTGAGACCGTCGCGCGTGCTGGTGACGGCCAGTGACGTCGCCGAGGGCAAGCCGGCCCCCGACATCTTCCTTGCGGCAGCCCGTCAGCTGGGAGCGGACCCTTCTCGCTGCCTCGTCGTGGAGGACGCCCCGACGGGAGTCGAGGCTGCGCGGGCAGCGGGGATGGCGACCCTGGCGGTCCTCACCAGCACTCCGCCGGACCGGATCGACGCCGATGCCCAGGTCCGTGACCTGTCCCACGTGCGCTGGCAGGTGGAGAGCGACGGGATCCGCGTGGAGCTCGACTGAGTGGTCCGCGCAGCAGGGGGACGGCCATCACAGGGCCAAAAGCCCTGACCCGATCGGGACCCTGACGCGATCGGGACCCTGACGCGATCGGAGCACTGACGCACCGGCGACCCCGCCAGCGACCCCTGCGTCTGCGTCACGTCCGCGAACGTGTCGGTGCCAGTCACCCTACGGACGGGATGACCGGCACCGACAGCTTGGCAGGAGCTTTGGCTCCCGTCGCCGGATCCTGCGGATCAGATTGGGGCTCTGCGGATCAGAGGAACTCCGGATTCGCGTCGGCGGCAGGATCGCTTTCTCCGCGCTCGATGCCGTAGTCCGCGGTGCGGTCGGCGTCACCGTCCTGGTCGTGGCGCACCGGGGTCTGGATGTCCCGGTCATCCCGGCCGTCCCCCAGACGATCATCGCCGACGTGATCCTCACGAACGGCCTCTCCGCGGCGGTCATCCACCACGTCGCCGCGAGTATCGGAGCCGTCGACGACGCTGGCGCCGCCGCCGCGCCGCTCGTCGTGCAGGCCACGGTCCTCTTCGCCCATCATGCGGTCGGTGTCGGCACCGGCGGAAGCCGTGCGAGCCTCTCGGTCCACCTCGGCCTCGCGGAGACGGTCACTCTGACTGTCGTAGCGCTCGGGGTTTCCGGCGGACTCCACCGGGCCGGGCACCTCGGACCTGTTCTGGTAAGGGTTCACGTTGGCGTCCACCACGTCGGGCGTGCCGGGATCCTGGTCGGAATCGGGGGCGTAACGGTTCTCGCTCATGCATCCTCCTGGGCTGGTGGCTGTTGGACCTGTCCAAGTACTGCGGGTGGTGCTTGCTTGGGTACCAACGCTAGGCATCCGGGCCCTCGATGGGCAGGTGTTACGCGCGCGGCAGAACGGTGCGGCCCTCGCGATAGTCTGGGCGGGTGAGCCAGAACACTGACAACGCCGCAACCACCGCCGCTGAGGGGCCCTCCGTCTCCGAGCAGATGCAGGTTCGACGCGACAAGCGGGAACGCATCATCGAGGCCGGGCAGCAGGCCTACCCCGCAGATCTGCGTCGCAGCCACACGCTGGCCGATGTCCGCGCCGGCTGGGGTCAGCTGACCGCCGGTGAGGAGACCACCGACGAGGTCACGATTGGTGGCCGTGTGGTCTTCATCCGCAATACCGGCAAGCTGGCCTTCGCCACGCTGCAGGACGGCTTCACCCACGACAACTCCGGCGAGCGCCTACAGGTGATGCTGAGTCTGGCGGAGGTGGGCGAGGAGTCGCTCGCGGCTTGGAAGGCCGACGTCGACCTGGGGGACTTCGTGTGGGTCCGGGGCCGGGTGATCTGCTCCAAGCGCGGCGAGTTGAGCGTCATGGCCGCCGAGTGGCGGATGGCGTCGAAGGCCCTGCGCCCCCTGCCGACGCTGCACAAGGACCTCTCGGAGGAGGCCCGGGTGCGCCAGCGCTATGCCGATCTGGTGGTGCGCGAGGAGGCCCGCAACATGGTGCGTACCCGCGCCGCCATCTACCAGGCGATCCGCAAGGTGCTCGACGGACAGGGTTTCATCGAGATCGAGACGCCCACGTTGCAGCTGGTGCACGGCGGTGCCGCGGCGCGTCCTTTCAACACGCACCTGAATGCCTTCGACATCGACATGACGCTGCGCATCGCCCTGGAGCTCTTCCTGAAGCGGGCCATGGTGGGCGGTGCGGACCGCGTCTACGAGATGGGTCGTATCTTCCGCAATGAGGGCATCGACAGCTCGCACTCGGCCGAGTTCACGATGCTCGAGGCCTACATGAGCTGGGGCGATCAGTTCACCATCGCCGACGTGATCAAGGACGTCATCATGGCGGCCGCCGAGGCCACCGGCATCCACCAGATCGAGACGCCTGCCGGCACCATCGATCTGGACGGCGAGTGGAAGTGGCTCAGCTTCTACCCGGGCCTGTCCGAGGCGCTGGGGGAGACGATCACCATCGACACCCCGGCCGAGCGTCTCCTCCAGCTGCTGGAGGAGCGCGAGATCGACCACGACCCGAAGTGGGCACCCGGCAAGCTGGCCATGGAGCTGTTCGGTGAGGTCGTCGAGCCGACGCTGATCAATCCCACCTTCGTGTGCGACTACCCGGCCATCGCGCAGCCGCTGGCCCGTCCGCATCGCAGCGAGCCCGGCCTGGTGGAGGCCTGGGACCTCATCATCGGCGGCATGGAGCGGGGCACGGGCTTCACCGAGCTGGTGGATCCGGTGGTGCAGCGCGAGGTGCTCACCGCCCAGTCGCTGGCCGCGGCCGCCGGTGACCCGGAGGCCATGCAGCTGGACGAGGACTTCCTGAACGCGCTGGAATTCGGCTGCCCGCCGATGGGTGGTCTGGGTCTGGGCATTGACCGTCTGGTGATGCTGTTCACCGACGCCGGGATCCGCGAGACGATCCTCTTCCCGTTGTTGAAGCCCCAGGGCTGAACCGACGGCCCCACTGGGTCGGCCACGACGAACTGAGTGTGTTCTGCACCGTCATCGGTGCAGAACACACTCAGTTCTCGTTTGACGCAGGTGTGGTGGAGGGCTACTTCCACATGGTGGCGATCCCGAAGGCGGCCGCCATCAGGCCCATGCCGATCAGGATGTTCCAGTTGCCCAGCTCGGACATGCCGGGGATGAGGTTGCCGGCAATGTAGAAGGTGACCAACCAGGCGACGCCGAGCAGACCCACGATGCAGAAGGCCCATGGCACCCAGGCGCCACTGGTGCCCTGGAGCCGGTCCTTCTGGCGGCGCTGGGCCGCGAGTTCCTGCTTGTGCTCCGCCTTCTTCTTGGCAGCGGTGTGCTTGCGGACCTTGGACTCTGGCAAGACGTACTCCTGGGTGACTGTGCCCGACGGGCTTGCCGGGTCACAGCCGGTAGCCTAGTTCACGCCTCGGGGATTCCCCCGATGACAACGCCGAGGTAGGAGGAGGTCCGCGTGTCCACGCAGGAATCCTCCCGCCATCGCGTCGTCAGCCGGCTGCGGCGCGCTCGGTTGAAGCAAGCCAACAAGCCCGTCTCGCGCGGCGCGCGCTTCCTGTCCCTGCTGGTGGTTGTGCTGGCCGGTGTGATGATTGCCACCAGCGCCAGCATCAGCCGGGGGACGGACCTGCGTCCCGACCGCAACAGTGACCTGGCAGACCTGGTGCGGTCCCAGGGGCGCAGCAATGCCCAGCTGGCCCAGGAGGTCGCCGCCCTGCGTGCCGAGGTGGACCGGATGAGCGACCAGGCCGACGACGACGACACTGCCCATCAAGAACTTGCCAAGGTCACCCGTGAGGCGGGCCTGACGCCGGTGAAGGGGCCCGCCGTCAGCGTGACCCTCACCGACGCGCCGCTGAGCGTGCAGCCGGCCGGTGTGGCGGGTGACCTGCTCGTCGTGCACCAACAGGACATCCAGATGGTGGTGAACGTCCTGTGGGCCGGTGGTGCCGAGGCCATGACCATCCAGGGTCAGCGGGTTACCTCCCTGACCGGCATCAAGTGCGTCGGCAACACCGTCGTGCTGCGTGGTGTTCCCTACGCCCCTCCGTATGTGATCACGGCAATCGGGGATGTGGATCGGATGGAGGCGGCCCTGGCCACCAGCAAGGAGGTGGCGGTCTACCAGCAGTATGTGGACGCCTACCGGCTCGGCTGGAAGCAGACACGACTGGCCAGCGTCACCATGCCTGGGTACACGGGTTCCCTCGACGTCTCCGATGCCCAGGCCCGTCGCTGACGGAGCTGGTCTGGGACGGGAGCACGACTCTGCAGGAGCGGGCCTTGAATGGGACCGGCCGGCCCACCATCGGGCACTGCGCCAGAATGGGCGCCATGGCTCGCATCCTCGTCATCGACAACTACGACTCGTTCGTCTACAACATCGTGCAGTACCTGGCCCAGATCGGGGCCACGGTGGAGGTCTGGCGCAATGACGACGAGAGGTTGCTGCGAGCCGATGGGAGCCTGTCCGATGACTGGATCCAGGACTTCGACGGGGTACTCCTCTCCCCGGGGCCCGGCACGCCCGAGGAGGCGGGCGTGTGCGTCGAGGTGGTGCGTCAGCTGACTGGTCGCATTCCGATCTTCGGCGTCTGCCTGGGGCTGCAGTCGATGGCCGTCGCCTTCGGTGGGACGGTGGACCGGGCACCCGAGCTGCTGCACGGCAAGACCAGCGAGGTCTTCCATGAGGGTGAGGGGGTCTTCGCGGATCTGCCCAGCCCGGTGACGTGCACCCGCTACCACTCCCTGGCGATCGTGCCGGAGACCCTGCCCGACTGCCTGCGGGTCACCGCCCGCACGGAGAATGGCGTGATCATGGGGGTGCGGCACCGTGAGCACCCGTGCGAGAGCGTCCAGTTCCACCCAGAGAGCGTCCTCACGCAGGGCGGGCACCAGATGCTGGCCCGCTGGCTCGTGGAGTGCGGCGACGCGACGGCCCCTCAACGCGCTGCCGATCTGCGCCCCGTCCTCGCCGTCTGAATCGCCCAGAGCCGACTGGCCCAGCGCCCGCCGGCCCAAGCCGGAGCGCCCGCCCCAAGCCAGAGCGCCCCTCCACCGTTCGGTGGAGGGGCGCTCCGGGCATGATCTGACAGCGATCAGGGTGTCTGGCCGCCACCGGGGGCCTGGTTGCCACCGGGGGCCTGGTTGCCACCATCGGTGGGCGCCGTGGTCTGGTCCGTGGGCTGGGCCGACGGTGCCGCGTCGGTCTGGCTCGGCATCGGTGTCACCTCGCCCATCGGCGTCGGCGTCTCGGCGTCGGCCGGGGCCGAGGTCTCCTGCGTGGGTGTCGGGGACGGCTCCGGTGCCTGGGTGGTGGGCGGTGCGTACTGGCCCACGACGATCGTGACCGTCTTGCCCTTGGCCAGGCGGGAACTCTGCTCCGGGGCCTGCCGGATGACGCGTCCCTCAGCGGTCTCGTCAGTCGTCGTCTCGGTCTCGACGGCCACCTCGAAACCGGCCTCCCGCAGGGCCTTCTCGGCATCGGCCTGGCGCATGTCAACCACCGTTGGCACGAGCACCTTGCCGGTGGCCAGGAAGACGGTGACCTTCTGGGTGTCGGCTGCCACCTCGGCGCCCGAGGCGGGGTTGGAGGAGACCACCTCGCCCTTCTCCAGGTCGCTGGCCTTCGCCTCATCGGCAGGATCGGCATCCTCGAAGGTGATGTTGTTGCGCTTGAAGCCGGCGGCGACGAGCGCCTCGCGGGCCTGTGTCTCCGTCAGTCCGCTCAGCTCCGGAACCTTGGCCTTCTTGGGCCCGTCGTTGATCTGGATGGTGACGGCGGTTCCCTTGCGGGCCTCCTGCCCCGCGGCGGGATCCTGGTCGGTGACCTGGTTCTCCGTCTCCACCTTGCCGTTGAAGTGTTCCTCCACCACCTGGAAGCCGGCGGTCTCCAGCTCGGCGGTGGCCTGCGTGACATTCTGGCCGCGTACCGATGGGACGGTGGCCATGTCCGCGTCGCCGGCGGGCTTGAGGAAGATGAAGGCCGTCACGCCCGCCAGCACCAGCAGTGCTGCGGCCAGCAGACCGATGATCCAACCCGTCAGGGAACGCTTGCGCGGCTCCTCCTCGACGACGTCCTGGATGCCGGTCGACGCCGAGGCGGCGGAGACCGCGGTGGCGGGGCCGGTTGCGCTGGACTGACTCGTGGGCAGGACGGCTGCGGGCGGGACGACGGCGGTGGGTGCCGTCGGGGCGCCCTGTGAGGCCGGGGCAGCAGCCGCTGGGAGGGGAGCCGTCACCTGCTGGCCGGCGAGCAACCGCGCGATGTCGTCGCGCATCTCCTTGCCGGTCTGGTAACGCTGCGCCGGGTCCTTGGCAAGTGCCTTCAGCACGATGGCGTCCATGGCCGGGGTCAGCTCGGGATCCAATTCGCTCGGCGGCACCGGGGCCTCGCGGACGTGCTGGTAGGCGACGCTGACCGGCGAGTCGCCGACGAAGGGTGGGCGACCCACGAGCAGTTCGTAGAGCAGGCAGCCGGCGGAGTAGATGTCGCTGCGCGAGTCGACCGTCTCACCACGGGCCTGCTCCGGGGAGAGGTACTGGGCGGTGCCGATGACGGCGGCCGTCTGGGTCATCGTCGCGGAGGTGTCGGCCACGGCTCGGGCAATGCCGAAGTCCATCACCTTCACCTGGCCGGTGGGTGTCAGCATCACATTGGCTGGCTTGATGTCGCGGTGGATGATCCCCGCGCGGTGGCTGTGGCCCAGGGCGTCGAGCACTCCCTGGGTCCACTGGAAGGCCTTCTCCGGCAGGATGCGACGATCGGAGCGCAGCAGGTCGCGCAGCGTGTGGCCCTCGACCAGTTCCATCACGATCCACGGGACGGCGATGCCGGACTGCGGGTCGATCTCCTCACCCGTGTCATAGGTGGAGACGATGTTGGGGTGGTTCAGGCCGGCCGCGCTCTGGGCCTCGCGCCGGAAGCGGGCCTGGAAGGTTGGATCGGTGGCCAGGTCGACGCGCAGGCGCTTGACGGCGATGTCGCGGCCCAGACGAAGGTCGCGTGCCCGCCAGACCTCCGCCATCCCGCCGCGGCCGATCACCTGGTCGAGCTGGTAGCGGCCTCCGAGCACCGGATGCTCCTGTGTCATCGCGACGTTCCTTTCGGTCGGGCTGCGGGAAGTGCACGCCCAATCTGGACCACTGTCCATTGTGGTCGATGGAGCTGGGAGGAGGTTGAGACCTCCGCATGAACTGGCTGTGCGATGCGTCGGATCACTTCAGTGCCTCCACGACGGCCTTGAAGACCGGCCCGGCCAGGCGGCCACCGGCAATGTCGCTGCGCTGCACCTGGGCGTCCTCGATGAAGACGGCGATGGCCACATCGGGGTCCTCGGCGAAACCGATGAACCAGGCATAAGGCGGGCGCTCGGGGGAGGTCTGGGCAGTGCCGGTCTTGCCCCCGACGCGGGTGCCGGGGACGCCGGCCCGGCTGCCGGTTCCCTGCTCGACGACATTGACCATCATCTGCTGCAGGGCCTGGGCATTGTCCGCCTTCATGGCCCGTTCCAGCTTCTTGCCGTCATTGGATGACAGCCGCGAGAGGTCAGGATTGCGCACGTCCTGCACCAGGTAGGGCTGCATCACCTGGCCGTCATTGGCGATCGCGCCGGCCACGACGGCCATCTGCAGCGGGCTGGCCGCCACGTCGAACTGGCCGATGGAGCTCATCGCCAGCTGTGGCTGGTCGGGCGACTCGGGGAAGCGGCTGACGGCCGGCGAGAGGTCACCCTCCAGTGCGCTGTCGAAGCCGAACTTCTGTGCCTGTTCGCGCAGTTTCTCGTCGCCCAGGTCGAGGCCGATGTTGGCGAAGGCCGTGTTGCAGGAGGTCTGCAGCGCCCTGTCCAGGGTGGTCGTCGCGCCGCCGCAGTTGACCTCATTGGTCAGCTTGGTGTTGCTCAACGGGAGTGTGAGCGAGGCGGGGGAGTCCACCGACGTGTCGGGTGCCATCCCGTCCTCCAGGGCGGCTGCGGCGGTGACCAGCTTGAAGGTGGACCCGGGCGGGTAGACCTCCTTGGTGGCACGGTTGGTGAGCGGGCGAGAGGTGTCGGAGTTCAGTTCCGTCCAGGCCTCGCGGGCCGCGGCAAGGTCCGTGCTGGCCAGCGCGTTCGGGTCATAGCTGGGCTTGCTGACCAGGGCCTTCACGGCTCCGGTGCGGTAGTCCAACGCCACGACGGCTCCGGTGCGGTTGCCCAAGGCATCGCTGGCGGCGCGCTGGGCGCGGCTGTCCAGGGTGGTCTGCAGGCTCGCCCCGACGGGCTGTTCGCTGGTCAGGGTGTCCATCACCCGGCCGAAGAACTGGCTGTCGTCGGTGCCGGAGAGCTGGGTGTTGTAGCTGGACTCGAGCCCGGTCTGTGCGTAGTCATAGGAGTAGTAGCCGGTGACCGGTGCCCACAGCGGGCCGTCGGCATAGGTGCGCTTGAACTTGAAGCGCCCCTCATTCGGTGTGGTCTGGGCGATGGGGGTGTTCCCCACCAGGATGGCGCCGCGCTGCATGGCGAACTCGGCATCGCGCGTGCGACGGTTGCGCGGGTCGGCGTCCAGGCTCGCATCGCGGAAGACCACCAGGTAGCTGGCATTGAGCAGCAGGGCGAAGAACATCAGCCCGGCCAGGACGGCCACGCGTCGGATGGGTCGGTTCATGCCTGCCCCCTCACGACGGGAATCTCCAGGGTGTCCTCATTCTGCAACTGGGCCTCCGTGGTGCGCGCGGCGGTGACCGGCGGGCGGCGGGCCTGGTGACTGATCACCAGGAGCACCGCGACGATCACCCAGTTGGCGATCATCGAGCTGCCACCCTGGCTCATGAACGGCGTTGTGAGGCCGGTCAGGGGAAGCAGGCGGGTGACGCCTCCGATGATCGCGAAGACCTGGAGGGCAAAGGTGAAGCCCAGACCGCAGGCCAGCAGTTTGCCGAAGGCGTCGTGGGCGGCCAGGGCCATCCGCAGGCTGCGTGCGACGATGATGGCGTAGATCATGACGACCGCCATCAGGCCGATCACGCCCAGCTCCTCGCCGATGGCGCCCGCGATGAAGTCGCTCTTGGCCAGAGGTGTCAGACCGGGGCGTCCCAGCCCCCAGCCGCGGCCCGTGAGACCGCCCCAGGCGTAGCCGAACTGGGCGCTGATCACCTGCAGGTTGGAGTCATAGTCCTCGAAGGGGTGCAGCCAGGAGCTCACGCGAACCTTCACATGGCCGGTGAACTGGTAGGCCAGCACACCGCCCACGCCGATCATGCCGACGCCCAGGATGGCCCAGCCGGCCTTCTCCGTCGCGACGTAGAGCATCATCACGAACAGACCGAAGAAGAGCATCGACGTGCCCAGGTCGTTCTGGAAGATCAGCACCGCCAGGCTCGCCAACCACATGATGAGGATCGGCCCCAGGTCACGCAGCCGCGGGAATTCGATGCCGAGGAAGCGCCGGCCGGCCAGGGCCAAGACCTCGCGGTGGTCGGTCAGGTAGCCGGCGAAGGCGATGGCCAGCACGATCTTGGCCACCTCCGCGGGCTGGAAGGAGTAGCCGGCCACCTGGATCCAGATCCGGGCGCCGTACTGGGCCCGGCCCAGACCGGGCACCAAGGGCAGCAGGAGCAGGAAGAGGCCCAGCAGGAAGAGCAGGTAGGGGAAGCGTTGCAACCGGCGGTGGTCGCGCAGCCCGATCACGACGGCGCTGAACAGGGCCATGCCGAGCACCGTCCACAGCAGTTGGGTGCTCGCGTCGTGGCGGACCGGATCGGGGATCTGGTCGATCCGGTGGATCATCGCCAGCCCCAGGCCGTTGAGCAGCAGTACGCAGGGCAGGATCAGCGGATCCGCCCAGGCCAACCGCCAGCGCACCACGACGTGGAGTCCGATGCCCAGTGCGAACCACAGACCCGTGACGATGGGCCAGTTGTCGGGCACCCGGCCGTAGAGGTTCAGCTCGGTGAGCGCCCAGCCGGCCAGGCCGAAGCAGAGGGCGAACAGGTCCATGAAGAGCTCGACATTGCGTCGGCGACGGTAGACGAAACGGTCTCCGGTGGTGGAGGGCGTGGCCTGGGGGCTCATCAGCACTCCTCCATCGGGGCCCCCGGTGCGCTCGTGGGCGGCATGGAGGTGTCGATTCCGGCACTGGCGGGGGCGCCGGGATTGGATGAGGCGCCGGGGCTGAGCAGGGTCCGCTCGGCGGCGCCGGGGGTGGGCAGGGCGCTGGAGCTTGGGGCGACGCGCGCCGCATTCCCACGGGCTCGCTGCGCCCGGCAGGCCTCGGCCCGCTTCTGCAGCTGCTGCACGGTGCTGTGGGCGCCGTCCAGGCTGGCCACCGGGATGGTGGTGCGAACCTGTTGCTGGAAGAACAGCGGAAGATCGGCCACCGGCACGTCGCTGGTCTCGGCCAGTTCGCTCAGCTCCAGACCCAGAAGGGATCCGGGCATTCCGCGGAAGATGGCCACCTGCTGGTCCTGTTGCCCGACGAAGTACTGGGTGCGGCTGTAGCGCCAGGCGCCCCACAGTCCGGCTCCTGCCAGTACCGCGAGCGCGGTGGTGATCGCCAGCCCCACCAGGAAGGGGTGCCGTCGCCCAGCCTTGGGGGCATAGCGCGAGGCCTCCTCCTCGTCCAGCACGGCCAGGTCGGGGGTGTCCACGACGCGCTCACCCATGGCGGCGGGTTCCGGATCGTCGGCCGGGATGGGCACCTCGAGACCCACCAGGGTGTGCTCCTCGATGTCGGGCACGCTCTCGTCGAGCGCCGCGCCCACCACCACCGACTCCCTGGCGTCCAGGGCCGCGTCGTGCGGTACGACGTCGGCCAGCACCACGGTGATGTTGTCGGCCCCGCCGCCCGCGTGGGCGGCCTGGACCAGACGGCCCATCACCTCGTCGAGGTCCTGTGAGGACCCCATGATCTGCAGGATCTGCTCGTCGCTGACGAAGCCGCACAGACCGTCGGAGCAGAACAGGATCCGGTCGTCCAGCAGCAGCTCGACAGTCTCCAGGTCCGGCTCGTGGTTCGGCTGGCCGTTCAGCACCTTCAGCAGCAGCGAACGGTGCGGGTGAACGGCCGCTTCCGCCAGGCTGATCTTGCCCTCGTCCACCAGGGACTGCACCCACGAGTGGTCATGGGTGAGCCGGTGCAGCGTGCCGCCGCGCAGCAGGTAGGCGCGCGAGTCGCCAATGTGCACCAGGCCCAGTTCCTTGCCGGTGAACAGGGCGGCTGAGACCGTGGTTCCCATCCCGTCCAGCGAGGGATCGGCCTGCACCAGATCGGCCAGCAGGTGGTTGGCGCGGCTCAGCGCGCCGGCCAGTACTTCATGGGTCTCGTCCAGCGGACGGCTGGAGTCGGACTTGAGGATTTCCCGGATCGCCACGGTGGAGGCCAGGTCTCCGGCCGCGGCACCACCCATGCCGTCGGCGACGACGAGCATGCGGGGGGAGGCATAGGCGGAGTCCTGGTTGCTCTTGCGCACCAGGCCGATCTCCGAGTGGGCTCGGAAGTCCAGCGAGAAGGTCATGGATCAGCTCTCCAGTCTGAGCTGGGTACGCCCGATCCTGATGAGGTCACCCGGGCCGACGGTGGTCGGCTGGGTGATCTGGACTGCGTTGACATAGGTGCCGTTGGTGCTGTCCAGGTCCTCCACCACCCAGGTGCCGTCTTCGGCGGGGCGCAGCCGGGCGTGGCGGGAGGAGGAGAAGTCGTCGTCGATCTGGACCGTGGCGCTCGACGCGCGACCGATCGGCATGACGCCTTCCAGCGCGTAGACGGCGCCCTTGGAGCGGCCCTCGGCCACCACGAGCTGGCGGGCCCGGGGCGCGACGGGCTCCTCCTTCTTGCGTCGCAGATGGCGACGCCCGCGGCGCACCGTGTTGCCCTCGGCGTCGACGCGTTCACCGAAGATGTCGGTGCGAATGACCCCTGCCGCAAGCAGGATGAAGACCCAGATCAGTGCCAGGAAGGCGATCCGCAGGGCCGCGACAACGATTTCCGCCAAGATCACGCTCCCACCGGCGAGTGGACCAGCATGCGGGTGGACCCGATCTCGATCCGCGAACCATCGTCCAGTTGTGCCTGCTGCACCTTGGTGCCGTTGACGATGATCCCGTTCGTGGAGCCCAGGTCCTCGATGCTGATCTCGATGTCGTCACCCGTGCCCCGCACATGGATCTGCGCGTGACGACGGGAAACGCCCGGGTCGTTGATGCGAAGGTCGGCCTCCGATCCGCGTCCGATCAGCAGGCCGGGAGCGGTCAGCGGATGGCGGACACCGTTGACCTCAAGCACCAGCGTGGAGCGTCGGATCATGGTGGTGGAGGCGGGGCCGTCGGCCTGCTCGATGCCGGCGACGGCGGCGCTGGTGACGGTGAACCGGCCGGTGGGCAGGTTCGGGGCCAACTCGTAGGCAATGGAGATCGGCCCGTTGAAGACATAGTGGCGTTCGGCCGCGTGCTCGCGCAGCTCCGGCACGATCTCGCTGGTCAGGGTCTTGGAGTAGGGCACCAGACGGTCGTAGTCGTGCTGGCTGAGCTGCACGGTGAACTCATTGGGCACCAGACGCTTGTCCCGGCTGAGGAGCTTCGCCTCGGCATCCAGCTCCCGCTGCAGACGTGCTGCGATCTCGACCGGCTGCACGTCGCCCTTGAAGGCGCGCGCGAAGACCCCGTTGACGGCACCCTCGATCTTGTTCTCGAAACGATCGAACAGTCCCATCTGCCCTCCTTCAGTCGACAACCGGATTCACTCGTCTGGCTTGATGATCCTACCCGCCCTCCCAGTGCTGGCCGACATTCCGCGGTGGGGCCCGCATGGCGAGCCAGTGCGACCGGGGTTGCACGGGGGCTCCCTCCGCGGGATGGCGGGACCTGTGCCGCGACACAGAAGGGCCCGTCGCACGTGGTGCGACGGGCCCTCCAGGCGTGGTCCGGGCTCAGCCCAGCAGCTCCTTGAGGCGCTGCTCGGCCGGGGCCGGGGTGAAGCCGGAGGCGATGATCTTGTCCAGCTTCAACGCGCTGTGCGTCGGGCGTGGCGAGATCTTCTTGCCGGCGGCGTATTCCTCGGTGGTGACCGGGGTGACATCGTCGGCGGACTTGCCGACCATCTCGAAGACCTGCTTGGCGATCTGCGCCCAGCTCATGACCTCACCGGTATTGGTGAGGTTGTAGGTGCCGGGCTCGGCGCCCGAATCGAGCAGGTGCACGATGCCGGCGGCCAGGTCCGTCGTGAAGGTGAGCCGGCCGAACTGGTCGGCCACGACGGTGGGCTTGACGCCCTTGTTGGCAAGGTCCGCCATGATGCCCACGAAGTTCTTCCCGCCGCCGATCACCCAGCTGGTGCGCACGATCCAGTGCCGTGGCAGGGTGGCGACGAGCGCGTCGCCGGCTGCCTTGGTCTGGCCGTAGACGCCCAGCGGGCTGAAGGCCTCGTCCTCGTCGTGCTCCTCGGCGGTGCCGTCGAAGACATAGTCCGAGCTGACGTGCACCAGGCGCATGCGACGCTCGCGCGCCACCTCGACGATGTTCTGCACGGCGTGCACATTGGCCGCCCAGCAGTCCTTGCGGCCCTCGTCGGTCTCGGCCAGGTCCACCGCCGTGTAGGCGGCACCATTGATGATGGTGCCCACGCCATTCCAATTGTAGGCCTGCACGGCCTCGCGGTCGGTCAGGTCCAGCTCGTCGCGGTCGACGCCGGTGGCATCCGGGAGCAGAGCCATCAGCGACTGGCCCAGCTGTCCCTTGGCGCCGAGCACCACGGTGCGGGCCGGCTTCATCGGGACGACGTCGGCCAGCCGCGGGTGCTTCTTGTCCGCCTCGCTGATCTCGGCCTGGTCCAGCGGGATCGGCCACTCGATGGCGGCGGTCTCGTCGGCCAGGTTGAGGTAGGTGTAGCTGGCGCGGGCTTCCGGGCTCCAGTGGTCGTTCACCAGGTAGGTGTACGCCGTGCCGTCCTCCAAGGCCTGGTAGCCGTTGGCGACGCCGCGGGGGACGAAGACCGCGGTCTCCGGACCCATCTCGATGGAGAACTTGGCGCCGAAGGAGTCACCCTCGCGCAGGTCCACCCAGGCACCCATGATGCGGCCGGTGGCCAGACTGACGTACTTGTCCCACGGTTCCGCGTGCAGGCCACGGGTGGCGCCCTTGGCGGTGTTGAAGGACATGTTGTTCTGCACCGGGCCGAAGTCGGGCAGGCCGAGCTCGGTCATCTTGGCGCGCTGCCAGTTCTCCTTGAACCAGCCACGGTTGTCACCGGGCATCGGCAGCGTCAGGACGAGCATCCCCGGGATCGGGGTGGTGCGCACCTCAAGCTGCGACATTCACTGACCCGCCTTCGAACGAGCTTGCGAGTTCGCCATCACTGACCAACCTTCGCGTACTTGGCCTCGGTGGCATCCTTCATGGGGCGCCACCAGTCCTCGTTCTCCTTGTACCAGTCGATGGTGGCCTGCAGGCCCTGCTCGAAGTCCTGGTACTTGGGCTGCCAGCCGAGCTCGTCGACCAGCTTGGAGTTGTCGATGGCATAGCGCAGGTCGTGGCCCGGACGGTCATTGACGTGGTCGTAGGCGTCGGTGGGCTGACCCATCAGGCGCAGGATCATCTCGATGACGTCCTTGTTGTTCATCTCGCCGTCGGCGCCGATGAGGTAGGTCTCGCCGGAGCGGCCCTTCTCGATGATCTCCATCACGGCCGAGTTGTGGTCGTCGACGTGGATCCAGTCGCGCACATTCTGGCCGGCGCCGTAGAGCTTGGGGCGGATGCCGCACAGCACGTTGGTGATCTGTCGGGGGATGAACTTCTCGACGTGCTGGCGCGGGCCGTAGTTGTTGGAGCAGTTGCTCAGGGTGGCGGTGATGCCAAAGGAGCGCACCCAGGCGCGCACCAGCAGGTCGGAGCCGGCCTTGGAGGCGCTGTAGGGGCTCGACGGGTTGTACGGCGTGGTGGCGGTGAACTTGGCCGGGTCGTCCAGCTCCAGATCGCCGTAGACCTCGTCGGTGCTCACGTGGTGGAAGCGCTTGCCGTGCTTGCGCACCGCCTCCAGCAGCGTGAAGGTGCCCACCAGGTTGGTCTGGATGAAGGGCGAGGGGTCATTGAGTGAATTGTCGTTGTGGCTTTCGGCCGCGAAGTGCACGACGATGTCGGCATCGGCGACGAGCTTGTCGACGAGCGGCGCGTCGCAGATGTCCCCTTCGACCAGCTCGAAGCGGTCGCTGGGCAGGCCGTCCAGAGAGGCGCGGATACCTGCATAGGTCATGGCGTCGATGACGGTGACGGTGTGGTCGGAGTTGGCCAGCAGGTGGTGCACGAAGTTGCTGCCGATGAACCCCGCTCCACCGGTGACAAGAATCTTGGACATGCTCGTAGCGTAGCGATCCCAACCTGTGTTTTGGCCGTGAGTCGACTTGACGTGCATCTCCTTGTGTGTGGGGAAAGATGCAAGACTGGGGTCATGCACGGAATCATTCTCGCCGGGGGGTCCGGGACCCGACTCCATCCGATCACGATGGCCAACAGCAAGCAGCTGGTGCCTGTCTACGACAAGCCGATGATCTACTACCCGCTGTCCACGCTGATCTTCGCGGGTATCAGGGACATCCTGGTCATCACCACTCCGCACGAGGCCGAGGGCTTCAAGCGTCTGCTGGGCGACGGTTCCCAGTTCGGCGTGAACCTCACCTACGCGGTGCAGCCCGAGCCCAAGGGCCTGGCCCAGGCCTTCACCATCGGTGAGGAATTTGCAGCTGGCAAGAAGGTCTGCCTGGTGCTGGGTGACAACATCTTCTACGGCGCCGGTCTGGGTACCCGGCTCAAGCGCTTCTCCGACATCGACGGTGCGGCCGTCTTCGCCTACTACGTGGCAGAACCGCAGGCCTACGGTGTGGTGGAGTTCGACGAGAACAACATCGCCATCTCGCTGGAGGAGAAGCCGAAGGAGCCCAAGAGCAACTACGCCGTTCCGGGCTTGTACTTCTACGACGAGGACGTGGTGGAGATCGCCAAGTCGCTCGAGCCGTCGGCCCGTGGTGAGTACGAGATCACCGACGTGAACCGCGTCTACCTGGAGCGCAAGAAGCTGCAGGTGGAGGTGCTGCCCCGTGGCACTGCGTGGCTCGACACCGGAACCTTCGACTCGCTCAATGACGCCGGCAACTTCGTGCGCACCATCCAGGCTCGTCAGGGCCTGCAGGTGGGCTGCCCGGAGGAGGCCGCCTGGCGCATGGGCTTCCTCAGCGACGACGACCTGCGCGCTCGTGGCGAGAAGCTCGCCAAGAGTGGCTACGGCGACTACCTGATCGGCCTGCTGAAGCACTGACCCCTTGGTGGGTCACCGCTGGCGGGCACCGGGCTGAACTTCTGCTGAGGGGTCCTGGGTATCTCTCGGACAGCAAGCCTTCAGTCTGGTGACCGCCGCAGCGGGCGGCCGTCGCATCCCCCCACGCGATGGCCGCCCGGTGAGCGGGGCTCCCAGCAGAACCGTCTGGACAACAGTGAAGGTGCTGGTGGCAACCGAGTGATCGGTTGCCACCAGCACCTTTGTGCGTGTCGGCTGGTCAGGCCTTGAAGACGGCCTCCTCGATGAACAGGTCCTGGTGCGTCTGACGGCGGGCGGTCTCCTTGGACAGGTAGATCGCGATGGTGGAGATGGCGAACAGGATGGTGCCGTAGATGGCCAGGTTGGTCAGGCCCACATTGGGGTTCACCAGCTTGCCGGCGATGAGCGGGGCGGTGCCGGCGCCGATGATCGAGGCCACCTGGAAAGTCATTCCGGCGCCGGTGTATCGGTGCGCCGCGTCGAACTTCTCACTCAGGAAGGCGCCGATCGGGCCGTACTGGGCGGGCTGGAAGATGCCGACCAGAGCCACGAAGCCAATCCAGACCAGTGGTCGCTCCGCGCTCTGGATGAGGTTGAAGCTGGCCCACATGCCCAGCACCGAGACCAGGCCGCCGGCCATCATCGTGGGGCGACGGCCGAAGCGGTCGCTCAGCCAGGCGACGAAGGGAATCATGAAGACGGCGATCACCGAGCCAGTGGTGTTCATCATCAGGGCCTCCGAGCGGCTGATCGGGTCTCCGGCCGCAGCAGTGGTCTTCACGATGTAGGGAACCATGAAGGTGGCGCCGATGCCCTGCAGGAAGAGGCCAGCCGCGCCGGCGAGCGAACCGAGCACCAGCTCCTTGGGTGCGTCGCGGAACATCTTCACCAGGGGGATGCCGGTCTGCACCTTGCCTGCCTTGCGGGCCTCCTCGAACTCGGGCGACTCGGTCACCCGGGAGCGCAGGAAGAGGCCCAGGACGACGATGCCCGCGCTGAACAGGAAGGGCACGCGCCAGCCCCAGTCGTCGACGAAGTAGCGGCCGTCGGGATTGGCGAACTGGTCTCCGGCGACGGCGGCGAAGATCGCAAGCACCAGGGTGGACAGCACGGCGCCGGTGGGCCCACCCGCGACGGCCAGGGAGGCGCCGAAGCCCTTGTTCTTCTCGGTGGAGTGCTCCATGGCCATCAACGTGGCGCCGGCCCACTCGCCGCCCACGGCCAGACCCTGGAGTGTGCGGAGGAGGACCATCAGGATGGGGGCGGCCATGCCGATCTGGTTGGCGGACGGCATGAGGCCGATGGCCACCGAGACAAGACCCATGGTCATCAGGGTGATGATGAGCACATTCTTTCGGCCGAACTTGTCACCGAAGTGGCCGAAGGCCATGGAACCCACCGGGCGGGCGATGTAGCCGATCAGCAGGATGACGAAACTCAGGGTGGTGCCGAGCTCGGGCGAGAGGTTGCCGAAGAAGAGCTTCGGGAAGACCAGGCCGGCAGCGGCGGCGTACAGCAGGAAGTCGTAGTACTCGACCGTGCTGCCCAGGAAGCTGGAGAAGACGGCGCGGTTGCGCTCGGCCTTCGTTGTCGCGGACATGGGGTCGGAGACGGGTGTGGTGATGTCGGTCAAGGTGCTCTCCGTTGAGGTTGGCCAGCATGCGTCGCCTCGAACGAGGCATGCGGAGAGTCTGCGGCCAATGGTGACAAAGATCACTAAATCGTGCCGGTCGCTGGAACGGGCACTCAAGTCGGTGGGGTGCCGGAGGTTTGGCTGCTGCCCCGGCATTTCCAGTGGTGAAGGACTTTCGCGTCGAACCTGTGGGCCGGTTGAACATGACGCGGATGGGTTCCCCTGGCGGGGCGCTGCTTTCGGGTGGCCCCGCGGGTCGGGCTACTGCACGACCGGCGGCACGCTCGGCCCGCCTTGATAGCCGTCCATCGGGGAGGGCAGGGAGTTCACCAGCGAATGGGCAGCCCGCTCCAAGTAGTCGCGCATGGCAGCGTCGTGTTCGGGTGCCAGCTGCAACTCGTCGAGGGAGGTGAGCATGTAGCGCAGCCAGGTGTCGCGCTCCTTGGGGGTGATGCGGAAGACGTTGTGGCGCATCCGCAGGCGGGGGTGTCCGCGATTCTCCTGGTAGGTCTTGGGACCGCCCCAGTACTGCTCCAGGAAGGTGCGCAGGCGGTCCTCGGCGGGGCGCAGGTCCTCCTCCGGGTAGAGGGCGCGGAACTCTGGATCCGCCGCGACCTGCTCGTAGAAGCGGTGCACCAGTTTCTGGAAGGTCTCGTGGCCACCAACGGCGTCGTAGAAGGTCTCACTCACGGGTCCAGTCTCCCAGACCGGCGCCATGGGGAGGGTGCGCGTGGGGAGGGTGCGGCGTGGGCAGGGGTCGGCATGGGCGCGGCTCATGTGGCGCAGTCCCAGTGGCACCTCTCGGCAGGTGCTGGCCCGCTGAATGCGCTGGTCACCTGTCCTGGTGCGAGTTGTGCTCGTCTGGCGTGCAGAACTCGCACCAGGACAGTTGTCCGGTGGGGCGGGGGTGAAAGCGCCGCCCGCTCAGCAGGACTTGGTGCCGCCCTTGGTGTAGGTGCACTTGGCGATGACCTTCGATCCTTGGCGCAGCGTCGCGTCGTCGCCGCCGGTGTTGTTCCAGACGTAGCCGGGGCGCTTGAGGTTGAAATAGACGTGCGAGGCGCTGTTGCGGCCCTTGCCGCTGTGCAGCGTCACCTGAGCTCCCGGCTTCAGCACGAAGCCCTTGGGGAATGTGAAGGTGTGCTTGTTGCCGCGGTCCTTCACTGTCCAGCCCGACATGTTGACGGCCTTGCGGGAGGTGTTCTTGAGGGTGATCGTCTCCGCGTTGTACCCGGCATTGGTCATCTTGTCCGCACCCTTGGGGTCGGCGACCCACTTCGTGAACTTCACGGGCTGCGCTGCCTGCGCGGGGGTGGCAGCGACGGGTGCGAGGGCCAAGCCTGCGACGAGCAGGGCGGGAATCGCGCGACGGTGCATGGGGACTCCTGGGTGATCGGGGAGCTTGATCGTAGACTTCCGAGAGTTCCTTCATTCTCCGAGGAATGCGGGATTGACTAGGCCTTCAGCTGGTGATCAGGGTGCTGGATGTGCACCAGGTGAACATGGGGCGACTCCTCGATGTGCAAAGTGCCGCGGGGTTGTGCTAGTTTTCTCTGGCTGGGTTCGCAAGAACCAAGTGATGCGCGAGTGGCGGAATGGCAGACGCGCTGGCTTCAGGTGCCAGTGTCCCTTGGGACGTGGAGGTTCAACTCCTCTCTCGCGCACGATCTCGGAACCGCTCCGACTAGGGAAAACTCCCCGGTCGGAGCGGTTCTTGCTTGTCCGTGCAATATACGTGCAATAGCGGGCTTCTGCTCCAGGACGATGATGTCCTGTGGATTGAGCCCCACGGGTGCCCCTCGTGGCTTGGGGAAGCATGAGCGCACAGCAGATGCCCCGAGGGGGAACGCAGCAGACGAGCGGGGGAACGCGAGAGGCCCCCGAGTTCATCAGTATCCGAGAGGCGGGAGAGCGGCTCTCTGTCAGTGACGTGACACTGCGCCGGATGATTCGACGCGGTGAGCTGCGCGGGTACCGGGTGGGACGGCGCCTGATCCGCCTTCGCGTGGACGAGCTGCCGGGGCTTGAGCCTCAGTTCGCCGCGATGAGGTCATCCGCCAGCCGGGTGCGCTCGTAGAGCACGTAACGGCCGAAGCGCGAGGTCTGGAGCAGTCCGGCATTGGCGAGGGCTCGCAGGTGCTGGTTCGCCGCGGTGGTCGTGACGCCCATGAACAGGGCGATGGCCGTTGACGAGGCCGGCTCGTCCAGGCTCAGCAGCAGTTCGGTGCGGGTGCGGCCCAGGATGCCGACGAGGCCGGTCATGGTGTCGGCCTGGTGCTCGGTGAGCCGTCCGCGGCCTCTCGCGCGATAGCTGAAGACGGCTTCGGCCTCGCCCGAGTTGGGCAGGTTCATGCCCCACTTGACCAGCGTCGGCAGCATGGTGAAGCCGGTGGCTGCGGTGTCGATTTCGTAGGGCTGCCAGGGGTCGTTGCCGAGTGGCAGCAGCACGTCATGCCCCCGGACCACGAAGTGGGGCTGTACCTCGGCCAAGGCCGCGGCCGGTCCCATGGCGGCGAGCATCTGGGCCCGGTAGGTGACGTCCGCGTCGAGCACCTGGCGGAAGCGCGGCCAGTAGGCCTCGAAGCAGTGGTGCCAGAAGTCGTCCAAGATGGCCAGCAGGTTGGCCTTGACCTGCTCGTCAGTGCGTCCCAGCACCTCGGGAATGTCGCGTCCCCAGACCTGCTCCACGTCATGCCTGTAACGCCGCGCGGGCACCTGCTCGAGGATGTGACGTTCGCCCTCGTAGCTGACGCCTCGTCGGCTCGCGGGACGCATGAACACGTCGACCAGGCACTTCTCGCGATTGATGAGGGTCAGGATGCGTTCCTCGCCGACGGTGGAGCGGCCCTCTGCGGTCTCGGCGTACCACTTGGCGTGGAAGGGGTGACGTGCCGGATAGAGCACGATCATGGACGCCAACGCGCACTCGCTGACCGGATTCGGCGAGAAGCGCAGGTTTGCGAGCGCGTTGCGGTAGACGTGCGCGCTCTGTTCCATGAAGCAGAACGCTACATCCATGGACGTCCGGGGTGGGCGGATGCGAGCGTCTGCCCATGAGCACTGCCATCCACCTCGACGGCTTGACGAGGACCTTTCGCGACGGCGCACGGACGGTCACCGCCCTCGACCGCGTCAGCCTTGACGTCCCCACGGGCCAGCTGGTCGCCGTGCTGGGAGAGAACGGGGCCGGCAAGACGACCCTGACGAAGATCCTCTCGACGATGCTCTTCCCATCGAGCGGTTCGGTGTCCGTCTTCGGGCACGATGTCGTCAAGGACGCGAAGCAGGTTCGTCGCGACACCACGGTGATCTTCGGAGGCGACCGTGGCCTCTACGAGATGCTCACAGGCAGGGACAACCTCGAGTACTTCGGCGCCTTGCACGGCGTCGGTCGCCGGGAGCTGAAGCGCCGCATTCCCGAACTGCTGGACGAGGTGGGCCTAGCCGAGGCCGGCCGACGCAAGGTGCAAACCTACTCGAAGGGCATGCGGCAACGTCTCCACATCGCCGTCGGCCTGCTCACCGAGCCCCGCCTGCTGCTGTTGGACGAACCCACCGTGGGTCTCGACCCCAACGAGTCCGAGCGGCTGCGCGGCGTGATCGCCGGCATGCACGCCGGAGGGACGACTGTGCTTCTCACCTCGCACAACCTGCTGGACGTGGAACGCCTCGCGCAGCGCGTGGTGATGATCAGCCACGGCACCATCACCCACGACCTGCCGCTGGCTGAGTTCCGTCGGCTGACCGGGCTGGATGCCGTCGTCACCGCGCACCTCGGGGTCGGGGAACGTGCTCGTGAGGTTGTGGTGCCGGTTGAGCGCTGGACGGGATCGGTACTCGCTGACCTCGCACGACGCTTCCAGGACGAGGAGCTCGTCGACCTCGACGTGCGGCCGTCCAGCCTGGAGGACGCGTTCGCCCTCGCTTCGGGCAAGGTCATCGGGAGCGACCGGTGACCGGCTTCCTGGCCATGGTGACCTGCCAGCTCAAAGTGGTCATGTCGCGTCCCATGAACCTGGTGACCGGGCTCGTCAGCCCGGCCATGTGGATGGTCCTGGTGATGCTGCCGCGGCTTGACCGACTGACCCCGGAACAGGCCACCCAGGCCTTCAGCGGGGTGCTGCTCGCATCTTTCTGGGGTGCATCGCTCTGGTCGGGTGCCGGCATCATCCGACGAGAGCGTCAGTCGGGAACGCTGGGCGTCTCCTTCACCGGTCGGCTCTCGCCCCTGATGGTGCTGGTGGGCAAGACGGTCGGGGGAGTGCTCTACGACACCTGCCTCATCCTGGCCACCAACACGGCCTTCGTGCTGGCGCTGGGAATCCCGCTGCGCGTGGCCTCCCCGATGGCGCTGGCCGTCGGGCTGCTGACCGTCCTGGCGGGTGGTGTGGCGTCGAGCCTCATGATCGGGGCCTGCCTGATGCTGACCAAGCATGCCTTCCAGCTGACCACGGCCGTGGGAGCCCCGGTGCTCTTCTTCGCCGGCACGATCATCCCCTACGACCAGCTGCCGACGTGGGTGGCCTGGGTGGGGTCGGTGCTGAACATCTCGTGGCTGCAGCGGTTCCTCGCCTCCACCGCCACCCATCCCCGGTGGGACCTGTGGGCAGCTGCCGCGGGCATCTCCGTCCTGTACGCACTCGTGGGAGCCAAGGCGTTGCAGGTGCTGCTGCGCCGTGCACGAAAGGAAGCCACCCTTGAGCTCGGTTGAGATCTTCACCGCCAACGCGCGGATGTGGCGCAGCGTCCAGGCCGATGAGTTGCCGCCGCAGTACTGGATGCTGGGAGTGGTCGTTCCACTGCTGTTCCGGAGCCTGGTCTACGTGCTGCTCGGACGCATGATCGCGGGCCAGGCGGGCCTCGACTGGACCTACGTGGGTGCAGTATTCCTCGCCATCACCGGCTCGACCATCTCGCACACCTCCGACGTCCCAATCTACGACGTCTGGTTCCGGACCTACCCGGCCGTCAGCCGCGCGGCGGCTCCCGTGGTGCTGCAGTACCTGGCGCGCACCGGAGTGCTGGCAGCTCGGGCCTTCGTCGAGGCCATCGTGGTCTGCGTGGTGATCGGACTGCTCGTGGACAGTCCCGCACACGTGCTGTCCGTGCTACGGCACAGCTGGACGCTGTTGCCGGCGCTGGCGGCGTGCACCGCCTTCGGTCTGGCGATCATTGCACCCGCAATCGGCAACGACTCGCAGGACCTCATCCACAACACGGCTGGGACGCTGGTCATCCTGACCTCGGGCGCACTGCTCACCCCCGGGGCGGCGCCATGGCTGCACTTCCTGGGCGGTGTTCTGCCCTTGCAACATGCCTTGGACGCGATGCGCGCCAGCCTTGCCGGACGAAGCCCCTGGCCCGGAGTAGCGGGGGAGCTGCTGGTCGCCACCGGGTGGCTACTCGTGGCCGCGATCGCCTACCGCATCGTTGATCATCGGACGCGCTCGTCCGGACGCGGTGCCATGCAGGGTTGAGTGGCAGTCTCACTTCGAGTTTGAGTGAGGAGTCTCGTCTCTCAGTCAAACTATGAGTGACAGTTGTAGTGACTCTTGAAGTGAGCCACACACCTGGTGCACCCAGGTGTTCCCCCGGTCACCAGCGGTCTCGGACGGGCTTGGGTGTGCGTGATGAGCATGCAGAAGTTGGCCGCGGGCACCGGCTATGCCTACCTGACCAAGCAGGTGGCGCGGCAGGACGTGGCCGAGCGTGGGCATGTCACGTTGGCGTCCTACTACTCGGAACGGGGCGAGGTTCCGGGCGTCTGGGTCGGCTCGGGGATGGCAGCAATCGACGGCCTTGCTGCCGGTGACGTGGTGACGCCGGAGCACATGCGCGCGCTCTTCGGCGCCGGGCTCCATCCCCTGGCGGAGTTGCCGTCACCGAGGTTCGAGGGCGAGCAGCCCACTGCCGAGCAGATCCGTGGCGCCAGGATGATCGGGCAGCCGTTTCGCGGGGCATCGGTCACGGCTTTTCAGCGAGAGGTGGCGGACCGGCTCGAAGCCGCGACCCGTGGCCGCATCCTGGACCGGGCCGACCAAGCGGCAATGTTGGCCGAGATCCGCACCCAGGTCGCTACCGAGGGGTTCATCGCAGAACATGGGAGGCAGCCGAGCGAACTCGAGCTGTCGGCGCGCCTGGCCCGTGAGTTGAAGGCGCCGGCCGGGGTGGCCGGTTTCGACCTGACCTTCTCTCCAGTGAAGTCGGTCTCGGCCTTGTGGGCGCTGGCCGATCCGTCCACCGCTGCGATCGTGGAGCGGGCCCATCAAGCGGCGATCGGGGACGCGCTCCGCATGATCGAGCAGCATGCGCTGTTCACCAGAGTGGGCAAGGGCGGCGCCTACCAAGTCGAGACCAGAGGGTTGGTGGCCGCTGCGTTCACTCACCGCGACAGTCGGGCTGGCGACCCGGATCTGCACACCCACGTCGTTGTGGCCAACAAGGTCCAGACCCGCGACGGACGGTGGCTAGCACTGGATGCGCGCGTCCTCTACAAGGCCAAGGTCGCCGCTTCGGAGACGTACAACACCGCCTTGGAAGCGCATCTGCAGGCCGCGCTGCCCGTCCGGTTCGCACCACGTGTCGAGGGAGAACGCCTAGCCAATCAGGGGAAACGCGCCGTCCGGGAACTGATCGGCGTCTCGCCAGAGCTGGTCCGGGAGTGGTCGGCTCGGCGGCGGGCGATCGAGCATCGCACCGACGAACTGGCGGCTGACTTCCAGCGTCGCCATGGTCGTGTCCCCACCAGCAACGAGCAGCTGGCCCTGGCCCAGCAGGCGAATCTGGAGACCCGCGACGCCAAGCACGAGCCCCGCACGCTGGCCGAACAGCGCCGCATGTGGCGGACCCAGGCGGACCAGCTCCTCGGTCACGGCGGTGTCGACGCGATGCTGTCGACCGTCCTGCGCCAGCCACAGGCTCGATCCCGTGCCTTCGACGAGCAGTGGCTTCACACCGCCGCGCGGCAGGTGGTCGCTGTGATGGAGGACCATCGCGCCGTGTGGGGACCGTGGCACGTACGCGCCGAGGCCCAACGGTTGGCGCGGGAGCAGGACGTGCCGTTAGCCCGGTTGGACGATCTGGTCGAGCAGGTCATCCACCTCTCCCTGAACACCCACTCGGTCCAGCTGCGTGCCGCCGAGGACGGCGCCGGGACCGCGCTCTACTCCTCGACCAGGATCCTCGACGCCGAACAGCGCCTGATCGATCAAGCAGACATATTTGACGCACCCCAGCTTCCATCATCGCTGGTGGAAGCGGCGATCGAGGCTTCGCCGGTGCCGCTGAACCTGGGGCAGCAGGCGCTGGTGCGGGAGTTGGCCACCTCCGGTCAGCGGCTGCAGGTCGCCTTGGCCCCGGCCGGGACTGGTAAGACAACGGCTGTGACCGCACTCGCCAACGCGTGGACGGCTGCCGGCGGCAACGTGCTGAGACTGGCGCCATCAGCCGCGGCAGCACCGCAGCTCGGTGACCACCTTCCCGGCGCCTGCGACACCCTGGCGAAGTACCGGTGGACCCTCGACAACCTCGACAGGCCGCGTCCTGAATGGTGGGAGCAGGTCGACCGTCGCACTCTGGTCATCGTCGACGAAGCCGCCATGGCCAGCACGCCGCTGCTTGCCGACGTGGTCGGCAACCTCACCTCCCGAGGAGCGACGGTGCGCATGCTCGGTGACGACCAACAGCTCGCGGCCATCGGCGCTGGCGGTATCGTTCGCGACTTGGCCGAGCGCAACCAAGCCCCGCGCCTCGACCAAGCTGTGCGCTTCCAGGATCCCGAGGAAGCCGAGGCCGTCGCCAAGATCCGCGAAGGCAATCCCGCCGGTCTTCGCTTCTACCTGGCAAACGGACGCGTCCACGAAGGCGCTGGCACGCTGGCCTACACGCAGATGGTTGACGCTTGGGCGAGCGATCGTGCTGCCGGCAAGAACTCGATCATGCTCGCATCCACCCGCGATGACGTCGCCCTGCTCAACCACCTTGCCCAGCGGCAGTTGATGGGGGAGCGGCGCCGCGGCCGCCTGATCCAGTTCGACGACGGGACGCGCGTCGGCGCAGGAGACCGGATCATCACACGCCGGAACGACCGCGGACTGGCCCTGTCCGGCAGTGACTGGGTGAAGAACGGCGATCGCTGGATGGTCGATGAGGTCCGCCGCGATGGCGCCTTGGATGTGACTAGCGAGCGCAGTGCCCGCCGCGCGACATTGCCAGCCAGCTACACGGCCGAGCACGTGCAGCTCGGCTAGGCGAGGTGCCCCAAACGCACTCACCTATGTTCGTGCGCGTGCGCGCGGTTCCACTCTACCGCTTTGGGCGGGGAGTGTTCTTGTTACAGGCTGCGTCCTGTCCCGTGGGTGTCTGACCCTGGGCGGTGCTGCCAGGGGTCTTGGAACGGGTGGAAGCCATCATCGACGCTCGGTTCCCGGCGACGCTTCGCGGGGTCGGTCGCCGGGGCATCACGGCGGGCATGCGCGCGGGTGGCGACTTCCTCGGCGATGTAGCGGTGGCGCGGCAGGAGTTGCCCGGTCGGGTAGGTGGCGGTGAGCAGGTCGATGCACTCTTGGGCGGTGGTGTAGCCGAGCCGGTTGAACAGCAGCGCCGCGTCGTCCAGGTCGCGCTCGTCGCGGGAGGCGTGCAGTTTCATCGCCAGCAGGTACCCTGGTGAGGGCACCTGCACCAGCAGCGACTCGGACTCGAACACGGTACGGGGGTGCTCGTCCGCACCGGGCAGGAACCCTTTAGCGGCGTCGTTCAGCCAGTCCGGTTCGAGCCCGTGCGGGCCGCTCATCTCCTCCGCGACCCGCCTGACCTCGGGTACGGGAACGAACAGGGCGTCAACGTCGCGGGTGAGCCGATCCTGGTCGTAGGCGAGGGCCATCGCCGCCCCGCCGACCACGAACAACTGCGCAGATGCTCCCGCTGCTGCGAGTCGGTCGGACAACTCACCGAACAGGGCGCGTACCCCGTCCGCGTCGAGCTGCCCGGCCTGGGTCATGCCCTCGCCAGCGAACGGGAGGTGATGAGAATCCCACGCCGCCGAAACGCCTCCGGGCTTTCCCGGTCGGCCTCGGCATGGAAGATCACCGGAACTGCCGGGTACCAGCCGCTCGTGTGACGCGAGGGATCGGATGCCCAAGTGGGCGTAAGCCACCCGTCACGCTCGGCAAGGTAGTCGGCAAGCGCGGCGAACGCGGCATCGACTTCGACCGAGCCAGTACGGGGCGGCTCGTCGGCGAACACCCCGGCGGCGAGGTCGGGGCCACCGCGACGCAGAACGGAGGTGTAGTCGTCCAGCGTTTGGAGGATGCCGAACCGCCAGCACGCATCCAGGGGCTCACCGGCGGCAAGCATCGTGCGGCAGGCGGCAGCGTTCTGCGCGGCGTTGTGCCGCACCCCCACGCTCGGGTTCGGCGCGGTCGCCGGTGTCGTGCGGGCAGCATCGAGCAGCGCGCCGACCGATAGCACTTCGCCTTGGAACACCACGACCATCGCCTCCTTCCTGTTCTCTATTCTCTCAGACCCGCACTCGGAAGTCTCGGGCCTACAGCCCTCGTGCTGGCCCCTCGCGGCGCGGCCCGCTGCGGTGGGGGTCGTGCTCGAACGGGTCACGGAGCTGCCGCGCCCGCTCCGCTGCTCGTCGCCGGGCGCGCTCCTGCTCGACGCGCTTGGCCTCGACGCGTGCGGCGACTTCGGTGATCGGGAGACTGCGCAGATCGTCGGCCTCAGCACGGGCGACGGCGGCCTGGGTGCGGGCGTCGTGTGCACTGCGGTGCGGGTTGGTGATGCGCATACCGAGCTGGTCGCGGCGGACTCGCTCGGCCCCGTACTCGCTGACCAGCAACGCCATGCGCTCCTGCTCGTGACGTTCCCGCATCGCTACACGGTCGGCGGTGGCGGCTTCGACGGTCTGCGCGGCGTCGGTCACGCGAGGGTCGGCCTCGGCACGGCTCTTGGCGACCCTGCTTGCCCACTCGGGGAGACGGTCAGTGCTGGTCGGGGTGGTGCCCCATTCGGTGCTGACCTGTCCGCGCAGCGCCTGAGTGTGTCCGGCCGCGGTGCGGTGCTCGGTGCGGGCTTTGCGCCTGCCGAACCGCCCCAAGGTGGCGAGCCGGACGCGGGCTGCGGCTTCGTCCTCGACGGCGGTCAGGTATGCGGCACCATCATGTTGGGCCTGCATCGTCAACGGCCCGGCGACTTCGGAGCGCGATTGCTGGGCGGCTTCTTCGGCCTTGCGGAGCACAGCGGCGCTCTCGTCGCCCTCGGCCCGGTGCGCGGCACGCTGCGCGTCGAGGCGTGCGGCGATCCGCTCCCACCGCTCCGCCTGCCGCTGGGCGCGCTCGGCCTCCTGGTCGAGACGAGCGAGTTCATCGGTGACCAGCCTCGCCGGGCCATCGCTGATGAGGCCCTGCACGGCTTCGATGGCTTGGGCGGTGGCGTGGTCGAGGCCCCGGTCTGCGAGGTCACGTTCCATCGCCTCGATGAACTGCGCCCGCGCGTCTGCCAAGTCCGCCGCGACCATATGCAGCCGGTTCATCTCGCGACCTCGGGTCATCCCGACATAGACCCCTGCCGCACTCGTCGCCTCGGTCAGCACCATGTGCGAAGCGTCGACGGTTGCGCCTTGGACGCCGTACGCGGTCGCCGCGTAGGACAGGTGCGCATGCTCGCCCACATACTCAGCGGGCAGGGCGACCGTGCGAGGGTTCTTGCGGCCGCTGCCGACCTCGCGGACGTAGACGGTGCCCTCGTCGGTGACGTGCTGGACGACCCACTGCTGCCGGTTCGCCACACCCAAAGTGGTGTCGTTCTTCCGGGTCTGGATCAGGTCACCGGCCCCGATGGGGAGACCCTCGCTGCCTGTCGCTGTCACCGCGTCACCGACCTCGCCTCGCTCGATCCGGCCGGTGCGGATGCGCTCGTTCAACGCCGCCGCCTCGTCGTTCGTGGCGACCGTGATCGCCTCCCCGCCGCGAACGTGGGTGGTGATGTTCTCGCGGGCCAGCTCGTCGTCGGCGTGCAGGGTGACGAGCCCCAGCGCGGCGAGCCGGTCAAACACCTCACCGGGGCTCTCACGGTCGCGCACCCGAAGCGTCAGAGCCGCGTACTCAGCGTCACGGAAGCGGTGCAGTTTGGTCATGTCGTAGGTGCGCCCGCGAATCTGCGCGGCCATGTCGAGCACCCCGCCCCGTCCGACAGCGGGGAGTTGAGCGCGGTCGCCGACGAGCGCGACCGTCGCCCCAGCCTCGGCGGTCACTGTGAGGAGGGCACGAGCGGTGTCTTGGTCGAGCATCCCCGCCTCCTCCACGATCACGCGCATGCCCCGCGCGAGCCGTGCGTCCTCGGGTGGGCCGGTGTAGGTGCGCCCGTTCTCGGGGTCGGTATCGCCGGGGGTGAGGCGTGTCCATACGTCGTCGCTGTTCCACCGCCACCCGTGCGAGTGCACGAGCGCCGCGACGCTCGTTGCGGGCACCCCGAGTTCTTCCTCAGCGACTTGCGCTGCCCGCAACGTTGGCGCGACCACGCGCGACGCTCGACCCTGATCGGCAGCGACGGTGATCGCGGTGCGTAGCATGGTCGTCTTCCCGCTGCCCGCAGCTCCCTCCACGATCACCAGCGGGTCGGTCGAGGCAACCGCCGCCGCAGCGACGGTCTGCCCCTCATCCAGTTCGGCGGCTCGTCCGGCTCGGGTCACGTCGGGATGCTCCGGCTCCCGGTCCGGCGTTGCGGCGGTGAGTTGGTCGCGCAGCGCGGTCTCGGCAGCAACCACGCTCAGGCTGGTCAAGTGCGCAACATGCTCCGGGTGAGCCGCGCCTGGCGGGAGGACGGACAAGCAATCCGAGACGGCAAGCTCGGTCGCCACGGCGATGAACTCCCGCAGCTCGACGGGCGTTGCCTGCACGCCGTGCTCGGTGGTGATGCGGGTGACGTGCTCCTGGACAGCGTGCCGTGTCCACGTCGAGGATGCGGCGGCGTTGCGGTCGAGTGCCCGCGAGGCAACCTGCTGCACGGCGAGGCCATCCACCGACACCTCCCGTTGCACGGGTCGTCGCTGCTGTAGGGCGGGGTTGTATCCGGCTTCGCGGAGTTCCTGCACCCACCATTGCTCGTCTTTGAGGTCGGCGGGCTTCTTCCCGGGTCGCTGGTGTGTCCAGGCGATGCCCTGCAACCTTGCCGTCATCACCGGGCCAAGCTCCTCGCCAGGATGCTGCGCTTCCCACTCGGCTTCGAGACGGTCAAGGTTGCGCCTGATCTGTGCCGACCGCTTCGACATCACCCCGTTGAACGACTCCAACTCCCTGACTTCGCCGCTGGCCGAATCGAGGGTCAGGCCGTGCTCTGCGAGCGTGCGTGCGAGCTGCGGGTGGGCGGCGATGACCGCTGTGCCGAGGGCGCGGATCGCGCCCTGCTGCTTGAACAACGCCGCAGTGTCCAGTGCCCGCCACTTCCCAGCGGCGAAGACCCTTGTGCCGATCTGCATGTGGATATGCCGGTGCGGGTCACCGGCCCGGCTGGTCTTGTGACCGATGCCGACGACCTGCATCTGCTCGATGGGCACGACCTCCCGCGCGTGACGCGGCCCGACGCGAGTGACGGAGTGTTGGCCGAGCCACCGCCGTATCTCCGCAAGGGCGTCCTGCTGGGCGGCGTCGAGCGCGTCGGAGACCTCGGGGTGGAGCGCGGCGGCGACCGATAGGGACTTGGATGCATTGATCGTCATCTCCGCGAACAGCGGCGACCCCTTCGTGCCCTCAGCCGCCGCGCGCGGCGTGCCCATCGACTCGCCTGTGATCGGCTCTGTCCAGTCCACCCATCTCTCGTACTCGTCGGCCGTCAGGGATCGAATGGCGGTGACCTCACCCGCTCTGTCGAGCGTCGCGTACTCGGCGACGGCGTTGTCAGCGCCGAGGTAGTACTCGTCCGCGCGGGATCGGTCGGCCTCGACATAGCGGCGCGCGGCGGCACCGGTGCCGCGGAACAGGATCACGCCGCCCTTCATCTGGGCCTCCCACATGAGTCGTCTCATGAGGGAGGTGCGCACGCCCCACCCACGGTGGCATACGTGCATGACTTTGTATGATGAACCGCCCCGGGGTGTCCGGAGACTTGGTTTGGTGGCTCAGGCGGTGAGCTTGGGTCGATGGTAGTGCAGGTCCTCGGCCTGCATCGGGGTCAGGTCGTCCAGGGCCT
>NZ_JBQKKT010000026.1:0-33879 GCF_052116585.1 Luteococcus sp. Sow4_B9 | reverse complement strand
AATGAAAGTCACACCCAACGGTGGACAGCCGCAAACGGAGCGACCGCCCCAGACCACCTGAACCGAGCCTCGGCCAAGGCCCGACCTGAGGTCAATGGAACTAGTAGCCGCTGGTCTCGCGCGAGGAAGGTCCACGCCATCTGAGGAGGTGGGATGCGGTGCCTGGTGTCTTCGGAGGCAGCTCACGCCACGCGCGCCGCGAGTTCGTCCAGATCGGAACGGATCCTGGCCAGCAGTGACCGCGGATCGGTGTTGTGGTCGCTCAGCTCGCGCAGCAGCAGGTCGCGGGCCAGCGTGGAGGCCGGAACTCCTCGCTCCTCGGCAACGCGCGCCAGAGCGGCGAATTCGTTGTCGTTGAGGCGCACCTGCAGGGTCTTGGACCTGCCGTGCCCGCGGGTGACCTTGGTGTCGGGCTTCAGTTCGGCGTCCTTGTTCTGCTCGCTGGCCTTGGCCTCGGCGGCGATCAGCTCGTCAATCCTCATCAGTGGCCTCCTCTCGGTACCTGCGCTGGTCGGTGCTGTTCGACCGCCATGCGTTCACTCCCCAGATCACTCCGTCGTCCGGCAGGGCAATCACCGTCACCAGCGTCTGAAGCGATGCCGACCAGCCGATCACGCGGATCGTCCGGCCTGACTCCGACGCCGGGTCCGGGTCGATGACCAGCTGGTTCGGGTCGGCGAAGGCCTCGTCGGCCCATTGGGGCGTCATGTCGTGCTTGGCGATGTAGTCGCGGCGGTGGCGCCAGTCCAGTTCGTCCTGCACACCCCAACTGTATTGCATGTGTATTACGGAGGGAAGATGTTCGTTGGTCACGAGGCACTCGCCTTCCGTGCCATCTCGGACAAGTGCTTGGCGATCTCGCGGTCCCGGTCCGCAGCAGCGTGCTGGTAGATCATCGCCATGGCCGGCGTCGCATGGCCGAGGCGCCCCATCAACTCCGAGAGCGTCGCCCCCGACTGGGCTGCCAGTACCGCGCCGGTGTGGCGCAGGTGGTGGAACTTCAGATCCTCCCGTCCAGCCTTGGCGCAGGCGCGATGCCAAGCGCGCAAGAAGGTCGACGGCCGAATGTTGCGCCCGTCATCGGACGGGAACAGCAGGTCAAGTCCCGGCAAGTGGTGTAACTGTTGGTGATCCTGCAGGGCGGGGTCAGCTGGCGAGCGCGGGCATGGTGGTCTCCTGTTCGCTGGTGTCGGTGATGAGTGTGAGGCGGCTCTTGGCGAGGACTTCGAGGCCGAGGTAGCGGCGTCCTTCGGCCCATTCATCGGTCTGCTCGGCCAACACGGCGCCGACCAACCGGACGATCGCGGCGCGGTTGGGGAAGATCCCGACGCTGTCGGTGCGGCGGCGAATCTCGCGGTTCAACCTTTCGGTGGGGTTGTTTGACCAGATCTGATGCCAAACCTCGGTCGGGAACTGGGTGAAGGCGAGGATGTCAGCCCGGGCAGCGTCGAGGTGGTCGGTGACTTCGGGCAGCATGTCGGCGGTGTAGTCAAGCAGCCGGTCGAACTGGGCCTGGACAGCGTTCTTGTCGGGCTGGTCGTAGACGGAGTGGAGCATCGCCTTGACTGCCGGCCAGAGGCTTTTCGGGGTGATGGCCATCAGGTTCGCCGAGTAGTGGGTGCGGCAGCGTTGCCAGGACGCGCCGGGCAGGTTCGCCGCGATCGCCTCCACGAGACCTTGATGGGCGTCCGAGGTCACGAGACGGACGCCTGTCAGGCCGCGGGCGACGAGGTCGGCGAAGAACTCGTTCCAGGCCGGGCCGGTCTCGCTGGTGGCCACTCGCATCCCCAAGACTTCGCGGTGCCCGTCATTGTTGACGCCGGTGGCGAGCATGACGACGGAGTTGATCACGCGCCCGCCTTCGCGGACTTTCATGGTCAACGCGTCAGCGGTGATGAAGGTGAAGGGGCCGGCATCGCCGAGGGGTCGGTGGCGGAACTGTTCGACGTGGTCGTCCAGGTCGGCGGCCATGCGGGAGACTTGGGACTTCGAGAGCCGGTCGATGCCCAAGGTCTTGACGAGTTTGTCCATGCGGCGAGTGGAGACGCCGGCGAGGTAGCAGTCGGCGACGACGGTGATCAGGGCCGTCTCGGCCCTCTTGCGGCGTTCCATCAGCCAGTCGGGGAAGTAGGAGCCGGTACGGAGTTTGGGGATGGCCAGGTCGATGGTGCCGGCGCGGGTGTCCAGGTCGCGGTGGCGGTAGCCGTTGCGTTGCGCCAACCGGCCTGGGGTGGGCTGGCCGTACTCGGCGCCCGCGACCGCGTCGGCGTCGGCCGACAACAAGGCGTTGAGCATGGTCTGCAGCAGGCTGCGCATCATGTCCGGCGAGGCCTCGGTGAGTAGCTCGCCAAGAACGTGCGCAGGGTCGACAATGTGTGGAGCGGTCATCGTGATGATTCCTTCGAGGGTGTTGTGAGAGATGAACTCGAGGATCACGCGGTGACCGCCCTGTCGTCCAGAGCCAGCCACCACGGCTACACCACTATCGGGGACTCAACTGAACAGCAGCGCGTTCTGCCCGGGCGAGACGTAGGTCGCGAGGTGCCATCGCAGGTCGGGAATGATGTGCGGCGGGATCGCCACGCGGCGCTTGCCGGCCTTCGTCTTGGGCGGGCCGATCACTACTTCGCCGGCCACCCAGGCGACACCGCGCTCCACGCGCACGATGCCGGCATTAAGGTCAACGTCCTTGCGGCGTAGCTCGAAGACTTCGCCGTAGCGCATGGCGCACCAGGCACCGAGCAGGACCGCGGCACGCCACTTGTCGGGCATCTCGATGACGATGCGTGCCAGCTCGTCCAGTGTGGCGGGGGTGATGTCCTTCTCGCGGCTGGTCGTGCCAGCGCCCTTGATTCGGCATGGGTTCGTCGTCACGGTCGGCAGGGTGCGGTCGACGATCGCGGCGTTCATGATGCCGCGCAGCAGGCTGTACGACTTCGATCGGGTGCGGGCGATCTTCTTCTTCGCCATCGCCCGGTGCCACGCCACGACGTCATCCAGATCGAGCTCGTCCAGTCGCTTGTCCCCGAGTGCCGGCAGGATGTGGTTGCGCAGCAGCATCTGGTAGTCCTTCTGCGATGACGGCCGCAGCGACCCGGCGTCGCCCTGCGGCGTGGCGATCCGGTCTGCCAGCCAGGTCTGGGAGTACTCGCGCAGCGTGGGGCAGGGCGGCTTTGGCTTCTCGCGCGGTGTCGGCATCGTGACCAGCGACGCAGGGTCGGGCTCGCGGGTCTCCGGCGGCTGCCAGACTCCGAGGTCGATCAGTCGCCGCTCCTGGGCCAGCCAGCCCTCGGCGTCGATCTTCGACGCGAACGTGGCCGGCGCCATGTAGAGCTTGCAGTCCGGCCCGATGTAGCCGGCCTGCACCCGCCCCGACCTCAGCTTGCGCAGGCGACCGAAGCTTCTCCGTTCGCGTTTCCCCGCGTCCTCATGTGCGTTCCCCCTCGGCTTGCCCATCTCGAACCTCCCCGTCGCGTGCAATATGCGTGCAACAAACAAGCCCAAAACGGCCTCGTCGTGCTCACTCGGACAGGGGGAACGCAGCCCCTGATTGGCTTGCGTTTCCCCTAGTCAAGCAGCGCTGGCAGTGAGTTCTCCCGCCCTCGGATCGGAGCCAGCCCCACGGCTCAACTCCTCTCTCGCGCACAGTGTGAGCAACGGCTCCGACTACGGGTTATCCCGAAGTCGGAGCCGTTCTTGCTGTGCCGTGCAATCTACGTGCAAATAGCGGGCCGCGGGGGAGTGCTCGGGCCTGGGTGTGGATGGCGTGGGTGTGAGTGAACGTGCGCGTTGAGCTGCTGGTGCTCGATCGGCGGGCAACTTTCGGGGGAGCGCAGCCGATTTTCCGGGGGAACGCATTCGCTTCCGGCGGCGATCACTACCCGTGCGTGGTGGCCGCCGGGCGCTGGCCCCGAGTCCCCTTTATGATTGGCCGCATACATTCACGCGCTGCGGGGAGCATGGATCTGGGAGAAGTATGTCCACGCAGTCCACCCGTCTCGTCGCCGCTCTGATGGGCGCCCTTGTGCTCGGGTCCACGATGGGCGCATGCGGCGCAGAGGACCCCAATCAAGTGGCAGCCCCCGCCGCTGCCAAGGAGCTGAAGGGCAAGCCGCACGCAGAGGTCGAGGATCAGCTGGAACGCGCCGGGTTCACGAACGTCGAGACGGAGGTCCGAGAGGACCTGGTGACGGGTTGGCTCACCAAGGACGGCGAGGTCGAGCACGTGACTATTGCTGGTCAAGACGACTATGCCAAGGGCAAGAAGTACGCGCCTGATGCGAAGGTGGTCGTCGTCTACCACACGTTCCCGAAGACGGATGAGGAGACGGCGCAATCATCCACGCCCGCGCCTCAGGCAACCGCTGCTGATGAGGCATCGAGCACCGGGGAGGAATCGGAGGGCACGATCACGGCGAAGAACAACCCAGAGCTCGCGAAGCTCCTGGAGCTCAAGGACCCTGCCGCCCCGGAAGTCGCTGCTTTCGCCGAGAAGTACAAGGGCCAGCGAATCGAGTTTGATGGGGCGATCCTGGCGCTGAACCCGCATGGGTCGTACAAGACGAGATTCGACTTCCTTGTCGGGGCGGGCGACTTCGACCCGAACGCTTCCAAGGGGCCCAACTTCCAGTTCGATGATGTCAACGCGTTCGACCTCAACATCGCGGGTAGCGAAGATTCTTCTTCCCTTGAAGTTGGTCAGAACCTCCACGTCATTGCCGAAGTGGGGGAGTACAAGGAGTTCCAGGAGCTCTTCATCCTTGAGCCCGTCGAGACACGACTCCGCTAGGCCTTGCTGGGTCCTGCGTTGAGCGGACGATCGTGAGGGGCAGCCAGATGGGGGTTCGCGGATCGGCTAGGTTCACCGGATGATCACTAGCTGAAGTTGTTCGGCTACAGGTGTGTACGCAAGTCCAGACAGTTCTTGTGGGGGTTGGCTGGGGGAGAGAACTTCCCTGAACCGCGAGGTGAACCATGCTGAACTTCACGGCCATCGATTTCGAGACCGCCAATGCACACCGCGGGTCTCCTTGCTCGGTTGGTTTGGCCAAGGTCCGAAATGGGCGAGTGGTGGACACTGCCCACTGGCTCATGAGGCCGCCGCCGGGTTACGACCACTTCGACGGCTACAACGTTCGTCTGCACGGGATTACCCCCGAGCTGGTGGCGAGCGAACCTTGCTTCGTCGACCGCTTGCAAAGCGGCTCATCCGAATCAAGGGTGTAGTCGGGGTCTGAACCCGCCGGTCTCGAGCAGGGATCTGGCGATGTAGTTGGTCAGGTTGCGGAACCCCAGCGCCGAGCCGCGCAGGTGCTCGAGCCTGCCGTTGATCGCCTCGGTGGGCCCGTTGGAGGTGCTGGGCCGGTCGAAGTAGGCCAGGACGTCGGCGGCGCGCTTCTTCAGCGTCCTGCCGAGCTTGGTGATCTCGACCAGGGCCTTGGGGACGCCGGTGCTGATCGAGTCGATGAGCCGGGCCATCAGCTCGCGGCCGTGGCGCCGGTTCTCGTGGCGGTAGGCGGCGATCATGCGCTGGTAGACGCTCCAAGTGACCTCGACCTCGACGTGGGCGTCGTCGGCGAACAGGGTGTCCAGTCGGTCCTTCTGCTTGTCGTTGAGCAGGTCGGCGCCGGTGGACAGGGTCCGGCGGGCGGCATAGAGCGGGTCGCCCTTGCGGCCGCGGTGCCCACAGATGGCCTGCTGAACTCGCCGTCGGCACTCATCGAGCGCCTCGCCAGCGAGGCGCGTGACGTGGAAGGGATCTAGCACGGTCACCACGTCGGGCAGTTCCTCGACGGCGGCGGTCTTGAATCCGGTGAAGCCGTCCATCGCGACCACCTCCACGCCGTCGCGCCACTCCTGCGGGCGGTCGGCCAGCCAGGTCTTGAACGCCTGCTTGGAGCGTCCTTCGACCATGTCCAGCAGCCGTGCCGGGCCGGTGCCATCTCGCACTGGGGTGAGGTCGATGATCACGGTGACGTACCTGTCGCCGCGACGGGTGTGCCTCCACACGTGCTCATCGACCCCGACGACCTTCACCCCCTCGAAGCGGTGCTCCTCGTCGATCAGCACCCGCTTGCCCTCGGCCAGAACGGCGTCGTTGGCGGTGTCCCAGGCCACCCCGAGCCCCTCGGCGACCCGAGCCACGGTCAGGTGCTGGACCACGATCCCTTCCAGCGCCCACCGCAGAGCGCGCCGAGACAACTTGGCCCGGGGCTCGGCCGCGGCGGTGGTGTCCTGGCGCCACACATACCCGCAGCCGCTGCAGCGGTAACGGCGCACGACGACCTCCAGCGTCGTGGGCCGCCAGCCCAGTGGTTCGTGGGCAAGCCGTCGGACCACGGTGTCACGTGGTCTCCCTTCGCAGCCGCAGCGCCGGCACCACTGGTCGGGCTCGACCACCTGGCAGGCCAATACGGCACTGATCCGGCTCGAGTCGCTGCCCGGTGACAACGAGGCCGAGTTCGTCGAGGCGGCAGAAGGCAGTCAGGTCGGGGCTGGCGAACGCATCAGCGCGCCCGCCGACGGTAGCGTCGTGCACGTCGAGGTCTTTCGGGCTGAGTGTGTAGGAGCTCTCATCCTCGGGAGACCTCGACCTCTATCCGGCCACCGACGCGCCGGCCCGCCGCGCGACGTGCGCTACACCCTCATCTGGGAAGAGCCGGCAAACCCCCGCCCCTAGTGACACGACGTGTCAGCAGCTGATCACGCAATCCCCCACAACCCCCCCCGATCCGCTCTCTTTCCACGAAATCAGCTGCGGAACCCCAGCACAACCATCCCGTGAAGAAGCAGACTCGAGCAGGGTCTTCGGAAAGAGCGCGAGGCGTCACGCGGTGACGGCGATCTCCGCCTTGACCCTCCTATTGGCCTTCTCCACGTCGAGGCGCGTCAGCAGCAGCAGGATGATGAAGTTCATGATGGCCGGGATCCACAGGTACATGAAGCTGATCATCTGCAGCGCGGACTCCGGCTGCGTGTCCGCACCACCGACGTAGCCACTCCATGCGAGCAGCCATCCTGCCAGTGCCGTCCCGATTCCGCCGCCCAGCTTCACGCCGAACGAGGTACAGGAGTACATGACCCCATCGATGCGCCGGTTCTTGGTGAGGTAGGTGTACTCGGACGCCTCGGCTATCAGTGCGTTCAACGTGCCTTGCAGCGGGCTCATCCCGAGCGAGGCCAGGCCCGTGAAGAGGAGCATGAGGGGAATGCTGCCCATGTACGCCGCGACGAGAACACCGAGCCGGCCGACGACCGCGATCACATACCCGGTGATGTTCACCCGGTACATCTCACCGAACCGCTTCACGAGGAACGGGGTGAAGAGCAGACCGATGATCAACGGCGCGTTGATCGCCCACGCGAAGACTCCGAGAAGGTTCGCGTCGCCGAGGATGTACGTCATGAAGTAGATCCCCATGTTGAGCGTCGCGGTGAAGATCTGCGCCACGAGGAACACGAGTAGGATGATGAGGTAGTACTTGTTGGCCACCACGAGCTTCGCGGCCTCCTTGAAGCTGGTCACCTCCACCTCGGCGAGCTCCGCGGGGTCATGGTGGGCGCCCGGCCGGTCCGCAAGCTCCTCGCGCGAAAGCTCGCGCACCGAGAACACCGACAGCGAGTTCACGGCTAGCCCGATCACGGCGTAGATGATGGCGATCGTGCGCCAGCCCTCGGCGCCGCCACCGAACTGTTGCACACCTGCGACGGTGAAGGTCTGGATGAGCATGCTCGTCCCGAAGGCGAACATGAAGCGGATGGAGCCCATCTGCACACGCTCGGCACCGTTCTTGGTGATGAGCGCCGTCAACGCCGAGAAGGCGATGTTGTTGGCCGTGAAGAAGACCGCGTTCAGCAGCGTGTAGGCGATGAAGAACCAGGCGTATTGCGCGGTCTGGCCGACGTTGGTCGGGATCGCGAAGGTGGCGATGAGCGTGGCGGCGCAACCGAAGTACGCCCAGAACATCCACGGACGTGCCTTGCCCATCTTCGTGTGCGTGCGGTCGATGAGGTTTCCGAAGAAGAGGTCACTGACCCCGTCGAAAAGCCGGGAGGCCATGATCAATGTGCCGATGATGCCTGGGTTCAAGCCCACGGCATCGGTGAGGTAGATCATGACGAACGCGGACAGGAACGCATACACGACGTTCCCGCCGACATCGCCCGATCCATAACCGATCTTGTTGTACCACTTGAGGTACGTCTTCTCTTGGGTGACAGGCACGTCGTTGTGACCCTTCACTAGTTCACTGCTCGATGGTGGGAATCAGGGTGATGTCGAACCGGAACGTCTCGGCATCCACGCGGTACTTTTCGAGGAGTTCAGGACCGCAGCTGTTGGACCCGATCCCGGCGTTGGCGTGGTCCAGGCACAAAACGGTGCTGCCCGCCGGTACGAGTTCATAGCTGTGGGCACGTCTCGCCAGCTCTTCCTGCGTGTAAGGGGAGGCGTTGAAGGAGAAGGTCTCGCTCCCCACGGCGGTGAGGGACAGACCGCCTCCGGCCACGATGACGTAGTCACAGTCCGCGTGGCTGCCGTTCTCCTGCGGACGCAGGTAGTCCTCGTGCAGGCGGAAGACGTCGGAGCTAAAGAGGCCGTGATGGGAAGCTCGGCGTTTGTCGACGTAGCTCTCGAACGGACCCAAGCCGCAATAGGTAACCTGCGACATCTCCTTGGGTAGGAACAGCCTGATCCCGAAGCGGGGCAGCGACGGAAAGGCAGGGTCACGCCTCACTGAGAGGGACGCCTGCACCGCACCGGAGGTGTTCACGTGCCAGGCGGCCTCCACCTTCAGGATCGGCTGGATCGTGGGCGCCACGACCGCGAGGGGGAAGGTGAGCGTCACCGCATCCGCGCCTGGCTCGACGCTTGCGGAGTAGGCGCGTGCCGAGGCGGCGTCGTAGTGGGCGCGTCTCCACTCGGCTTTGATGTTCATGTCGTTGTCCGTCGGTGCCCGCCAGATATTGATCTGCGCGGGAGCATCGAGCAGATCCCGACCGCCGAGGGTCATGGTCTGGGGCAGCCCTGTGCGCGTGTCGAAGGCGTACCGGAACGCCTCGGACTCGACGGTGATGGAGGAGGCGTCCTCGGTGACGCGCAACCGGCCCGAGCCCGGCTCGGTGCCCTCCAGGAGAGCGACCGCCCTCTGGTTGCGTCCATCGGCGGTGGTCAGTTCGAGTTCGTCGAAGCCGAGCTCATGCCCCTCCGTGAGGAATGGCACCTCGCCCTTCAGATGAGACGTCACGAGCAGGTGGCAGGTGCCCGCCTCGGGCACGGTCGGCGTGAGCGTCACGGTTGTCTCGGACCGCGGCGGCACGCTCTCGTCGAGATCGACGCGCACAGTCTTGACCACCTCGCCGTCGCAAACGACTCCGCAGGTCAGGTAGATGTGATCGCGCAGATCGGTGAAGTCCATGTCGTTGCGCAGGGTGAGCCGGCCGGTGTGCTGGTCGAACCCGAGGACGCGGACAGGCCGGTGGACGTTCTTGAGCTCCAACAGACCCGTGTGGGGCGTGCGATCGGGGTAGACGAGACCATCCATGCAGAAGTTGCCGTCGTGGATGTCTTCGCCGTGGTCACCGCCATAGAAATAGATGTCCTTGCCGTTGTCGGCCTTGCCCTTGTAGACGGCGTGGTCGCACCATTCCCACACGAAGCCGCCGCACATGCGCTCGTCGGCCCGGATGATCTCCCAGTAGTTTTCGAGGTCACCGGGGCCGTTGCCCATGGCGTGGCTGTATTCCACGAGGATGAACGGCTTGTCCGGGTCGGAATCAAGGTACTCGTGAATCTCGTGCAGCGCGGGGTACATCCGGCTGTAGAGGTCGATGTTCGAGTAGTCGTACTTCCGCTTGCTGTTACGGTAGAAGGCGCTCTCGTAGTGCGTAAGGCGGGTGGGGTCGAACTCGGCCATCCACGCGAGCGCGGCTTCGAAAGTGCACCCGTATGCGCCCTCGTTGCCCGCCGACCACATGACGATGCTCGGGCGGTTCTTCTCACGGATGACGC
Source organism: Luteococcus sp. Sow4_B9 (assembly GCF_052116585.1). NCBI lineage: Bacteria > Bacillati > Actinomycetota > Actinomycetes > Propionibacteriales > Propionibacteriaceae > Luteococcus > Luteococcus sp. Sow4_B9. The sequence continues at coordinate 23,870 of NZ_JBQKKT010000026.1, read as the reverse complement.
AAAGTCGGGTGCGGTCGAGGGTCGCCTCGATCCACTCGGGGTTGTCCGCGATCGGCTCGTTCCAGTGTTCGACCTGATTCGCGAAGGAGGGGTCCTCCAGGAACTGAAACTGGGTGCCGTGGCTCTCGTTGTCGGCCTCGCCCATGACGAAGAATCCATATTCGTCGCACAGCTGGTAAAAGCGCGGCGCGTTTGGATAGTGAGCGGTGCGCACCGCGTTGATGTTGTGCTGCTTCATCAACCGCAGGTCGGTTTTCATGTGATCGAGGTCGATGGCCGGACCGGTGACCGGGTCGGAGTCGTGGCGGTTGACGCCGCGCAGCTTGATCGGCTGCCCATTGACGTGGACGACGGCATTCACGACCGTGATCTCACGGATGCCGACGCGGTCGGTGACGACCTCCTGCGGTGAGGTGAGGGTGAGGGTGTAGAGGTAAGGATTCTCGGCGGTCCACAGCTGCGGGTCCTCAACGCGCAGCTGGACCCGGTGGGTGTACGTGTCGTCGCCGGAGAACTCCTGCAACTCACCGCTTGCGACGCGCGTCCCATCGGCGTCGGTGAGTTCGGCGGAGGTCGGCACGGACTTGCCGCGGTAGAGCCCCCGGATCTCGACCGTGGCCCCCGTCGTGTCGATCGTCGTGGTGGTGAAGTAGTCGAAGAGGACGGAGGCCGGCCGCGAGAGCAGGTAGACGTCGCCGAAGATCCCGCTGACGCGGAACTTGTCCTGATCTTCCAGGTAGCTGCCGTCGCACCACTTGAGTACAAGGACGGCCAGGCGGTTGGTGCCCGGCTCGATGATCTCGGTGACGTCGAACTCGGCGGTGGCGTGCGAGACCTGGCTGTAGCCGACGTACTTGCCGTTGAGCCACACGTAGAAGCAGGAGTCGACGCCTTCGAAGGTGAGATGAGAGCTCGGGGCGTTTTCACTGGGCGTGTACTCGAACTCGTGGACGTACGCGCCGCACGGATTGTCCTGCGGGACGAACGGCGGATCGAGCGGGAAGGGGTAGCGGATGTTCGTGTACTGGTGGTGGTCGTAGCCCTGGTGCTGCCACGTGCTCGGCACCGGCACACGATCGAAACCGCCCGCGGGGAAGTCGCGCTCGTAGAAGTGGTCCCGAAGCTCGTGGATGCTCTCGAAGTACCGGAACGACCACTCACCGTTCAGCAGCTGCAGACGATCGGAGGAGTCACGAGCCTCCGGACCGGGGTCGAGCGGCGTGGAACTCGGGATGTAGTAGGAACGTGCCGGGAGCGTGTTCTCGTGCAGAACGGCCAAGTCCTCGTAGTACCTGGGAACGATCATCGATGGATCTCCTCTCGGCCCGCTGTTTTTCACATGTGAGTGGGTGATGAGCCAAGGTGGTCGGCAGGCTGCGCCACGATCGGAGCCGGGCGAGCGTGCCCCCACTCTTCGCGCACCTCGCCGCGTCCAAGACCGCGCCTTCCTTGCAGGACGTTACCGGCAAGGCTCATCCGAATCAAGGGTGTAGTCGGGGTCTGAACCCGCCGGTCTCGAGCAGGGATCTGGCGATGTAGTTGGTCAGGTTGCGGAACCCCAGCGCCGAGCCGCGCAGGTGCTCGAGCCTGCCGTTGATCGCCTCGGTGGGCCCGTTGGAGGTGCTGGGCCGGTCGAAGTAGGCCAGGACGTCGGCGGCGCGCTTCTTCAGCGTCCTGCCGAGCTTGGTGATCTCGACCAGGGCCTTGGGGACGCCGGTGCTGATCGAGTCGATGAGCCGGGCCATCAGCTCGCGGCCGTGGCGCCGGTTCTCGTGGCGGTAGGCGGCGATCATGCGCTGGTAGACGCTCCAAGTGACCTCGACCTCGACGTGGGCGTCGTCGGCGAACAGGGTGTCCAGTCGGTCCTTCTGCTTGTCGTTGAGCAGGTCGGCGCCGGTGGACAGGGTCCGGCGGGCGGCATAGAGCGGGTCACCCATACCGTCTAGGCGCCACCAATGGACGGACTTGGACCTCAGCAGCGCCGGGTGGGGCCATCCAGTTCCGGCGGCGCCAGCACAGTGCTGAATCCTGCCGGCCGGCTGCTGCAGAGCTCGCGCAGAGACCCCGCGTACTCAATGTGGAAGACGGCCTTCCCGCTGGCCAGGAAATCGCGATAGGTGCCGCACTCGTCGTGGGCCAGACATTCCTCGTTGACGGCGAAGTCCACGACGCCGGACACCCGGGGCAGCAGGTCAAGCGCATTCTTCAGGCCAATGGCCAGCCCACGCTGGTGGGCCAACTCCGCCAGGCCCTTCTGATAGGCGACGGCATCGCCCGACGTGAGGGGGAAACCGCTGGTGGTCTCGTGGCCGTCCAGGTTGTCGGGATCCACCCCGGTGAAGCCCTTCTGGCGGCAGACGTCCATCCGGGACGCCATGATCGGCAGCAGTCGGTCCCGTTGCCGGATGTCCAGCCAGCGCTCTCCGGGCCAGCCATCGAGTGGCCGCCCCACGACGGCCGACGGGAAACGCCCCCGGTCCGGCCGGAAGTCCTCGTGGCCCCCGGCATTGAGGTAGCAGATGGGAGTGACGCCGCGGGCTCGCAGTGCGGCGACGGTCGTGGTCGGCGTCTCCTCCCAGTCCAGGATCACCACCGAGACACCCTCGGGCACCACCGGGCGTCCGGTCAGCTGGATGTGGAAGGGCTGTCCCTGCACGGGTCGCCACACGGAGGGCTGGCCCGCCGGTGAGGGCCTGCGCACCAGTGGCGACGGGGTGGTGCGTTTGCCGGGCGCGGATCGGGTGGGGCCGTCCGACGTGCCGCGGGAAGCGACGGCCGCGGCGTCGGGCTGGCCGCTGCCCATACAGCCGGCGAGTGCCACGGCGCAGGCCAGCAGGGGACCCAGCGCCCGCGTCCGCATCACGCGTCCACGGTTCCTGTGCCCAGCCCAGCCGGCAGGGCGCCCCACGGGTTGGGCAGTTCCGCGTCGGTGACCCACACGAAACCGGCCTCACGCTGCGCAGCCAGCGCCAGCGCCGCCTCGCGCTCGGAGGCGGGGGTGCTGTGCACCAGGTGCCAGGTGCGGCCGGGGAAGCCGTCCACCAACCACTGCGGCCAGTCCAGGGAACGGTAGGTCTGCCAGGTCTGCTCGGCGACGCAGACCGCGTCGCTGGCGTGCAGCAGGTCCACGACGGGGACGCATCCGGGGTTGGTGAAGACGCGGTCCACGCCGTCGCGGCGCAGGGCGGCGATGGTGTCCATGCTCCAGTTGTCCTGCGCGGCCTGGTAGGGGACCTCGTCCAGCATGACGTCGGTGATGCCGTACAGCTCGCGCCACAACCGCGCCTCGGCCAGCACCTCGTGGGTGCTGCGGCGGCCATAGCCGACGGTCACATAGCCCACCAGGGTGGTGGCGCAGCCCGGCGCGAGAGCTTGCGCATAGTAGGGGTCGTCCGGCCCGCCGGGGCCGCTGTTGACGTTCACCACGGCCCAGGCCAGCGGCAGCCGTCCGGCGCGCAGATCCGTCCACGCATCAGGGGCCACTGCGGGGTGGATGTACCAGGGACTCGCCAGGTGCATGCCGATCACCATACCTGTGGAGAACTGAGGCGACGGGCTGCCAGGGCTCCGATGACGGCCACCGAGAACAGGTCGATCCCGATGAACAGCCAGCCCGGCAGGTTGGGCGTCGACGCCAGCACCAGGGCCAGCAAACCGGAGCTCACCAGGGCCAGCCAGGTGGCGCCGCGGGCGTCACCGGTGCGCAGCAGCAGCGCCCCGCCGACGGAGAAGGTGCTCACCGCCAGTGTGATCGAGATGGCCGGCAGGCCCGGTGGGATGCCACGCAGCAGGTAGGAGGCGAGCAGGCCTGCGCCCAGACCGCCCAGCGCTGCGCCCGCCGTCACCAGCACGCCCGCCATGGCGGTGCGTCGGCGCACCGTCCGCCAGGACAGGCCCCGGTCTGCGATCCGGCGGACAGCCTGGCTGGCGATCTCCACCAGCGGGTCCGACGCGGCGGAGGCGACCATCGAGCCCAGCGCGACGACGAGGAATTCCGGCCCCACCCAGCCAGCCGCCACCCACAGCATGGTGACCGGGGCCAGCGTCTGGATGCAGGCCATCACCAGCACCCGGTGCCACCCGTCGATCATCATGTTGGGCTGGGTCCGCACCGCGTGCAGCAACTGGCCCGCAGAGATTGCGTAGCCGGCCCCCAGCGCCAGGATGGCTGGTGTCACGCGCCACGGACCGTCGAGACCCAGACCGATGAGGGCGATACCGAGTGCTGCCAGGGTGAGCCACAGGGAACGGGTCAGGCGCCGCCGGGAGAGCCAGACGGCGGCGGTGGAACCCCACATCACCCAGGTGGCGAGCTCGGGGCTTCCCATGATGGTGAAGAAGGCGAGTCCCACCAGCACCTCGAAGACGGAGATCGCCAGGGCCAGGGTGGCGCCGCGACCCTCCTGTCGTTGGCCCAGGCCCCACCAGATGGCGGCGCTCACGGTCTGGGCACTGAACCAGGCGGCGCCACCGGCGGCGAAGGTGTGCAGCGCCGGACGATCGGCAGGCACGGCCAGCACACAGATCAGCACGCCGATCAGCATCACGAAACCACGCAGAACCGCGGACAGCACGGATCGCCGGAAGGTGCTGGGTGTGCTCGAGTTCTTCGGTGGTGTGATCCCCTGCAGTAGCGCCCGGGCATGGTCGAAGGTGGAGGCATAGCCGGCCTGGCGCGCCACCACGTCACCCATGCCCTGGGCCTCCAGCCGGGCGGCCGCGTCGAAGACGTCGACGGCTCCCGCGACGACGCGGGGCAGCGCCTCGCGGACGTGGTCCGGCAACTGGCCCTCGGGGATGGCGCGGCGTGGCAGTGCCTGGCGGCCGGGCAGTGCATCGCGGGTGGCGAGTCGCAGGTGTGCCCCTCGGCCACTGCCTGCGGGCGGCGGTGACGGGGCTGGCCGAGGCTGCTCATGGTCTGATTGCCGCGGGCTGTCGGCAGGCAGCGCCTCCAGATGGGGGGAATCGGAGCGCGCCGAGGCATCGGGGATGCCGCGGCGGGGGACGCGGTCATCCCCCGTCAGGTGGTCCGTCGTCGGGGGTCTCAGTTGGGTGGTCACGCGCCCACCTTTCGCCGGAGTGGGGGATCCTGGGGGGTGCTGGGGGACGGGTCATCGAGCAGGGCACGGCTGGGGATGCTGCGGCTGCTGGCGGTTTGCGCATACATGGCCCGGTAGTGGGCCGTGAAGGTGTCGACATTGAACTTCTCCAGCGCCCGACGCCGCGCGGCACGTGCCATTCGCCGACGTTCGTCATGGTCCAGCAGGAGGTCAGCCAGGGCGTCGCCCATGGCTTCCGCATCGCGGGGTGGCACCAGGATGCCGGCAGTGCCGTCGCAGCCCGTGACCTCGCCCACGCCGCCGACGTCGGTGTTGACGGTGGCTCGACCGGACATCATCGCCTCGATGACCGTGAACGGCATGCCTTCGGAGATGCTGGACAGGGCCACGACGTGGCCCGCCTCCAGCGCTGGCAGGGCAGAGGGGCGTGGCCCCTCGAAGGTGACGTGGTCCTGCAGGGACAGCCGGGTGACGAGCTCGCGTACCTCTTGCTCGTAGTCCTCGTTGCCCGCGGGGGTGGGGCCGAAGAGTCTCAGCCTGGCCTGCGGGACGCGCTCCCGGACCCTGGAGAAGGCCCACACCAGGGTTCCGAGGTCCTTCAGGGGATCGATGCGTCCCACCCAGGAGATGGTGGGCACCGTTGGCTCGGTGAGGATGACGGGGAATCTGCCGGCCTCGACGCCGTTCGCGATCGGGCGCACCGTGGCCGGCTCGGCGCCCAGGTGCACGGCCCAGCGGCCGTTGAAGTCGCTCACTGGCGTCAGCACCTCGGAGCGTTCATAGGCGAGCTGGCAGACGGCACGGGTGAAGGCCATCATCGCGTAGCGCACGTCCCACGGCATGCCTTCCTCGGCCACCGCCAGGTAACGCTCACGCAGGTAGACGCCGTGTTCGGTGAGCATGATGGGGGTCCCGTCGCGCCAGTGGCGGGCCAGGGCCATCAGCGAGGACGGGCCGTTGGACGTGGCATTGATCACGTCCACCTCGGGCCATTCGGTGTCCATCACGGCCAGGGCGCGGTCCGTGTGCCGGGCCACCAGCGCGGCGCGACCACCGGAGATGGTGGGCAGATTGCGTCCTCGGGCATGGAGTGCCCAGGCATCGAGCATGGCCTCGGTGGATCCTTGCTGGCGCAACAGCCAGCTCAGGGGCTGGGGGCTCGAGGTGACGATCGACTGCATCGCCTCCTCCATGCCCGCCAGATCCGCTTCCTGGCCTTCTGGGGGCAGGATGCATCGCCACATGGCGTGCAGGCTGTCACGGCAGTTGCGCAGCTGCAGGTTGGTGGCTCGCCCGCGGAAGCGGACCTTGCGAGCGGGCGGATCCCACATGCCGACCAGGGTCAGGCTCTTGACATTGGGTTCTCGCCGCCAGATGGGGGTGCGTTCGAGTCCCACGATGGAGACGACGTGGAATTCGTGATCGGGCAGGCTCCGGATCAGCAGGTCGGCCCAAGTGCTGACCCCGCCCTTGGCGGTAGGGTAGGTGCCCTCTCCCAGCAGGCCGACGCGGACGTCAGCTGGTGTGGACATGGGCCATCCGGGCAACCGTGGCGCACACGATGGCGCCACACGCACTACAACCAATGGTCATTCTTCTGCCCCCGAGCTCTGCTCACTCCCGGCCCCCGCCGAACAGTGTGTGCAAGGTAACAAGCGTGGACGTCGAATGGGGGGATTCAAGATGACGACTTGGGCGGGTCATGGCTGTGCAGGGTGGGCCACGACGTCGACTTCCTGAACTGGGGACTTCCCTGCGGCGGGGCTCGTGCGCTAAGGCTCTTTCCCTGTGCCACAGGTGGAGCGTTGCATTTCAATCCCCGTGGGGATCGAGGATCGGCGCGTGCGGTGCGCGGCAGTTCGAGCGCCCTTTGTCCGGCCGGCGTGGGCGGTGACGGCGAATCGCTGGTTTCAGTTATTCTTCAGCTTTCTCAGGTCTGGGAGCTCCGTTGCTCGATCGTCCCGGGTGGCGCCCCGGCGGATCGTCCCACGCGGACCGTGCAATGACACCAGAAGGCGGTGTCATTGGGCGGGCTCGTAGGCTGGGGCCATGACCCAGATCGTCAGCACCACCTGCGCCGCGGACGGCACCATCACCACCTTCACGCTCAACGGCGAGACACTCGTCCCGCTGGGCACCAGCCCCGTGGGCAAGGGGGTCTCGGCCATGGCACCGGACGCCACTGGCCTGCGCGCCCATGTCTCGCTGAAGGAACCGGCCGGCGTGGCCACGGTGGCCCTCAACCCGGACAACGGCATCTGGACACAGACCTCGCACCGCCCCTTGCCGACGCATCCCAGCTACCTGGTGCGCAGCCACGACGGCCGCTTCCTCCTGGGCGCCGACTACGGGCGTGGTGTGGGGACGGTCTGGCCCGTGGCCGCCGACGGCAGCCTCGGAGAGCCGACGGCCAGCGTCGAGCACAAGCGCCTGCACAGCGTCATCCAGGTGGGCCAGCACGTCTACTTCATCTCCCTGGAGGAGGACCTCGTCGCCTGCTATGCCCTGACCGACGACGGCCGTCTGGAGGCGCTGCCCCAGGCCACCGTGGCCTGCCCGGCCGGCAGCGGGCCACGCCACGTCGTCGCCAGCGAGGACGGCCGCAACCTCTATGTGGTGACCGAGTTCTCCGGGGAGGTGCTCCGCTTCACGCGCGACGCCGGAACCGGCGCCCTGGAGCACGTGCAGACGGTGGCGGCTCACGACACGTCCGCTGGGCTCGGCCACAGCGTGATCGACGAGGACCCGGTGGCCAACCACTATGTCTGGGGAGCGGACCTGCACTTCGCCGGCCCGGAGGGACGTTGGCTGGTGGTCAGCGAGCGCACCGAGTCTACCCTGGCGGTGCTCCCCGTCGCCGACAGCGGCATGCTGGCAGAACCCGTGTCGATCGCACGGGTCAACACCCAGCCGCGCGGCTTCGTCGTCACTCCCGACGGGGCACATGTGGTCTGCCCGGGCGAGAAGTCGCAGAACCTGGGGCTCTACCGCGTTGAGGATGACGGGCGGCTGGTGGACGTGGCCCAGGCGCCCAATGGCGCCGGCGCCAACTGGGCGCGGATCGTGGAAGCCTGAGATGGGCCCTGCACGACGGGTATCGGCCACGGGGACGCTGGCCGTCCTGCTGATGGCGGCGGGCGCCCCGGCAGCGATGGCCTGCAGCTGCGCAGACCTCTCCACCGCCGAGGCCGGGAAGCTGGCCGATCTGGTGGCCAGCGGCACGGTCACCACGGTTCAGCGCGGGCCCGGCTCCTCGTCGGGAGAGCGGGTCTTCTACACCCTCGCCGTCGACAAGTCCTTCAAGGGTGAAGCCTGGCAGACGACCACCGTCACATCGGCGGCCAGCGGCGCCTCCTGCGGTGTCCAAGGCATCGACGAGGGAGACGACATCGTCCTGTTCGCCAGCGAGAGCCCGGGCGGCTGGACGACGACGCTGTGTGACGGAACCGCCCCAGCGTCACCCGCGCTGCTGCAGGAGGTGGAGAAGGCACTCGGCGCCGGCAAGGCACCGCAGGAAGGCACCGACCCCAAGGCCGCGAGGGCCGAGGGGTCGGGGGAGAGCGCGCCCAGGCTGTTCGGTGCGGCGGCGATCGGTTTCGTGGTCGCGGCGGCGGTGGCCGGGGTCGTGCTGGCGCGTCAGCGCCGGGGCTGAGCCCCAGCGCCGTCCAGCGCCGGGATCAGCGCAGTTCCTCCGGGATCCACCACAGGCCGTTGTTGTTCTTGGCCAGGTAGTCCTTCATGTCCTGGCTCTTGTAGGCCGCAACGATGTCCTTGGCCCACTGGGAATCCTTGTTGTCCTGGTGCACCACCACCTGCAGCACCAGGTGGGGTCAGCCCTGCTTTCCCTTGCCCGGTTCGGATGCGAAGGCATCGGTGTTCATCGTGGCGCGCAAGGTCTCGACGTCCTTCGAACGGCGAGAGGCCAGCCGCTGGGGAACCCGGTCACGGTTGTAGGAGACCGTCGAGTAGCCGTGCGGCTTGGGCTGGCCGTCCTCGTCGAGCGAGACCATCACGATCTTGTCGATCTTGATGATCACCTCGCCGGTGAAGACATTGCGGACGACGGCGCGCAGCGTGAGGCTGGTGCGGCCCCACTCGGCCACGGCCAGACCCATCTCGATGATGTCGCCCTGGCGGGCCGAGGAGACGAAATTGATCTCCGACATGTACTTGGTGACGGTGCGCTCATTGCCCAGCTGGATGATGGCGTAGATCGCGGCTTCCTCGTCGATCCAGCGCAGCAGGCTGCCGCCGAACAGGCTGTGGTTGGCGTTCAGGTCTTCGGGCTTGACCCACTTGCGGGAGTGGAAGTTCATCGAGTTCGGCACGGCCCTCATGCTAGCCCGACGATTCGTCGACCAGTGGTGCTGCGGGCCATGGCGCGGAACGTCGCCGGTGGCTGGGAAGGGATGCCGCGGCAGACGGGCGGCACACTGCGCCGGGCTGCGGACACGTGACTGACCCGTGGGACACCAGCGATTCCCGGACCACCGCTGGTAACGTCCCCCAGTCGCGTTGGCGTACGACGCACGAGAAGAGGTAGGAACATGGCCCAGACGGCCCATGCCGGCGGTGGCACCGCCCCCCACGATGATCCGCGCGGTGGCGCGGGGGAGAACCAGCTGAGGCGCGGACTGCGCGCCCGACACCTGAACATGATCGCCATCGGCGGCGCCATCGGCACCGGGCTGTTCGTGGCCTCCGGTGAGTCGATCAGCACCGCCGGACCGGGCGGCGCCCTGCTGGCCTATGCCGCGATCGGGTTCATGGTCTACCTGCTGATGCAGTCGCTCGGCGAGATGAGCACCTGGCTGCCCGTCGCCGGCTCCTTCGAGACCTACGGCACCCGTTTCGTCAGCCCGTCCTTCGGCTTCGCCACCGGCTGGAACTACTGGTACAACTGGGCGATCACCGTGGCGGCGGAGCTGGTGGCCGCCTCTCTGGTCATGAAGTACTGGCTGCCCGATGTCCCGGCGTGGATCTGGTCGGCGATCTTCCTGACCATCCTCTTCCTGCTCAACGCGGCCAGCGTAGGCACCTTCGGCGAGAGCGAGTTCTGGTTCGCCTCCATCAAGGTGGTCACCGTCATCGTCTTCCTCATCGTCGGCCTGGCGATGATCCTGGGCATCATGGGCGGCCAGAGCCCGGGCTTCAGCAACTGGACGGTGCAGGAAGCACCCTTCGTGGGCGGCTGGCAGGGAGTGCTGGCGATCTTCATGATCGCCGGGTTCTCCTTCCAGGGCACGGAGATGATCGGCGTCGCCGCGGGCGAGGCCACCGATCCGGAGAAGTCCATCCCGCGCGCCATCAAGGCGGTCTTCTACCGCATCATGCTCTTCTACATCGGTGCCATCGCCATCGTCGGCTTCCTGATCACCTACACGGATTCTCGGCTGCTGGGTGCCGACATCGACAACATCTCCGTGAGCCCCTTCACCCTGATCTTCGAGCGGGCCGGTGTGGCGGGTGCGGCCTCGCTGATGAATGCGGTGATCCTGACCTCCATCCTTTCGGCCGGCAATTCCGGCATGTACGTCTCCACCCGCATGCTCTACGGCATGGGACGTTCCGGCAAGGCGCCCCGGATCTTCGGCCGCACCACGCGGCGCGGCGTGCCGATGTACGCGCTGCTGGCCACCACTCTGATCGGCGGCTTCTGCTTCATCGCCAGCCTGATCGGCGACGGCGGTGCCTACCTGTGGCTGGTCAATGCCTCCGGCCTGGCCGGTTTCATCACATGGATGGGCGTGGCCTGGAGCCACTATCGCTTCCGCAAGGCCTTCGTGGCGCAGGGACGCTCGCTCGACGAGCTGCCCTTCAAGGCCCGCTGGTTCCCCCTCGGCCCGCTGATGGCACTCGGCATGTGCGCCCTGGTGGTGGCCGGCCAGAACTACCAGGCCTTCGTCGGCGAGGTCGACGTGCAGGGCCTGTTCGCCTCCTACCTGGGTCTGCCGCTCTTCCTGCTGCTGTGGGGCGGCCACAAGTTGGTGACCAAGGCCCCGACGGTGGACCTGGCCACGGCCGATCTCTCGCGCACCGACGTGGCCGAGGACGTTGCCTACGACCTGATCCCCTGACCTGGTGGTGCTGGAACTGTCGGCACGTCGTGGCACGATCGAAGGCATGCATTTCCAGGGGGCCACGGCATGAGCGGACGCGCCAGGGCTGAGGTGATCGCCGCGCTCCTGGTGGTGAGCCTCTTCGCCGCCATCGTCGGGCCGGTCTGGTGGCAGCGTTGGCGCGACGGCGACCTGGCCGGTTCCCCGGCACCGAGTGCAGGGGCAGAGCAGCCGACGAGTGGCGATGGTGAGCCGTCGGCCGGTGCGGGGTCCGCTTCACCCGTCGCTCGTCGGGCCACGGTGCTGCGGGTCAGCGACGGGGACACCATCCGCGTGGACCTGGCCGGACGGGCCACCACGGTGCGGATCCTCAACATCGACACCCCCGAGACCCACAAGGCCGGAACACCGGTCGAGTGTCTGGGGCCGCAGGCCAGCGCTGCGCTCACCGAGCTGTTGCCGGTCGGCAGCACCGTCGACCTGTTCTCCGATGGACCCGCCAAAGATCGCTATGGCCGCACCTTGGCCGCGGTACGTCGCGACGGCAACCTGGTGGCCGAGGAGATGGCCCGACGCGGATTCACGGCCGGCATCGTCGTCAGCGGGGCGGACACCTGGTTGGCGCCCGTGGCAGCCGCCCAGCAGGAGGCCATGCTCCACCAGCGGGGCCTCTACGATCCCAGCATCCCGTGCACCGTCGCCGGGCAGGTGGAGGCCCGAGTGGCGGCGCTGGCCGTGCAACCGGCGGGAAGTGAGCAGGAGAGGGCGGTCCGGCGTGAGCGGCTCACGTCAGCGATCGGTCCGGCGCAGCAGCTGCGCGCCCAACTTGCGCTGCCGGACAGCAAGCAGAAGGCCACCTACCGGCATCGCCACCCCGCGGCCTGGCGGCACGGGCAGGTGCAGCGTCTGGACACGGCACTGGCCGCCGCCCGGAAGGCGACGGCCAGCCCGTAGGTCACGCTCTTTGTCACTCCTCCACGGCGAACATGCCGGTCAGGCTCGCGGAGTCCAGCTGGTTGGCCAGGATGGTGAAGCGCACCTGGGCGCTGGTGGCGGCATCCGGCACCGGCAGCGTCTTGAAGGGCAGGGCGTGCACCGTGTGGATGTAGCGGTGGGCCGCTCCGGGCGGCGGGCACGGGCCTCCGTAGCCCTCATAGCCGTAGTCGGTGACCCATTCGCGGACACCTGCGGGCAGGTCAGCGTCCTCGTCGAGCTCCGTGACGTCGGCCGGCAGGTCCACCAGAACCCAGTGCCACCAGCCGGAACCGGTGGGGGCATCCGGATCGAAGATGGTGATCGCGAAGCTCTCCGTGCCCTCCGGGGCTCCGCTCCAGCTGAGCTGCGGCTTGACGTTCTCGCCGCCGGCTCCCTGCTCGGCGTACTTCAGGGGGATCGTCTCGCCGTCGGCGTAGGACTTGCTGGTGAGTTCCATGCTGCACTCCTTGGGGGTGTTCCGTCATGGTGGCACCGCCGAGCGGCGATGCTCATACATCCCAACCCTAACTCGCAGAGTGCAGCGACAGCGGCTGCGAAAGCTCACGACAGCTTGAGCAAGACCTTGGATGATCCCGTGGAACGGTCAGCGGCAACTGCAAATGCCTCCGAGGCCTCTTCGAGGGGGAACTCGTGGGTGATCGCGGCGGACACGTCCAAACCCTCAGCCATCAGCCGGAGGGCATCAGAGATCTCATCGACGAAGCGGTACGAGCCGGTGTATGTGATCTCTCGAGTCACGAGCTGCCCCAGAGCCGCGCTGATCTCCCCGGCTGGGAGGTTACCCACCTGCACCACGGTGCCGCCACGACGGACGGTCTGGAACACGGATCCGATCGCCCGCGGGCTGCCGGAGGCCTCGATCACGATGTCGACATCGTCGGGGAGCGTGGCGCTCGCAGCGATGTTGAACGTCGCGTCTGCCCCGAGCTGACGGGCGATCCGCAGGGGTGCATCAACCAGATCGGTGGCGTAGACGGTGCGGGCGCCCCGAGCCCGAGCCGCGGCCACGGCCAAGGCGCCGATCGGCCCAGCACCATTGACCAGGACCGTCGCGCCCGCCAGGTCACCTGCGCGCGCAACGGCGTGGAGCGCCACCCCGAAGGGCTCGGCCAAAGCACCTTGCCTGGTCGTAACGCCCTCGGGCAGCGCGCGGACCTGATCCGCTCGCACCGCACGGAACTCGCTGAATCCGCCCTGCTCATGAGGGTCGAAGGCGGCCGATCCGAAATACCGCACCTGCGGCCACAGGTTCGTGCGACCGGCAAGTCCATTGTGTAGTTGGTGCTGCCCCACGAGTGTGGCGGGATGTACGGTGACGGCCTGCCCGATCCTGATGTCGACGACGTCATCCCCGACCTCTGTCACCCGTCCCGATACCTCGTGGCCCAGGATGAGCGGATCCTTCAGCACCGCGGTTCCGCTGGTGCCCGTTCTGACGTAGGCGACGTCCGATCCACAGATCCCGCCCCATTCCATGGCGACCAGGACATGCCCCGGGCGGCACTGAGGGCGGGGGACCTCATCGACGCGAAGGTCATTGGCCGCGTGAACCACAACTGCCTTCATCGTCATTCCCCTCTCCACTTAATCTGGAACTGGTTCTGGTCATCTGGCAATCGGGTGCATCGTCCGCCCGCATCAAAGGAGGGCGAAGAGCGCCACTGAGGCCAGGAAGCCCATCACCGACTCGATGGTCTGCTGCACCGTCCAAGTGCGCAGCGTGGTGGAGACATCCATTCCCAACAGACGGCCCACCAGCCAGAAACCGGAGTCGTTGACGTGGCTTCCGAAGACCGATCCAGCGGCGGTGGCGAGTGTGATTGCCACAACTTGGCCGCTGGAGAAGCTGCCCGCGGCGACGGCCGGGGCCATGAGACCTGCAGCGGTCACCAGGGCGACGGTGGCCGAGCCCTGGGCCAGACGCAGCACGACCGCGATCAGCCAGGCCGCGACGATCACGGGCAGACCAATGTCTTCCATCGAGTCACTGAGCGCCTGACCGATGCCGGAGGTGCGCAGCACACCGCCGAACATGCCGCCGGCGCCGGTGATCAGCACCACGGAGCAGATCGGGCCGAGGGACGAGTCGACGATCTTCTCCAAGGCCGTGCCCTTCTCGCCGCGCGCGAAACCCAGTGCTGCCAGAGCCACCAGCACCGAGATGAGCAGCGCCACCGGTGAGGAACCAAGGGCCCGGGCGACGTGGAACCAGGTGGCGTCCTTGGAGACCTTGCCAGCGGCCCGAAGGAAGTCCAGCCCTGTGTTCATGAAGATGAGCAACATCGGCAGCAGGAGCACGAGAAGTACGGTGGAGACCTTGGGTGGGTTCTTCACGTCGTCGTCGTCGATGGAGCCGAAGAGCCCATCAGCGTCGGTGAAGGGGAATTGCCGGGCACAGACCTTGCCCCACAAGTAGCCGGAGACGTACCAGGTGGGAATCGCCACCACCAGGCCCAGAGCCAGCACGAGCCCGAGGTTGGCGCCGTAGAGCTCGGTGGCGGTGACGGGGCCAGGGTGCGGCGGGACGAAGACGTGCATCACAGAGAAGGCGACCGCCGAAGGGATGGCGTAGCGCAACACGGGGCCACCCAGTCGGGCGGCGACAGCGAAGATCACCGGTAGCATGACGACCAGGCCAGCGTCGAAGAACATCGGGAAGCCCATCAGCAAGGAGGCGACGCCCAGAGCCAGGGGAGCGCGTGACTCCCCGAACAGGGCAATCAGCCTGTCGGCCAATGCCTGGGCTCCGCCGGAGTGCTCGACGAGTTTCCCGAGCATCGCGCCAAGGCCCACCAACAGAGCCACCGACCCGAGCGTGCCACCGAAGCTGCTGGTCAGCGTGGGAACGATCTCTGCGGCCGGGATGCCCGTCGCGAACGCGGTGACGAGGCTCACCAGGATGAGGGTGAGGAAGGCATGCAGCTTGAAGACGATCACCAGCACCAGAATCAGTGCAATCGCGGCGGCAGCGATGCCCAACAAGGGCAATGCTCCCATCGTCTGTGTCCATCCGTCGATCATGAGTGCTCCGTGAGGGTGGATGCCCAGGGCTGCCTCAGTCGTCGATGGCTGGTGCTGGCGGGCAAGGGTGAGGGCGCTGACAGGAGACCAGCCAGAAGACGCAGCGCTGCAGGCATCCGACCAGTGAGGGCAACCGTAGCACTGGCGCTCCCCATGACCAGTGGCAATTCGCCACGCGGACGTCGAATCGGGCCAGATCAGTCCACCCGGCTGAAACCGAGTACGTGCAGCACCAGTTCGCCCGCCTCGTCACACGCGTCCAGGTTGATGGAGGCCTGCAGCTGCCAGTCATGGTTGCGGTCCGGGTCATCGATGATCTGCGCCACTCGCCAGGTGCGTGGCTCGTCGCCCTTGCCGCCGAACTTCTCGATCCGCAGCATCTTGGGGCCGCGGGCGTCCGCGTCGATCCCCATGTCGTCGTGCTCGTCCCAGTAGGCGCCCAGAGCCTCATCCCAGGCGTCGGCGTCCATCACGACATCCGGGTCTCGGGCGTCCAGCTCCGCCAGCTCGTCCACCTTGTCGTCGGCCATCAGCTCCACGTGACGCCACAGGGCATTGCGCACCAGGACGGTGAAGGCGCGCTGGTTGCCCGTGACCGGGTGGCGCTTCTCCGCCGGGTGGGTGAGGGCCTTGAGGCGGTCCTCCGGATCGGCGTCGGGATCGGTGAGCGCCTCCCACTCGTCGAGCAGCGAGGAGTCGGTGAGGCGGATGACCTCGCCCAACCACTCCACCAGGTCGGTCAGCTCCTCCGTGACGAAGCGCTCCGGCACGCTCTGGCGCAGGGCCCGGTAGGCATCGGAGAGATAGCGAAGCAGCAGTCCCTCGCTGCGTTCCACCTTGTAGTAGGCCACATATTCGCCAAAGGTCATGGCGCGCTCGAACATGTCGCGCACGATGCTCTTGGGGCTGAGCGCATTCTCCGCGATCCACGGGTGACTGGGGCGGTAGGTCTCGTAGGCGTGGTCCAGGAGTTCGGCCAGCGGTTTGGGCCACTCGACGTCCTCCAGCGCCTCCATTCGCTCCTCGTAGTCGTAGCCGTCGGCCTTCATCTCCGCGACGGCCTCGCCCCGGGCCCTGTACTGCTGCTGGATGAGGATGAACATCGGGTCCTCAAGGGTGGCCTCGATGATGCTCACCAGATCGAGCGCATAGTCAGGGTCCTCGGCGTCGAGCAGTTCGAAGGCCGCCATGGCGAAGGCGCTCAGCGGCTGGTTGAGGGCGAAGTTGTCCTGCAGGTCCACGGCGAGCTCATAGCGGCGTCCCGACGGGTCGGGTGGGTCGAGCCGGGTGACGACGCCCGCCTGCAGTAGTGAGCGGGCCAGCGCCACGGCTCGCCGCTTGAGGCGACGACGCGTGGCCTCGTCCGGCACCGACTCGTCGATCAGGTGCACCACGGCCTGCGCGGTGTCCTCATCGCGTTCCAGCAGGTTGAGCAGCATCGCATTGGTGATCTTCATGCGGGCGTGCAGGGTCTCCGGAACGGAGTCGATCAGCTTCTGGAAGCTCTCCTCGGTGTAGTTCACGAAGCCCTCGGGGGCCTTCTTGCGCTGCACCTTGCGACGCTTCTTCGGGTCGTCACCGGCCTTCGCAAGGGCCTTCTCGTTTTCGATGACGTGCTCGGGGGCCTGGGCCACCACGTAGCCGATGGTGTCGAAACCCGCCCGGCCGGCCCGGCCCGCGATCTGGTGGAATTCCCGGGAGCGCAGGATGCGCATCCGTCGCCCGTCGAACTTGCTCAGGGCGGTGAACAGCACGGTGCGGATCGGCACGTTGATGCCGACGCCCAAGGTGTCGGTCCCGCAGATCACCTTGAGAAGTCCTTGCTGCGCCAAGGTCTCCACCAGGCGGCGGTAACGGGGCAGCATGCCGGCGTGGTGCACGCCGATGCCGGACTTCACCAGCTTGGCCAGGGTCTTGCCGAAGCCGCCGGCAAAGTGGAAGTGTCCGATCGCCTCGACGATCTGGTGCCTCTCCTCGGTGCTGACCAGCTTCGCGCTGAGCAACGCCTGGGCCCGCTCCAGGGCGGCGGCCTGGGTCGAGTGGACGATGTAGACGGGCGCCTGGCCGGTGCTGACGATCTCCTCGACGGTCTCGTGGACGGAGGTGAGGGCCCACCGGTAGACCAACGGAACGGGGCGCTGGGCGTCGGCGATCACGGCGGTCTCGCGGCCCGAGCGGCGGGTGAGGTCCTGGCGCAGCTGGCTGACGTCGCCGAGCGTTGCGCTCATCAGGATCTGCTGCGCCTGCGGCAGCTCGGTCACGCCCACCTGCCAGGCCCAGCCACGGTCCGGATCGGCGACGAAGTGGTACTCGTCCATCACCACCTGGGAGACGTCGGCGGTACGGCCCTCGCGCAGGGCGATGTTGGCCAGGATCTCCGCGGTGCAGCAGATGATCGGCGCATCGGCGTTGACCGAGGCGTCTCCGGTCACCATGCCCACATTGGTGGCGCCGAAGACATCACACAGGGCGAAGAACTTCTCGCTGACCAGCGCCTTGATCGGCGCCGTGTAGAAGCTGACGCCATGGGTGGCCAGTGCCGCGAAGTGGGCGGCGATGGCGATCAGGCTCTTGCCCGACCCGGTGGGGGTCATCACGATCGCGTTGTTCCCGCTCAGGATCTCCAGGATCGCCTCCTCCTGGTGCGGGTACAGCGTGATGCCATTGCTCGAGGCCCATTCGATGAAGGCGGCGTGGATGGCGTCGGGGCCCGGATTGGCCCCCAGGGCGGGGAGTTGGTCGATGAGGCGCATGTTGGTCCCATCGTGTCATGTCGGTGGGCGGATAGCCTCGGGGACATGGGCCAGACCAGCTTCGCCGTAGCCTTCCTGGGAGGGGTGGCAGCACTCTTCAGTCCCTGCGCGGCCATGCTGCTGCCCAGCTTCTTCGCCTTCGCCTTCAGCCGCACCGGAACCATGGTGGGTCGTCTGGTGCTCTTCCTGATCGGGTTGCTGCTCACGATGGTGCCCCTGGGGCTGGCGGCCGGCTCGTTGGGACAGGCGCTGATCAGTGACACCGCGACGATGCTGCGCTGGGGCGCCGTCCTGCTGGTGGTGCTGGGGCTCGTGACCGCCAGCGGATGGAGTCTGCCGGTGCCCGGGCTGCCCTCCCGAGCCCGTGCCAATCCGGCGGCCCCGCTGGCCATCGTCGCGCTGGGGGCCAGCTACGGCCTGGCCAGCGGTTGCACCGGGCCGATCCTGGGCTCGGTCCTGACCTTGGCGGCCATGGGAGGAAGCCCCGTGCTCGCGGCCATGCTGATGTCCGTCTACGCGCTGGGCATGGCGCTGCCCCTGATGGTGATCAGTCTGCTCTGGGAACGATTCCGGCTGGGAGAGAAGCAGTGGCTGAAGCCCCGGCCCGTGCGACTGGGCCCGGTGAACACCACGCTCAGCCAACTCCTCAGCGGGCTCATCTTCGTCGCGCTCGGGCTCTTCCTGCTGGTCACGGGGGGTCAGGCGGGTGGCCTGCTGGACGCCACCCAGCAGTACAACCTGGAGAACACCCTGTCGCGCTGGGGACGTTCGATGGGAGACCTGCCCATCGTGCTCCTGCTGGTGGCGCTGTCCGGCCTGCTCGCCTGGCTGTGGCTCGCGGAGCGGGACAGGCAGGGCGTGCGGCAAGATGGCAGCCATGACGAGTGATGCGCTTGCGCTGCCCCAGGCCCTGCTCGACGCGCGGCTGGTGGCGACCCTGCCAGACCGTGCCATGCCCTCCCTGGTGGCGGCGGTCGAGGTGATGGTGCAGGAGGGCCTGCCCGCGGTGAGCCTTCCGGCCGCCCAGGTGGAGCAGGTCTCCAAGCTGACCGGGATCTTCGGCCCGCGCGCCGTGCTCGGTGTGCACGACGTGGACTCGGTGGAACAGTTGGAGGCGGCTGCCGGGGCTGGCGCGCAGTTCGTCGCCCTGTGCGGTCCCGACGCTGCGCTGGTGACGCGGGCGCGGGAGCTGGGCGTCGCCGTGCTGGCTGCTGCCCTCACCCCGACGGAGGTTCGGGTGGCGTGGACCCTGGGCGTCTCCGCGGTCCTGGTGGTTCCCGCCGAGGTGATGGGTTCCGGCTACCCAGAGGCACTCGTGCAGCTGGCCCCCGGCGTGACGCTCAATGCCCGAGGCGGGCTGGGGGCCTACTCGGCGCGTCGGTGGGCAGAGGCCGGTGCGACGGCCGTCTGGCTCGACGAGGCCCTGGTGGGTGACGCCTTCAGCGGCGGGTCGCTGTCCAGCCTGCGCGAACGCTGCCAGACCTTCCGGTCCGCCGTCGACGAGTGACCCTCGTGGCGGTGGTGGGGTGACGGCCTACTTCTTGCCGCCGTTCTGTTCGATCACCTGGGTGAAGACCTCCACTGGCTGCGCACCAGACAGTGGCGTGGTGTTGATCACGAAGAAGGGCGTGCCGCTCAGGCCCAGGCTGCGCGCCTCCTGGATGTCCTTCTCCACGGCCGCACGAGTGGCAGGACTGGCGCTGTCCTTGGCGAACTTCGCCATGTCCTTGACGCCAGCCTGCTGCGCGAAGCGCTGCAGGTCGGCCTCCTTGATGGTGGGATGACCACTGGTCGGGGCCACGGCGTGCAGGGCCTTGGAGAACTCCCAGAACTTGCCCTGTTCGCCAGCGGCACGCCCGGCCAGGGCGGCATTCATGGACTCCTCGCCGAAGAGCACCAGATCGCGGTGTTCGATGCGCAGGCTGCCGGAGTCGATGTAGGGCTGCAGCTGGGGCAGTGTCTGTCGGCTCCACACCGAGCAGAAGGGGCAGCGATAGTCGGACCACTCGATCATCACGACCGGGGCATCCACGGACCCCTGTGCCGTGATGTCCTTCGGGTCACGCCGGGGCAGTTTCTTCATGGCGGCGATGGCGGCCGGATTCTGTGATGGCTGGGTCTGCGGAGTGGCAGCGGGCGCCGTCGGAGCGGCCGGCGTCGCCGCGGTCGCAGTGCTGCGGAGCCGGTCGAGCTCGGACTTCTGGGCCATCAGGAGGGCGCCAAGCGCGATGCTGAGCGCCGTGAGCATGGCCACGAGCACCCAGGGGAGTCGGGTGGCGGAGCTGGGCTTCCCCTCGTCGCCTCCGCCCTGCTTCCATCCCTTGCCGGGGGCCAGCGGATCCGCGCCGCCGCCCTTGGGCTTGGCGTTGGGGGAGGGGGAGCTCTTCCTGGACGAACTGGCCATGCCGCCAACCCTACAAGCGGGCTCGAGGAAAGCCGGGAAGCGGCCTTTCATTCGATGAAGCGGTCATGTGTCTCCTCCCGGGGGCGCAGGCTGACGCTCGCGGCGCCGAAGGAGGCCATCACCCCGAGGCCGGCCAGAGCGGCCATGGCGTACCGGAGGTTGCGGGGCAGCGGCTCCTGGTTGCGCATCTTGGCGTCGGCGCCCGGCCCGGAGGGCGTCACCCCGGTGTGTGGAGCGGGTGTGGGGTCGCTGGCGTGGGCCGCCGGGGTGACCGGGAGCGTGACTGCCAGAAGAATCGCCGCGACCCATCGTCGCCCGCCCTGTGGACAGCAGG
Organism: Luteococcus sp. Sow4_B9; assembly: GCF_052116585.1. NCBI lineage: Bacteria > Bacillati > Actinomycetota > Actinomycetes > Propionibacteriales > Propionibacteriaceae > Luteococcus > Luteococcus sp. Sow4_B9. The sequence continues at coordinate 3,243 of NZ_JBQKKT010000026.1, read as the reverse complement.
AAATCCAATGGTGCTTGGAATCGAGAAAGGTGGCAGGGTATGTCTCGGGTGGTCCTTCGGTCATGTTGGTATTCACCCTAGATATCGCCCCGGGGGTGGCGGTGCAGTACGCGCCGTGGTGCAACACTTGGGCGGATCGAAAAACTGGACGGATGGCCGTGGAGGACCACGGGTGATGTCCGGGAAGATCGTCGGGTTGGTGGGGACAACTGGAGGTTTCGGGGGAATGACGAGGATGAGTCTGGCGGATCGGCGCCAGAAGCTGCTCGAGGCGGCGCTGGCCGTGATTGGCAGGGCTGGGGTTGCGGCGGCAACCACGCGTGCCATTGCGGCCGAGGCGGGGATGCCGCTGGCCAGCTTCCACTACGCCTTCGAGTCCCATCAGGCGCTCATGGTCGAGGCCATGGGCCGTCTGGGCGAGGCAGAGCTGGACTACTGCGAGCAGGTCACCCTGGAGGGCATGACCGTGCAGGAGGTCGTGCGTAATGGCCTGACCTGCTGCCTGGAGGACCTCATCTCCCGCCCCCAGGCGCACCTGAGTCGCGTTGAGCTCGCTGACTACGCCCTGCGTACCCAGGGGCAGGAGAACGTGCCGGCCCGCTGGCGCCAGGAGCGACTGGAGGTGCTGGCTGCCAAGGTGACGGCTCATCAGCAGCAGACCGGAGCCCTCAAGGGGGTCGATCCGACGGCCTTGGCGGCAGTGATGCTGGTCCAGGCGGATGGTGTGCGTGACGCCTACCTGGCCACGCGAGACCGGGCGGTTGCCGAGTCCGTGATCGACGCCTGGGAGTCGATCCACACAGCTTCCTGAGATGGTTTTGAGTTTTTCTCAGATTTTGGCCTAGGCTGGAGCAATCCTTCAGCCCACTTGTGAGGAAGCCCGCCGTGACTCCTGACCGCCCCATCCGGGACTTCGCGCCCCAACGCGCCGCCGACGACTCGACGTACGTGGATGCCGAGATGGCACAGGGCTCGGTCGGGACGCCACGGGCCAGCGTTCCCGGCGACGGGCCCTTCGGTTTTGAAGGCTTGGGTCTTGATGGCTCGGATGTTGTCGACGACACCGTGGCGGAGCTGTCCGGCGACGGCGCCGGGTTCGAGACGGAACCGCGCAGCGCCAAGCGCTACCTTGCACCCCTGGCGCTGGTGGCGGGGCTGGCCGTCGCGGTGGGTGGGGCCTTCCTCATCCCCTCGGCGAAGAGCCAGGATGTGGCCGAGGCGACGACACCTGCGATCTCCGGGCATCGCGAGCAGCCCATCAGCCGCTCCAGTGCCCGACCTGTCCTGTCCGCCTCCCCGACGCCGACGGCCTCGATCACCGTGACCGCGCCGGCCACCCCCTCGGTCAGTGCCAGCCGTTCGGCGAGTGCGACGCCGCGCGCGAGCCGGACCAGCACCCCGTCGTCGAAGCCGACTCCGAAGGCCGTCAAGGTCACCCGCAGCATCAGGCCAACCGCCAAGGCGGCCGTGGCGACCCGTTCCGAACGACCGAAGTCCAAGGCTGCGCCGCTCGGGGAGGTCACCGGTTCGCGCTATGCCACCACCGTCGTCAATGTGCGCGCCCTGCCCGATGCCGATTCCCGCAAGCTGGGCACGCTGCGCGACGGGCAGAAGATCAGCGTCACGAGTGTCCGTCAGGATGGGTGGCGCCAGGTCAAGTACGACGGTGACGCTGGCTGGGTGCGTTCCGACTACCTGACCTCCAAGGCGCCCGTCGCGGCAAGTACCGACGGCGCCAGGTCCGGCGGCTCCGGCGACAGCGCGTCGGGCTCCACCCCGAAGCGCAGCACGAGCGGCGCCGCCTGCAAGTCGACGGCCGTCGAGGCCGGCCTGACCAGCAATGCGATCGCCGTCCATCGGGGCGTGTGCGCGAACTTCCCGTCCATCACCAGTTTCGGCGGAGTCCGCGGAACGGCCGATGCCCATGGCAGCGGCCGCGCGCTCGACGTGATGGTCTCCGGGGACCTGGGTTGGCAGGTGGCCCGCTGGGCTCGTGCCAATGCGTCCAGTCTGGGAGTCACCGAGGTGATCTACTCGCAGCAGATCTGGACCACCCAGCGTGCAGGGGAGGGCTGGCGTCCGATGAGTGACCGTGGCTCGGCGACGGCCAACCACTACGACCACGTGCACGTCACCGTTCGCTGATCGAACACCGGCAGCCCTGCCAGCTGTTGAGGCGGCCCATCACCACTGCCAGCTGTTGAGGCGGCCCATCACCACTGCCAGCTGTTGAGGCGGCCCATCACCACTGCCAGCTGACCCCGTGCACCCCGCTCAGGGCCTGCGGGGCAATCTGCTGGATGATGCCTCCGCTGACCTTGAGTGGCTCACTCTCCAGATTGCGGTGGTCTTCGGGATTGGGCAGACCCGCGATCTCCGCCTTGCCCTTGTAGTAGCCCGTCGCCTGCGTCGGGGGATCGCCGAGGAATTCGACGGTGTTGACCAGATGGTCGTGCTTGGCGGCCAGCGAGCGCTCCCACCGGTGGCTCGGAACGGTGCTGGGCGCGCACTCGATCCGGTATGCGTGCAGCGACGGTTCGCCGCGCTCCAGAGCTCGGGGCAGTTCCAACCGCGCGACCACCAGGTGCTCCTCCGGTACCTGGATCTGCTCCACCACGACGCAATTGGTGACCGCGACGATGCTGGGGGAGACGGGATCCAGGCTGTCCTGGAAGTAGATGGCGGGGAAGGCACGCATGCCGTCGATCTTGCTGTGCACCAGCTGCGTAGACGTGATGGAGACCTCATTGCGCTGCGGGCCGATGATGACGTGGTCGTGGTTCACCACGCCTCGCCAGCGCGCCACCGAGAGGTCCAGCCGCTCCAGACAGTCGTGGAGGAGATCGCGCTTGGAAATCACGTCCCAGGGGCGCTTGTTGTCCTCGGCGCGTTGGGGCAGGAGTTGTGAGAGGTGGCCGGCGGGCAGGTTGAGCAGCCGCTCCAATTCGTCCACGGCGCGCAGTGAGCTGGCTCGCCGGGGAAGGCTGCGTCCGGTCTGCCAGTAGCTCAAGCTTGCGGCGGCCACCGGGGTTCCGGCGGCCCTGAGTTTCTGCTGCACCTCGTCGAGTGTCAGGCCGCTGTGGCGTAGGGATTGTGCGAGCACCTCGGAGAAATTCCGGGCGGTACCCGGTTGGGGGGTGTCCCTATGTTGCTCGTCAAGCGGCGAGGGGTATGGGTGAGGGTTCTGGCGTCGGGGCGGGTGCTCGGTAGGGCTCCCGGTTCTTGAGCATGGCGAACAGGACG
>NZ_JBQKKT010000025.1:0-36182 GCF_052116585.1 Luteococcus sp. Sow4_B9 | reverse complement strand
AAGCACAGCAATGTGTGGAGCTGACCGATACTAATAGGCCGAGGGCTTGTATCCTACAAAGATGTTACGCGTCCACTGTGTGGTTCCCGAGGTACGGTCGGGAACACCCCCACAAAGCACCCCCCACAAAGAGGGCTGCACACACGGGGGTAGAACACGATAGATATCTCCATAGTGTTTCGGTGGCCATGTCAAAAGGGAAACACCCGGTCCCATTCCGAACCCGGAAGTTAAGCCTTTTAGAGCCGATGGTACTGCAGGAGGGATCCTGTGGGAGACTAGGACGCCGCCGGACTTACACAAACACCCCTTTGGGTTGTCACCACGGTGACACACCCAAAGGGGTGTTTTCATGTTCAAGAACGATCAAAGTATCGCTGCGCCACTGGCGTGCGGCAGGATGGACCCATGGCTGACTACCCAAGCAACAACTCGTCGGACAACTCGTCGGACAACGAGCGTGCCCACCAGCGCGACGCGCGCTCTGGCCAAGGACGAGGTGGAGGCTTGCGTCGTGATGCTCGCGGCGAGTCTGGCTCGCGCGAGTTCTACGGCCGGGACGATCGTCAGGGTGGCCGTGGCTACGGTTCCCGAGATGATCGCGGGCGCGGAGGAGATCGCCCGGAGCGACGTGGACCCTCCAACGATGGTCGGGGACGTGAGGATCGCGAACGCGGATACGCGGGCCAGGACCGGCGCAGCGATCGAGACGATCGTCGTGGAGCTTTCGGCAGCCAGGAGGGGCGGGGCTCTCGACGCGGTGCCGGCGAGCAAGGACGCGAGGGTGCCTTCGATCGCCGAGAGGGTGGATACTCGCGTCGGGATGATCGCTTCGAGTCTCGAGAACGCGGGTATGGACGCCGGGATGACCGCTCGTCGCCCCGTGGAGGCGGATATGGACGTGGTGATGATCGCCTCGATTCTCGTGACCGGGGCTACGGTCGCGGCGACGGACAGGGATCAGGGAGCCGCGGCTATCGCCGGGATGATTCCCGTCCAGGGGGACGGGGCCTGAACCGGGATGAAGATCGTGCCGGTTACTCAGCCGGTGACTCCTGGGGCGATCGTCAGGGTTCGGGAGACCGGCGTGGTTACGGTCAGGGTGCCGATCGCGGCGGATCGGCTGGCCGCAATGACGACCGTCGCTCCCACGATCGCTCGCGTGGTGAGCGGCGGGATGCTGGACGTGATCGTCGATCCGACCGCTTTGAGGACCGTGGAAACCGGGGACCCTTCCGCGAGGATCGGCACGAAGGTCGCCGTGAGGAGGAGCACTTCATCCGTCCGGGGCTGGCCGCTCGTGACGACGAACCGGAAACGCCACCAGAGGTTGATGAGCGCACGCTTCCCGGTCCGCTGCGAGCCGAGCTCAAGGGCCTGCCGAAGGAACTCGCGGCCATCGTGGCTGCACACATCATGGCCGCCGGTGAACTGATCGACGAGGACCCGGCCCTGGCCTACCGTCACGCCGAAGCAGCCAGACGGCGGGCGGCGCGTCTGCCGGTCGTGCGCGAGGCAACGGCCGAGACCGCCTATGCGGCAGGGGAGTTCGCGGCGGCACTCAACGAGTACCGGGCATTGCGTCGCATGACCGGAAATCCGGAGTACCTGCCTGTCATGGCCGACTGTGAGCGAGCTCTTGGACGGCCGGCCAACGCGCTGAAACTTGCCAAGGAGGCTGCGCAGGAACGGCTGGCTGGTGAGCAGCAGGTGGAAATGCTGCTGGTGGAGGCAGGCGCCCGGGATGACCTGGGCCAGCGGGCAGAGGCCCTGCGCCTGCTGAAGAATGCCATCGCGGAAAAGCGGTTGCCCAAGGAGTCTCAGGCCCGTCTGCGCTATGCCTATGCGGACATGCTGGAGCGCAGTGGCGAGCAGGTCGCTGCGCGGCAGTGGTTCGTCACAGTCGAGCACCTTGACACCGAACAGGCGCTCGATGCCCAGGACCGGATCAACGCACTGGACGGTTTCGTGCTCGAGATTGGCGAGGACGATGCGGATGAGGAGCTCGGTGAGGGGGAGCCCAGTGTCGAGGAGCCCAGTGTCGAGGAGCCCAGTGTCGAAGAGCCCGGTGACGAGGAATCGCCAGTCGGACGCACCGACAAGGACGAGGACCTTGAGCCGGTTGAGGAGCGAGACGATGAGTGACGAGTCCGAGGCCTTGGTCGAAACCTACCGAGCTGCACTGTTCGACCTGGATGGAGTTGTCTACCTTGGCCCGAGCGCCGTCCCGGGAGCTGCAGAGGGCATTCAGGAACTCAGGCATCGGGGCACCCAGATTGGGTATGTCACGAACAATGCTGCACGCCGCCCGGCAACGGTTGTCGAGCACCTCACCGAGCTAGGGGTGCCGGCAGAACTCGCCGACGTGGTGACCAGCGCCCAGGCGGGCGCTCGGATGCTGACCGAGCAGCTCCCCGCGGGCAGTCGGATTCTGGTGGTGGGAACGCAAGCCCTGGCGGATGAGGTCGCCGCGGTCGGCATGGCTCCGGTGTGGACGCTCCAGGATGAGCCAGTAGCCGTGATCCAGGGCTATGACCCGCAGATGACCTGGCCCCGTCTGGATGACGCGTGCCGAGCCATCCAGGGTGGGGCGGCGTGGTTTGCCACCAACACCGACTCCACTCGTCCCACTGACACCGGACTGGTTCCCGGGGCGGGGGCCCAGATCGCGGCGGTTCAGGTGGCTGTCACGACGCAGCCCCTGGTGGCGGGGAAGCCGTGCACCCCGCTGTTGGAGGAGACGATGCGACGGTTGGGTACGAGCGAGGCGATCTTCGTCGGGGATCGGCTGGACACGGACGTGATGGGAGCCGTGGCCGTCGGCATGGATTCCCTGTTCGTCTTCACCGGGGCACACGGCAAGGCGGACCTGCTTGCTGCCGACGAGTCCTGCCGACCCACCGCGATCGGACATGACCTGAGGGCCCTGCTTGCCCCGGCGCGGATTGCGGAGCTGGGGGAGTCGGAGGCACGGTGCAACGGCGTGCGAGCCCGAGTCGAGAACGGCCGCGTCCGGCTGGACGACATTCCCTCCGAGCGGGAGGGCCAGCTGGACGCCCTGTGGGCGGTACTCCAACTGGTCTGGCGCGACACCACGTTGGATGCGGACGTGGTCAACCAGCTGGATCTGCTCCCGTGAGCGAGACCGCTGACGGTGAGGTGAGGCCGCGTCCCCGGACCGGGCATCCCGACGTCGACGAAGCGCTGCGCAGCGTTGAGGATCTCGGCGGGAAGGACCTGCGGGAGCACCATGACCTGCTCTCGGGAGTCCAGGACCAGCTCGCTGCGGTTCTCGAGGAGAGTCGACGTCCGCCCGTCGCCTCGATTCCCGAAGGGCTGCGGCCGCGCCGGGCCGAGGGCGCCCCCGACCCCGCGGAGCCGCGCCATGGCTGACGGCCTTCGGCTTGATGTGCTCCTGACGCAGCGGGGCCTTGCGCGCAGCCGAAGTCTCGCCCGAAAGCTGGTGGAGGACGGTCTGGTGGAGGTGGACGGGAAGCTCGCGTCGAAGGCCTCTCTCAGCGTGGCGCCAGATGCAGCGATCACCCTGAGGGAACACGTGCAGTGGGCCTCGCGTGCGGCAATCAAACTGCTCGGTGCATTGGATTCGCTCGGATGGGATCGCGTCCCCCAGCGAGTGCTGGATGCCGGCGCCTCCACAGGGGGATTCACCGAGGTGCTGCTGAGCCGCGGAGCGCTGCAAGTCCATGCGGTGGACGTCGGGCACGGACAACTCGTCCAGCACCTGCGGGAGGATCCGCGCGTGGTGGTCCGTGAGGGGCTCAACCTGCGTGATCTCGCCATCGCCGACGTCGGGGGTCGCCCAGTTGACCTGGTGGTCTGCGACGTGAGTTTCATCAGTCTCGGCCTGATCCTGGAGCGGCTCTTCTCCGTCCTGTCACCCGAGGGGCGAGCTCTGCTGATGGTGAAGCCACAGTTCGAGGTGGGCCGCCGCAACCTCACCTCCACAGGGGTCGTGCGCGATGAGGCGACCCGGCTGGCCGCCGTCGAGGCAGTCTGTCAGCAGGCCCGGGAGCTCGGCTGGCGGGACGTCTGGCGCGAGCCGAGCCAGTTGCCGGGGCCGGCCGGGAACATCGAGTACTTCGTGCTCTTCGAACGCGCGTGAGCTGTGCCTCGCGTGCTGTGTGGCAACCACACCCGGCGGGATTGTCGTCATGCGCGGCTAGGGTGTCTGCGTGAGTGTTGAGATGAGCACGGATCCCACACAGCGCAGCGTCGCGGTCATGCTGCACCCCACCCGGCCCGAGGCCCTGGTGGCCGCGACGGACTTCATCGAGCAGATCGCGGAGCGGGGTATCCGCACCGAGGTGCTGCCGGAGTCGTACGACGTCGTGCGTGCCAGCGTGAAGTCCGAGGTGGAGATCGGGCGACTGGACGGGTGCGACCCAGAGGTCGAACTTGTCGTGGTCTTCGGTGGGGACGGTTCCATCCTCCGTGGGGCCGAGACGGCACTGCCGTGGTGCGTGCCGCTGCTCGGGGTGAATCTGGGCCATGTGGGCTTCCTCGCAGAGCTGGAGGCCTCCGAGATCGGGACACTTGTGGACCAGGTCACCGAGCGCAGTTACACCGTCGAGCGTCGACTCACGCTGTCCGTCGAGGTCTACGACCCCGAGGGCAAACTCCAGTGGTGGTCCTTTGCGGTCAATGAGGTGTCCGTGGAGAAGATCGCCAGGGAACGCATGCTGGAGGTCTTCGCCCTGGTGGACGAGCGGCCCCTTTCCCGCTGGGGCTGTGACGGCGTGCTGGTGAGTACCCCCACCGGCTCCACGGCCTACGCCTTCTCCGCAGGTGGACCTGTGATGTGGCCCGACGTCGAGGCCATCGAACTGGTCCCGCTGTCAGCACACGCCCTGTTCGCCCGCCCCGTTGTGCTGAGTCCCAAGTCCACGGTGGACCTGATCGTGCTCGCAGAACGCGGCATGCCGGCGGTCGTCTGGGCTGATGGCGCGCGCAGTGTCGACGCCGCAGCCGGTAGCCGCATCAGCTTGTGCCGAGGAGAGCACGACCTGCTGATTGCACGGCTCAGCCCACAGCCCTTCACCACGAGACTGGTCAAGAAGTTCGAGTTGCCGGTGCAAGGATTCCGGGGGCGTCGCTGATGCTGACCGAGCTGAGGATCCAGGGCCTGGGAGTGATCGAGCAGAGCGCCATCGAGTTCCATCCCGGGATGACCGCCGTCACCGGCGAGACCGGCGCGGGCAAGACCATGGTGGTGAGCAGTCTTGGCCTGTTGATGGGGACTCGCGCCGATGCGGGAGTGGTGCGTCATGGATCCCAGCGAGCTCTGGTGGAGGGGCGCTTCTCGAGCGTCGAGCACGTCGTGGGGCGGGTCGACGAGCTGGGCGGGGTCGTCGAGGACGGCGAACTCCTGCTGGCGCGCCAGGTCAATGGATCAGGTCGGTCCAGGGCCTTCGTCGGTGGTGCCCAGTCATCCGTGAGTGGACTTTCGGAAATAGCCAGTGAGTTGGCGACCATCCACGGACAGTCCGAGCAGGTGCGTCTGGGCATCCCCGAGCGACAGCGTGAGGTGCTCGACCGCTTCTGTGGACCCGATCATGCCGCGCGCCTCGAGGCCCACCGGGATGCCTTCGACCGGCGTGCCCGGCTCCTCGACGAGTTGGACGAGCTTGTCACTCGCGCCCAGGAACGAGCTCGGGAACAGGACCTGTTGCGTTTCGGCCTCGCCGAGATCGCCGCAGTGGACCCCCAGACGGGGGAGGAGGAGGCACTCACCGCGGAAATGACCCGCCTGCAGGCCATGGATGACCTGCAACGCCTGGCACAGCAGGCCTCGGAAGCCCTGAGCGGATCGGTGGACGGCTTCGACGACAGCCCGGGCGTGGTCGGCCTGTTCGGAGAGGCCCGCAAGGCCATGGAACAGGCGGAGGGGCTGGACCCGGCGGCGGCCGAGGTGGCCCAGCAGCTGCGTGAAGTGGGCTTCGTGGTGAATGACGTCGCGGCCAGTGTTGCGGGCTACCTGGCCGACCTGGACGCGGATCCCGCCCGGCTCGAGAGCATCGGTGAGCGTCGGGCCGCTCTGGCATCTCTCACCCGCAAGTACGGCAACACCATCGACGAGGTGTTGGCGTGGTCCCAGACCTCCGCCCAGCGCTTGGGCGAGCTCACCGGATCCGATGACAGGATTGAGCAACTGCGCGCCGAGACGGCGGACCTGGACCGGACCCTGCACCTGAGCGCAGAGCAGATCACGGCCACCCGTGCCGAGGCCGCTGATCTATTGGCAGCCCTCGTCCAGACGGAGCTGGCGGCTCTGGCGATGCCTCATGCCCGGCTCAGTTTCGAGCTGCGTCCCCTGCCCGAGTTGGGAAGACACGGTGCTGAGGCCGTGCAGCTGACCTTTGCCGCCAATCCTGGCCTGGCCGCGGCACCGCTGGGGAAGGTGGCCTCCGGCGGCGAACTCTCCAGGGTTCGGCTGGCCCTTGAGGTGGTTCTCGCCGATGCCAATGCCGGTGAGGAGCACGGTGTGCACACGTGCGTCTTCGACGAAGTGGACGCCGGCGTGGGCGGGGCGGTCGCCGTCGAGATCGGTCGTCGACTGTCGGCGTTGGCAAAGCACTGCCAAGTGATCGTGGTCACGCACTTGGCACAGGTGGCCGCCTTCGCCGACGCGCACCTGGTGGTCAGCAAGTCCACCAACGGGGAGGTCACCGTCAGCGACCTGCGACGGGTCACGGGCGAGGACCGGTTGGAGGAGTTGGCCCGGATGATGGGTGGCATTGGGTCCAGCGAGTCCTCGCGGGCACATGCTCGGGAACTCCTGGAGACCGCCGGGCAGCGCTGAGGCCCGTCTCGACGACGGGCATCAGTCGGTCACGGGCTGGTGAAGACCTCCGAGAGGTCGTGGGCGATGGGACGCTCCACCTGGTCCAGCAGGCAGCTCCGGGGGTCGCGATCCGGCCGCCAGCGCAGCAGCGTCACGGCATGCCGGAAGCGGCGACCCTCCAGCTGGTCGAAGGCCACCTCCACCACGAGCTCCGGCCTGAGTGGCACATAGGCAGCATCGGCGGCGGAGGTGAATCGGGAACGCTGTTTGCTCGCCTCCGCGACATCGCCCTCCGCCGTGCGCAGGACGAGCGGCTGGAGCTCCTCCGCCAGGCTGGTGCGCCGCGCTGCGGTGAACGAGCCGATGCCGCCGACGGGCACCAACTCAGTCCCGTCGTACATGCCGAGCAGCAGCGAGCCGACGCCCTGTCCGGACTTGTGCACCCGGTAGCCGATCACGACGGCCTCGGCGGTGCGCTTGTGCTTGATCTTGACCATCGTCCGCTTGTTCTGCTCGTAGGGGTCCTCATTGCGCTTCGCGACGACGCCGTCCAGACCAGCGCCCTCAAATCGCTCGAACCAGTCCTGGGCCTGTGCCTGGCTCCTGGTGACGCGGGTCAGGTGGATCGCGGGGGAGGTGATGCCCTCGAAGACCTGCTCCAGACGTGCCCGGCGTTCCCGGTAGCCGAGAGCCGTGAGGTCCTCGTCGCCCAGGGCCAGGAGGTCGAAGCACACCAGCTCGGCGGGGGTCTCCTGGGACAGTCGTTCGATGCGCGAGGCAGCCGGGTGGATCCGGGCACTGATCGCGTCCCAGTCCAGCTTCTGGGAGCCTTCCTCGCCAATCCGGACGACCAACTCCGCGTCGATGATGCAGCGTTGGGGCAGCGCGGAGAGCACCAGTTCCAGCACCTCCGGGAAGTATCGGTCCATCGGCTTCTTCGACCGGCTGAGGAGCTGCACCTGGTCACCATCGCGGCAGACGATGCAGCGGAAGCCATCCCACTTGGGCTCGTAACTCCAGCCGCCGGGCGTGGAGTCCGCGGCGGGAATGCTGCTGGCGGCCTTGGCGAGCATTGGGGCGATGGGCAGCTCGATCGGAAGCGACATGACCCCCAGTCTGGCAGGCGGTTGCCCCGGCGCGAGGGCGGCGTGGCCGTGCTCGTGCAGTCACTCGTGGCGAGAGACTGGTGGAGACTGGACGAGAACCCGCGCCGGGATCCCGCGAACGGGACAGACAGGAGAGACCATGACCATGCCGCTGGACCGCCCCGAGTTCTGGCCGATCGCCGGGCATCGGCTGCTTGGCAGCGGACGCGTGTGCACCTTCGTGGAGGACGACATCCTCCCGCCGAGCGGGCCCCGGTTCACCCGGCAGTACCTGACGCACCCCGGAGCGGTGGCGGTGATGGCTCTCGACGACGAGAACCGCATCGCGGTGGTGCACCAGTACCGCCACCCGGTGGCCATGAAGCTGGTGGAACCGCCGGCGGGTCTGTTGGATGCCGATGGCGAGTCCTACCTGGCTGCGGCGCAGCGCGAACTGGCTGAGGAGGCACTGCTCCAGGCCGAGGACTGGCGAGTGCTGGTGGACCTGTTCACCACGCCCGGCGGCTGCGAGGAGTCCATCCGGATCTATCTGGCGCGGTGCCTGTCACCAGCGCCTCGGCCCGCCGACTTCGTCGTGGAGGACGAGGAGGCACACATGGAGATCCACTGGGTGGCACTGGATGACCTGGTGGAGCAGGTTCTTGCCGGGACAGTCCAGTCACCGACCATGGTGAGCGGCACGCTGGCGCTGCAGACGGCCATCCTGTCCGGACGAATCGACGCCCTACGGCCCGCCGACGCACCCTGGCCGGCTCGAGACCAGTGGGCTCTCCGGCGCGACGAGCGCGCGGCCATGGAATCGTGAGCCCCGCCCCGTCCCCCGTCGACTGGGGGCCTCTGGCGCGCGTCGCGCCCCTGTGGCTGGACCACCTGGCGGTGGAGCGCGGCCTGTCGTCGAACACGCGCGACGCCTATCGACGCGATCTGGTGCGCTACTCCCAGTTCCTTAGCCTGCGTGGTGTCGACGACTTCGAGCAGATCGCCGCTCCGGATGTGCAGGCCTTCCAGGCGTGGCTGGCCACCGGGGATGCCGATCACTCGCCACTTGCCCCAGCCAGCGTCGCCCGATGCGTCGTCACGGTTCGCAACCTGCACAGATTCGCTGTCGAGGACGGCCTCGCTGGTGAGGACGTGGTTGCCGACATCCGGCCGCCCAAGCAGGGCACCCGGCTTCCCAAGGCGCTGTCCGTCGAGCAGGTCCAGGCCCTGTTGGAGTCGCCTGACCCCGAGTCAGTGGAAGGGCTGAGGGATCGTGCGCTTCTGGAACTCCTCTACGGCACGGGTGCCCGCATCAGTGAGATCTGTGATCTGGACGTGGACGACGTGGCCCGTGTACTGGCCAGTCCAGATGCAGGATTGCGGCTGCTGGGCAAGGGGAACAAGGAGCGTGTGGTGCCACTGGGGAGTTTTGCCCGCAGCGCCGTGGAAGCCTGGCTGGTGCGGGGGAGACCGGCCTGGCAGGAGCGCGCGGCGACGCCCGGTCCAGCCCTGCTCCTGAACAGCCTGGGCCGCCGGCTGAGCCGGCAGAGTGCATGGTTCGCACTGCAGAAGGTGGCCCGCGGTGCCGGACTCGATGTGGAGGTGAGTCCGCACAGCTTGCGGCACTCCTTTGCCACCCATCTGCTCGACGGCGGGGCCGATGTCCGCGTGGTGCAGGAGTTGCTGGGACACGCGTCGGTCACGACGACGCAGATCTACACGCTCGTGACGGTGGAGCACCTGCGTGAGGTCTACCAGCAGGCGCACCCCCGGGCTCGGTGAGCCCTGGGTGGACGACATGTCGACCTTCTGCGTCGATCGCGTACTAGGCTGGGGGTCTGGCCTGGCCAGTCACCATCCCAGCTGCATCGCGTGAAAGGCACACAGTGGAGTCCACCGAGAACCACACCTCCGACCAGTTCGACGCCACCCCGGAGAGCACGTCCCGCCGCAATGACGTGCAGACCCCGGCCGGCGAGGAGGATCCCACGGGCCGTCCCTTCCCCCACCTGCCGGAACCCACCCCGCCGCAGCCCGGCCCCAAGAAGGCCATCGTGATCAGCAATGTGAACCAGAAGGGTGGCGTCGGCAAGACCACGACGACCATCAACCTGGGGGCGGCCCTGGTGGAGACCGGACGCCGGGTCTTGCTGGTGGACTTCGATCCGCAGGGCTCCCTCAGCGTTGGTCTGGGCATCAATCCGCACACGCTGGAGACCAGCATCTACAACCTGCTGCTGAGCCGCGAGTACACGCCGCAGGAGGTGATCCAGCCGAGCATCGTCGACGGTCTGGACATCCTTCCGTCGAACATTGACCTGTCGGCCGCGGAGGTGCAGCTGGTCAGTGAGGTGGCCCGTGAGCAGACCCTGCTGCGGGTGCTGGAGAAGGTGGAGGACCAGTACGACGTCATCCTCATCGACTGCGCGCCGTCCCTCGGACTGCTCACCATCAATGCGCTGACCGCTTCCAACTACGTCCTGATGCCGCTCGAGTGTGAGTTCTTCGCGCTGCGTGGGATCGCGCTGCTGACGGACACCATCAGCAAGGTGCAGGAGCGGTTGAACCCGAAGCTGGAAATCCTCGGCATTCTGGGCACGATGTACGACGGGCGGACGCTGCACTCGCGGGAGGTCCTGGAACGCGTCGTCGACGCCTTCGGCGAGCAGGTCTTCCACACCGTCATCAAGCGCACCATCAAGTTCCCGGAGACCACCGTGGCCGGTGAGCCGATCACCACCTATGCGTCGTCATCCCCGGGTGCTGCTGCCTACCGTCAGCTGGCCAAGGAGGTTCTGGCTCGATGCCACGGCGCGTGAGCCTCCCGGGTGCCTCCGAACTCTTTCGTCCCACCAGCGCACCCGATCTTGATCTCGGTCCCGGCACGACCGATCCAATGGCTGTCCCGAACGAGCAGCCGACCGTCCCCCAGTCCCCGCCGGCCAGGACTCGCAAGGCCGCGGCCAGGAAGACAGCGGCTCGACAGACCGTCGCCGATCAGGCCGCTGTCGAACCAGCACGGCCATCCGGGGTTGTCGAGGACGCGTCGGGTGACAGGCCGTCGGCTTCCGCGAATCGCTCGACCGGTCGGAAGCAGGGCCCTCGGGCGGCGTCTGGTCGTGTCCGGCACGACGAGAAGATCACCGTCTATGTGAGTCGTGACGAACTGATGGCCCTGGAACACGCCCGGCTTGAATTGCGCGGAGATCATGACCTGGCCGTGGACCGCGGCCGGATCGTGCGGGAGTCGATCGCCCTCGCCATGGCGGATCTGGCGGCGCATGGTGCCGAGTCCGCATTGGTGCGCCGTCTGAACGAGGACTGACGTGGCGCGGCTCGCTGACGGTTCGGCCCTGCCCGATGACGAGACCGCCCCCGGGCAACACGGGTTCACCGTGGTGCTGGACAACTTCGAGGGGCCCTTCGACCTGCTGCTGCAGTTGATCAGCCGGCACAAGATGGATGTCACGCAGATCGCGCTGAGCCGGGTGACCGACGAGTTCATCGCGTATGTGAAGGCCGGCGGGGAGGTCTGGGATCTGGACCAGACGAGTTCCTTCCTGGTGGTGGCGGCGACGCTCCTGGACCTGAAGGCTGCCCGCCTGCTGCCCCAGGGGGAAGTGGAGGATGCAGACGACCTGGCCTTGTTGGAGGCGCGGGACCTGCTGTTCGCCCGGCTCCTGCAGTACCGGGCCTTCAAGCTGGTCAGCGGGGCCTTCGCCACGCGTCTGGAGTCAGAGACGCGACGATTCGCTCGACCCGGAGCACTGGAGCCCCGCTTCGCCGGGTTGCTCCCGGAGGTGCAGATCCGAGCCACTCCGCACCAGTTCGCCGAGATCGCCGCCCGCGCCATGACGCCTCCTGCCGCGGTGGAGGTGAATCTGGAGCACCTGCACGGGTCCACCGTCAGTGTTCAGGAGCAGGCCGGCTTGGTGGTGGACCGACTGCGCCGCTCGGGCACCATCTCCTTCCGGGCGCTCACCGGGGACGCGGACCGGTTGACGACGGTGGCACGCTTCCTGGCCCTGCTGGAGCTCTACCGCAACCGGGCCGTGGTCTTCGAGCAGTTGACACCACTGGGTGAGCTGACGATCCGCTGGACGGGCGAGGACCAGGGCGAGGTGACGATCAGCGACGAGTTCGATGGCGGAAGCGGTGAGGGCGGAGCTTTCTCCGAGGCAGCGGACGGCCCTGTGGTGGATCCGGATGACGGGCGGAGCGGAGGGCAGGACGAGTGAGTGACAACGAGTGGAATGAGGTCGCAGTGGACGAACAGGGGGCGCACGAGACAGCAGACGGCTCGCCACGTGTGCGTGCCGAGCGCGCCGAACGGCTCGAAGGGGCGCTGGAGGCGCTGCTGCTGATGGCCGAGGAAGCCATGCCCACCGCGACGCTGGCCGAGGCGGTGCAGGCGCCGGTCGATGTGGTGGAACTGGCGTTGACGAATCTCGTCGACTTCTACGACCGCAGTGAACGGGGCTTCGAGTTGCGCAAGGTCGGTGGTGGCTGGCGGTACTGGACGCGGGCGGAACATGCCGACCTCATCAGTGCGTGGGTGGTCTCCGGCCAGTCGAACAAGCTCTCCCAAGCGGCACTGGAGACCCTGAGCGTGATCGCCTACCTGCAACCGATCAGTCGTGCCCGGGTGTCGGCTGTGCGCGGGGTGAACGTGGACGGCGTGGTGCGAACACTCCTCGCGCGTGGCCTGGTCTCGGAGGCAGGAACCGATGAGCAGACCGGCGCCACGGTCTTCAGCACCACTGACTACTTCCTGGAGAGGATGGGACTCTCGTCCCTGGAAGAGCTGCCCCCGCTCGCGCCCCACCTGCCGGACGCCTCCGCCCTGGAGCAGGAATTGTCACAGCTGGCCGCTACCGTAGACGTGGATGGTGTCGACGAGTCCGTTGACGCCCAGAGCGGTGACGCGCATCATGATGCGGCGCCGCACGAAGGAATGGAAGACCATGAGTGAGCCCGACGGCCGTGAGGTCGACGACATCGACGTACCCAACGACATGCACCACGACGACGATCACCCCGACGACGATCACCACGACGACGTCGTGACCGATGACGGCATGGGTGAGGGAGTTCGTCTGCAGAAGGTGCTGGCGGCGGCCGGTCTGGCCTCGCGGCGCCATGCGGAGATCATGATCGAGAACGGTCGTGTCGAGGTGAATGGCGCCCTGGTCACCGAGCAGGGAGTGCGCGTCCATCCCGAGCGCGACACGATCCGCGTCGACGGCATGCGCATCCCGCCGCCTCGTCGTCACGTCTATCTGGTGGTCAACAAGCCCCGCGGCGTGGTCTCGACGATGGAGGACCCCGAGGGGCGTCCGACGCTGGGTGACATCGAATTCAACACGCAGAGCTGGCAGCAGTTGCGCCTGTTCCACGTCGGTCGGCTGGACACCGACACCGAGGGGCTGATCCTGCTCACGAATGATGGAGAGTTCGCCCACCGGATGGCGCACCCAAGCCACAAGGTGCCCAAGACCTACCTGGCCGAGGTCGAGGGCATGCTCGACAACAAGACGCTGCGCCGTCTGGAGAAGGGCCTGCGACTTGACGACGGCCCGGTGAAGCCGGACAAGATCAAGCTGGTCATGCGTTCCGAGAGCCGCTCGCTGGTGGAGGTGACCCTGCACGAGGGTCGCAATCGCATCGTGCGACGCATGATGGACTCCATTGCCCACCCCGTGCGCAAGCTGAGCCGTACCGCGATCGGCCCGGTACGTCTGGGACAGCTGCCGATCGGTGAGGCCCGTGAGTTGACGCGCGACGAACTGGGTGCCCTGCTGGACCTCGTCGACATGTGACGAACGACGGTGAGGTGATGACCCTGCGGCCACGCGGCCTGGAGACCGAATACGGACTCCAGGTGCGGGTGCGACCGCTGGATGGCGGCGTCGCCGGACCTCTGTCCTGGCGGCGCCTGTCGTCCGATGAGGCCGCTCGCGCCCTCTTCGAGCCGGTGGTGGAGGCGAATGCCGCCACCAATGTCTTCCTGCGCAATGGCGGCCGGCTCTACCTGGATGTTGGCTCACATCCTGAATACGCCACGGCCGAATGCACCACCCTGGCCGAACTGGTGGCCCAGGACCGGGCTGGGGACCTGGTGCTGGCGCAGCTCGCCGCCAGGACCCGGGAGCGCCTCCTGGAGCAGGGGCTGGACAGCCGGGTGTCCATCTTCAAGAACAATGTCGATTCCCACGGCAATTCGTATGGCAGTCACGAGAACTTCCAGGTGGCCCGGACCGGAAGCCTGGAGCAGATGGTCGACGCGCTCGTCCCCTTTCTGGTCACGCGACAGTTGATCTGCGGGGCTGGCCACTGGGAACGGGATCGGTTGGGGCGGGGCCGTTTCCTCATGTCCCAGCGGGCCGCCCACATGTGGGATCCCCTCGGATCGGCCACCACCCGGTCCCGGCCGATGGTCAACACGCGCGACGAGCCCCACGCCGACGCTGAGCGCTTTCGACGGCTGCACGTGATCGTCGGAGACTCGACGATGCTGGACCACAGCACCCTGCTCAGAGTCGGCTCCATGGAACTCGTCCTGCGGGCCGTGGAGTCCGGGGAGCGATTTGCTGACCTGGCGGTGGGCGAGGCCGGCCAGGTGATTCGAGAGGTCTCGGCCGATCTCACCGGGCGCTGTCCGGTCACCACCCGCGGCGCCGACGCACTGTCCGTGCAGCGTGCCTGTTGGCAACGAACCGGGGACTGCGTCGACGGCGACGAACTGGGCTGGGTCCACCGACTGTGGGGGCAGGTCCTGGATGCCCTCGAGGGGGGTGAGCCGGAGCGAATGGCCGCCTCCGTGGACTGGATCGCCAAGCGGCGTCTGCTCCTGGCGCAGCAGGCGCGTCACGGGATGCGCGAGGATGATCCGCGCCTGGCGCAGCTTGACCTGGCCTGGCACGACATCGTTCCCGCCCAGGGCTTGGCGCGCCTGGCAGAGCGGCGCGGCCAGGTGGCCCGGTGGCTCCCGGAGGGGGCTGACCAGGAGGCCACTGCCCGGCCGCCCAGCAGCACCCGAGCCCTGGTGCGTGCAGCCTTCATCACGGCCGCGCAGCGTCATCGGCGCGAGTACCAGGTCGACTGGATGCGCTTTACCTGCCATGACCTGCCGGACGGACAGGTTGCCGTTTCCGATGCGCTGACCACACACGATGACGGTGTCGAGGAGCTGATCAGGCGTATGGCCAGCGAACCGCGCAGGGCGGCGTCATCCACCTTCGCCTCGTCGCGTCTCCCGTGGACGCCCAGCCAGCTCGGGTAGTCTCGGTGCGTGCTTCGAATCTCCAAGACCACTGAGTCCACCCCCGCTCGGGCCGCGTCGGGCGTCCTGCGCCGGGCAGGCATGGCCGTACTGGCCCTCGGCTTGAGCACCGCGCTCGTCGCCTGCGGCAGCGAGGAGACGGACGACGCGGGTGCCAGTGCGAGCCCGGGTGCCTCCGCAGCTGCCTCGACGCCCGCGGCTTCGGCGCCGGCATCCGCTGCTGCGACGCCGTCGGCCTCGGCCACCCCCAAGGCCAAGCCCACGACGATCAAGGACCTTTCGGCCCTCACCGTCACGCCGACGACCCCGGGCAAGGCCCCCAAGGTCACGGGGAAGTGGCCGCTGGCGATCGACAAGACACAGGTGAAGGTGCTCACCCAGGGCAAGGGCCCCGCGGTGCCCAAGGGCGGAACCGTTGAGGTGAACTACCAGGGTGTGAATGCCCGTACCGGCAAGGTTTTTGACGAGTCCTTCAGCCGCGGTCAGACCGCCAGCTTCCCGCTGGACCAGGTGGTGACAGGCTTCAAGAAGGGCCTCGAGGGGCAGAAGGTGGGCAGCCGCGTCCTCGTGATGATGACCGGCGCCGACGGCTATGACGCCTCGGGTGGTCAGCCAGCCGCGGGGATCGAGAAGGGCGATAACCTGATCTTCACCATCGATGTGATCTCGACGCCGTACACCAAGCCCACTGGCAAGACTGTTGCGCCCAAGGCGGGCCTTCCCACGGTCAAGGATGACGCCAAGGGCGTGCCCACCGTCACGATCCCCAAGACCGCCGCTCCCACGAGTCTGGTCAGCCAGCCCCTCGTCGAGGGTGAGGGCAAGAAGATCAAGGACTCCGACGCCGTGACGGTCAAGTACCGCGCGTACACCTGGGCGGACGGCAAGCTGATGCAGGACAACTACGCCACCGGCGCGGAGACCGCCGCGCTCTCGCAGCTGATCCCAGCGTGGAAGAAGGGGCTGGTGGGCAAGACCACCGGCAGCCGAGTCCTCGTGGTGGCCCCACCGGCCGATGCCTACGGTGAGAAGGGCTGGGACAAGATCCCGGGCAACGCCACCATGGTCTACGTGATCGACGTCCTGGATGCCCAGGACGCATCGCAGATGGTGCAGTGACTGGAGAAGCGCTCTGGGCCGTGGGCGGACAGCTTCAGCTGACCGTCCACGGCGTCCACACCGTCGGATTGTCCAGCTGACCCGGAGACAGGGCAGCCAAGACCTCTGGTGCCCGATCTGCCTCGGGCAATCCAGCCGAGCGGCAGAGCAGCCGCAGCACGGCGGCGGGGGACTGGCCCGCGCTCACCAGGTCCGTCAGCGTCACCGCCCCGTCGCGCTTTGCGAGTCGTCGGCCCTCTCCGTTCAGCGCCAGTGACACGTGCACATACTGGGGGACGGGGTATCCCAGGACTGACGCCAACCATGCCTGACGAGGCGCGGAATCCAGCAGGTCATCACCCCGGACCACCTGGGTGACGCCCTGCAGACCGTCGTCGACCACGACGGCCAGGTTGTAGGCGGGGGTCCCATCCGCACGGAAGAGCACGAAGTCATCCACCTGTCCGGTCACCGCACCGGCATGGACATCGTGGATCGTGAAGTCGGCGGCGGAGGCACGCACGCGGATGGCAGGGGTGCGGGTCAGGCGGCGTTCGGCCCGCTGGGTCGAGGACAGCGCAGCGCAGGTGCCGGGATAGGGGCGCCAGTCGGGAGCACCGGGGCCGCCATTGGGGGCCTGTGATGCCTCGGCGATCTCGCGGCGCGTGCAGAAGCACTCATAGGTCTCGAGCTGCGCCGCGGCCTCCCGGTAGAGCGGGATCCGTTCGCTCTGCCTCGCCACTGCACCGTCCCAGTCCAGGCCGAGTGTTCGCAGATCATCGAGCTGCTGTTGGGCCACGGCCGGGGCCGCGGCGACACGTTGCTGATCGAGGTCCTCGATGCGCATCAGGAAGGGACGTTGCTCCGCCCGGGCCCACAACCATGCCAACAGGGCGGTGCGCAGGTTGCCCAGGTGCAGATCGCTGGTGGGCGATGGCGCGAAGCGGCCGGCTCCCGGATGGCTCATCGGGACTCCTCTCCATGGCTGGGCAGTGGCGCAGTCCTGCGCGCGGCGGGGCCAGGGCCGCGGCCCGCTGGTAGCCTCAGGGGCGTCCCCCAAGACGCGATGTCCCGGGCAAGGAAGTGCCCCGGGCAAGGATTCCCCTCGGCAGAAGGTCACCATGGCACCCCGCAAGAGCGAACGTATCGTGAACCTCACGATCTGCCTTCTCTCGGCCCGCCGTTTCCTGCCGAAGAGCCAGATCCGTGAGGTGGTGGAGGGTTACCACGGGTTGTCCGATGCCGCCTTCGAGCGCACCTTCGAACGGGACAAGGACGAGCTGCGCGCCATGGGGGTGCCGGTGGAGACCGGACACAACGAGGCCTTCTTTGACGACGAGCCGGGCTACCGCATCCGTCGGGCGGACTTCGAGCTGCCCCCCGTGGAGTTCAGCCCCGATGAGGCAACTGTGCTGGGAGCGGCGGCCAGGGTCTGGCAGCAGGCCAGCGCCGCCGAGTACACGGTGAGCGCCCTGGCCAAGCTGCGAGCCGTCGGGCTGCAGCCGGACACGGACCGGCTGGCGGCCCTGGAGCCGACGGTCAGCGCGGCGGAGCCGGCCTTCGAGACCATCTGGCAGGCCACCCTGCAGCGTCGGCGGGTGTGTTTCCGTTACCGCGGTGGAGACGAGGACCGGGTCCTGGAGCCGTGGAGTGTCACGTGGCGCAAGGGCCGGTGGTATGTCGTCGGGCTGGACCTGGCACGGAATGAGCCCCGCATGTTCAAGATGAGTCGGATTACGAGCGAGCCGGAATTGCAGGGGCCAGCGGATGCCTATGAGGTGCCGGCGATGGACTTGTCGCAGCTGGCGCGGCGTTTGGAGCCGGCCGGACCGGACTCCACCGCGGTGGTGGCCGTGCGCACCGGTCACGTGCCCAGCATGACGCGTCGATCCCGGCCGTTGGCGGCACCCCGCGGCCTGCCGGAGGGTTTCGACGTCTGGGAGGTGCCGTACGCCACTCGTCCCGATCTGGTCTCCGAGGTGTGTGCCGCCGGCCCGCATGCAGTGGTGCTGGAACCAGCCGAGGTGCGGGAACTTGTCTGCGAACAGCTGCGCTCCGTGGTGGCCGCGGCGCAGGGATCGGGGGGCCAGTGAGTACGTCTGCCGAACAGGTCAGCCGCCTGCTGGCCATGGTGCCCTACTTGCAGTCCCATCCGGGTGTGCCAGTCTCCGAGGTGGCCCGGGCCTTCTCAATCACGCCTGCTCAGGTGCACAAGGACCTCAAGGTGCTCTGGATGTGCGGGCTCCCCGGTGGCCTGCCGGGCGACCTGATCGAGATCGACATGGATGCGGCTGCGGGGCAGGGGACCATTCACCTGAGCAATGCCGACTATCTGAGCCGTCCCATGCGCTTCACGGTCGACGAGGCGATGAGCCTGGTGGTGGCGCTGCGGGCCGTCGCAGAGGTCGCCACCGGTGAGACGGCCAGCAGCGTCAAAACCGCGCTGGCCAAGCTCGAGGCCCTGACCACCGAAGGCGCCGTGGACCGGGTGGCCATCAGGGTGGCGAGTGGGGACGCTGCGGTGCGTTCCGTGCTGACCGATGCCATTGATCGTGGCATCGGCGTTCGGCTGGTCTACGACGGTCTGGCGCGCGGCCGCACGACGACTCCCGAGGTGGATCCCGTCCGGATTGACCTGCGCGACGGCGCTGCCTACCTGCAGGCCTGGAGTCTGGAACGCAGTGACTGGCGAACCTACAAGCTGGACCGGATCGTCGAGGCTCGCATCACGCAGAGGCCGGTGGCCGACCATGGGCCAGCGCCAGAGCCGATCCAGGGTTGGTTCGGGAAGGACGCTGAGCACGTCGTCCTGGAGCTGGCACCGCAGGCTCGCTGGATCACCGAGTACTACCCGGTCAGTGATGTGCACGAATCGACAACTTCACGTGAACATCTGGTGGCGACCCTGCCGGTGGGTGATCCCGCCTGGCTGGTCTCACTCCTGCTGAGGTTGGGGCGTGGCGCACGGGTGGTGGAACCCGCTGGTGCTGCCCGCCAGGCGGCGGAAGTTGCTGCCGAAGCGCTGGCCCTCAACGAGGCCTTCGCAGCGGTCGTCCCGGCCGCGCAGACCCGTCTGGCGGCAGAATCCGCTTCTCCCATGACGTCCGGAGACCAGTGATGGTCTGGCTCCTGCTCTGGACAGGTATCGCTGCGCTGTGGCTCATCGTGCTCGCGATCTGTGGTTGGCGACTGTGGACCAGTGGACGTGCCCTGCTGCGCGAGCTGGAGGGTCAGGGCCGCCAACTGGGTGACCTCCTCGACGTGCTGGGAGAGCTACAGTTGCCTGCGTCCGGTCCCTCGGGTCAGCCGATGAAGCCCCGGGCCGATCGACGCCATTAGGACCCCTACGATTGCAGGGCGGCCGCTGGCCGCGTGAATGAAAGGCATCAACATGCACGCACTCATCGCTGGACTCCCCGGTGGCATGGAATGGGTCATCCTGCTCATCGTCGCCCTGCTGCTCTTCGGCGGCTCCCGTCTGGCCGGAATCGGCAAGGGTACCGGTCGTGCGATCCGTGAGTTCAAGGAGGAGACCGCGGGCCTTCGCGACAATGACAAGAAGAAGGCCGTCGAGGCCGGCACGACTGATCCCGTCGTCGAGACCGAGGCCGAGATCCAGGCCGAGCGCAACCTCTGACCGAGAGTCCACACGTGTCCAGCACCGCGAAACGACGCTTCAACCTGTCCTGGATGAAGCCGCCGGCCATGCCAGAGGATGGCTCGATGGCCCTGGTCGACCACCTGCGCGAGCTTCGCTACCGCGTGGTGGTTTCGGCGCTCGCCGTGGTGCTGGGCACGATCGTGTGCTGGTTCTTCATCGACACTCTGCTGCAGGTGGTGATGTGGCCCTACTACGAGGCCCGTCGCAATCTTCAGGAGGCGCGTCCCGATCTGGTGATGCACACCACCTACCAAGGCATCTCCTCGCCATTCATCATGAAGCTGCAGACCGGTGGGTTCGCGGGACTGTTGCTCACCTGCCCCATCTGGCTCTACCAGCTGTGGGCCTTCATCGCGCCAGGATTGCTGTCCAAGGAACGCAAATGGGCGCTGACCTTCTTGGGCGCGGCCATCCCGCTCTTCCTCGCCGGCGTCGTCACGGGTTACTTCGTGACGCCGAAGGGCTATGAGGTGATGATCGGCTTCGTGCCGGAGAACGCGGACGCGCTGGCGCTGCTGGATGCCCCCACCTTCCTGGTCAACGAGATCAAGCTGCTGACCTTGTTCGGAGCCTCGTTCCTGTTGCCCGTGGTCCTGGTCACCCTGAACATGCTGGGGGTGGTGACCGGTGAGCAGCTGGGCAAGGCACGCTCCGTCGCGCTGTTCGCCTGTTTTGTCTTCGCCGCCGTCGCCACGCCGTCGACCGATCCCTTCTCGATGCTTGCGATGGCCATGCCGATGGGCTTTCTCTACGTGGTGGCCGAGATGATCTGTCGTCGTCGTGACAAGCGCAAGGCCGTGCAGGAGGCCAAGGAACTCGACGTGCAGTTGACCTATTGATGCCTTGATGAGCACTGCACGGACCATCCATCTGGTGGTCAATCCCAGTTCTGGGCGCGGCCGGGCGCGACGGCTGCTGCCCAAGGTCCGCAATACCCTGGCGACCATCGCGGGTGTTCGCGTCGAGGTGCACACCACCACCAACTATGACGATGCCCGCCAGGCGACCCTGGCAGCGGCCCTGAGCGCTCGCCCCGAGGCCGGCGACAGCCTGGTGGTGATGGGCGGCGACGGCATGGCCCACCTGGGCCTGAATGCCTGCGCCGAGGCGCACGATGCGGGCCTGGCCGTTCCGCTGGGCGTGGTTCCCGCCGGCACCGGCAATGACTTCTGCCGTGGCGTGGGGATTCCGGTGGATGCGAAGGCGGCGACGCTGGCCATCGTCGCGGGACGCACCCAGCGGGTCGACCTGGCGGAGGCCCGTGGCGAGCTCGAAGGGGGAGCCGAGCGGCGCTTCGTCGGTTCCGTGGTCTCCACCGGCTACGACGCCGTGGTCAACCTGGCCACCAACAACTTCCGTTACCCCATTGGGCCGCTGGGGCCGCTGGCCTATGGCGCCATCGCGTTGGCCGAGCTGGCCTGCTTCGTGCCCTTCGACTACCGCATCACCCTGGACGGACGGCCGAGGGAACTGCAGTCGGTGCTGGTCGCGGTGGCGAATGCGGGGTGGTTCGGGGGAGGCATGCACATCGTGCCGCCCGCCGACGTCACCGACGGGTTGCTCGACGTGCTGCTGGTGGGCCCACTGGCCCGTCACGACGTCTTGCGCCTGCTCCCGCAGCTCTACGCGGGCTGCCACGTCGGACACCCGGCCGTCGAGATCGTGCGCGCCAGCACGGTGGAACTGGACGGCAACCTGGTGCATCGCGACGGCAGCCGTGGCCAGATGTTCGCGATGGCCGACGGCGAGAAGCTGGGGCGGGTGCCCCTGACGCTGCGCGCGCGTCCCGGGCTGATCGACGTCTACCGGCCCTGAAGGGCTGGGCCGGGCGATCATTGGTGCAGGTGGTCCTGGTGCGCCTGCCCGATGGCCGCCGACTCGAGCTGCAGGGTGCAGTGTTCGATGCTCACCGCGTGATGGCTGGCCAGACACTGCTGCAACTGTTCGAGGATGGCCAGGGAATGACCATCGGAGAAGCATTCGTCGTCCAGCACCACATGGGAGGTGAGGACAGGAAGCCCGGTGGCCACCGTCGAGGCGTGCAGGTCGTGCACCCCCAGCACGTGCGGTTGGCCCAGCATGTGCTCGCGCACCTGTGCCAGGTCGAGCCCGTGCGGCGTGGACTCCAGCAGGATCGAGGTGGAGTTGCGCAGCAGGACCAGCGCGCGCGGCAGGATCAGGGCCGCCACCACGAGCCCCGCCACCGAGTCTGCACGGCTCCAGCCGGTCCAGGCGATCACCGCGGCGGCCACCAGCACCGCGATCGAGCCGAGGGCGTCGTTGGCCACCTCCAGGAAGGCGGCGCGCATGTTGAGGTTCTCGCCACGGCCGCCGGCCAGGACGGCCAGCGAGACCAGATTGGCCACCAGTCCCAGGGCGCCCACCAGTGCCAGGCCATGCGGTGCGATCTCGGGTGGGGAGACCAACCGTTGGATGGCCTCGACGACGGCGTAGCAGCCCACGCACAGCAGCACCGCGGCCTGGGCCGCAGCGGCCACCACCTCGGCGCGCGCCCAGCCCCAGGTGCGGCGTGGGGATGCGGCGCGGGTCATCAGGTGGGCGGCGACCAGTGCCACCGCCAGGCCCATCGCGTCGGTGAGCATGTGCGCGGCGTCCACCAGCAGGGCCAGGCTTCCGGTCAGCGCGGCGCCCACCACCTCGGCCACCAGGACGGTGGAGGTGATCGCAAGCGCGATGCCCAGGCGGGTGCGATTGCTGGTGTGGCCCGCGTGGTCGTGTCCGGCGCCCATCTCAGCCCTCCTCGTGGCTGGCAGTTGCGTGGTCGGGGCACAGGGCGACGGCATTGTCGGTGGCCGCCAGCAGGTGTTCGGCTGCCTGGAGCAGTGCGAGGGTGGGCGCGGGTGCTGCCAGGGAGTAGACCGACGAGCGGCCCTGGCTGCGCACCTGCACCAGTCCGCAGTCGAGCAGGCAGGCCAGGTGCTTGCTGACCGTCGACTGTGCCAGGCCCAGGTGGCCGGTGAGCTCGACGACGCGGTGTTCGCCCAGGCTCAGGTGCTGCAGGATCACCAGCCGGGATCGATCCGACAGGGCCCGGAAGAGGCAGGCAGCCGGCTCCGTCGTGGTCGTCGCGTCGGGGGAGCCGGGGCCGTGCCCCTGGAATTGCATCGCCATGAAGCGATGATAGCACATCTAGGCGATTGGTCGGAGTGCTGTGTCTTCGCGGTCGTGTCAGGGGCAGCGGCTACTGTCAGTGGTGATGAACGAGAACGAGTTTCCCCCGCAGCCCGAGGTGCAGGTGCCCGACGATGCCTCCGCGCTGGTCGATGGGCCGTTGGCCCCCTTCCAGGTGGAGCCCGGCAGCCTGCTCGAACAGTTCGCCGCCGGCTATGACTTCGCCCTGGACGACTACCAGCTGCGGGCCTGCGCCCAGGTGGAGGCCGGGGCCGGTGTGCTCGTCGCCGCCCCCACCGGTGCCGGCAAGACCGTGGTGGGTGAGTTCGCCGTCTTCTGCGCCCTGGCCACCGGCAAGAAGTGCTTCTACACCACGCCGATCAAGGCCTTGAGCAACCAGAAGTTCCATGACCTGGGGCAACGACACGGCGCCGATCGGGTGGGCCTGCTCACCGGTGACACCTCGGTCAACTCCGAGGCGCAGGTGGTCGTGATGACCACCGAGGTGCTGCGCAACATGATCTACGCCAACTCGACCACCCTGAACAACCTGGGTTACGTGGTGATGGACGAGGTGCACTACCTGGCCGACCGCTTCCGCGGCGCGGTCTGGGAAGAGGTGATCATCGGCCTGGCGCCCAGCGTCCAGCTGGTGAGCCTGTCGGCCACGGTGAGCAATACCGAGGAGTTCGGCGACTGGCTCGACGAGGTGCGCGGCAACGTCGAGGTGGTGATCTCCGAGCGCCGTCCGGTGCCCCTGTACCAGCACGTGATGGTCGGCAAGCAGATCCACGACCTGTTCGACGGGGTTGCGCCCACGGCCGCCGTCGATCCCAGCGAGCGGGCCTCCCGGGTGAACCCGGAGCTGATGAAGCTGGCGCGCAATGAGGCCAAGGCGGTCCGCGACGACTCGCGGCGGCCGCGGGGCCGTTCCGGCAAGGGCAAGAAGAATGCCGGCTACGGCTCGGGGCAGTTCGGCGGCGCCGCCAAGGCCCACCTGGAGCGACGGGACCGGGGCAGGGGGCGAGACCAGCGCCCAGCGCCGCGGCTGACCCCCAGCCGCGCCGTGATGACCACGCAGCTGCAGCGCGCCCGGCTGCTGCCGGCGATCTGCTTCGTCTTCAGCCGGCAGGGCTGTGACGGGGCGGTGCGCCAGCTGCTGGCCAGTGGGGTGAACCTGACCACCGATGACGAGGCGCGCCAGCTGATCGCGATCGCCGAGCGCCACTTGCAGGGCATGGCTCCCGCCGACCTTCGAGCCCTCGACCACGACATCTTCCTGGAGGCCCTGAGCCGCGGTATCGCCGCCCACCATGCCGGTCTGTTGCCCGCCTTCAAGGCCGTGGTGGAGGAGGGCTTCGCCGCCGGGCTGATCAAGATCGTCTTCGCCACCGAGACGCTGGCGCTGGGCATCAACATGCCCGCACGCACCGTCGTGATCGAGAAGTTGGTGAAGTACAACGGGGAGGGCCACGTCGACATCACCCCCGGTGAGTACACCCAGCTCACCGGCCGCGCGGGCCGACGCGGCATCGACGTCGAGGGCCACGCCGTGGTGCTGTGGCAGCCGGGAATGGACCCGCGGGCCGTGGCGGGCCTGGCCTCGCGGCGTACCTACCCGCTCAAGAGCTCCTTCGCGCCCACCTACAACATGACCGTCAACCTGGTGGGACGGGTGGGCCGTGAGCGCGCCCGCGCCATGCTGGAGCAGAGCTTCGCACAGTTCCAGACCGACCGTTCGGTGGTGGGGATGGCCTCGGTGGCGGCCCGCAACCAACGCGACATCGACGACTACCTGGCCGCCGCCCAGTGCCATCTGGGTGACTTCACCGAATACGCCCGGCTGCGTGAACAGGTGCGTGAGCTGGAGGCGGAGCAGGCCCGGATGCGCAAGGCAGACAAGCGCGCAGAGGCCTTCGAGTCGCTCATGACGCTCGAACCAGGCGACATCATCCACGTGCCGGCGGGGCGTCACCAGGGCTGGGCCGCGGTGATCGATCCCGGTCGACGGGGCGGGCGCGGGGGAGAGCCGCACCCGATGGTGGTGACCGAGCGGCGCGACGTGGTGCGCCTGACCACCAGCGACTTCCCGACCCCCACTCAGGTGGTGGGCAAGCTGCGCATCCCGCGCAAGTTCGACCCACGCCAGCCAGCCCACCGTCGCAACCTGGGCTCCTCCTTCCTGGACAAGCTGCACGCCCTCGACCCGCAACTGGACACCCGGCGTGGGCCCCGTGCCGATGCCGAGCTGACGGCGCAGATCACCGAGCTGAGAGGTGAGCTGCGGCGGCACCCGTGCCACGAGTGCCCCGATCGCGAGAGCCACGCTCGTTTCGCGGAGCGGGCGATGCGCCTGGACCGTGACCGGCAACAGGCCAGGGCCCGGGCCCAGGCGCGCAGCAACACCATCGCCAAGCGCTTCGACAAGCTGTGCCAGGTGCTGGAGTCACTGGGCTACCTGGGCAGCGAGGACGACGAGGTCACCGATGCCGGGCGCATGCTGGCCCGGCTCTACTCCGAGCTCGACCTGGTGGCGGCGGAGTGCATCCGCGACGGGGTCCTCGACGGGCTCGATGCGCCGCAGTTGGCGGCGGTGCTGAGCTCACTGGTCTACGAGGCCCGGCGCGTGGAGCACGGCCGGATGGCGCGGATGCCCGACGCGGCCAGCGAGGCGGCCCAGCACCAGCTGCGCCAGACCTGGCGCCGGGTCTGTCTGGTGGAACGGGACTTCCGCCTGGAGCGAACCGGGGAACCCGACATCGGCTTCGCCGAGGCCGCCTACGAATGGGCCCACGGGGAGCCACTGGCCAGGGTGCTCGGCCACTGCGGGCTTCCCGCCGGTGACTTCGTGCGATGGGTCCGGCAGGTGATCGACATGCTGGGCCAGGTGGCCGCGGCCGCGGGGCCCGGAGACCTGCGTCGCACCGCCCGCGAGGCCATCGATGCGATGCGGCGGGGGGTCATCGAGTTCGATCCGGACGAGGACTGAACTTGCTGCGGTGTCGCTACCATTGCCGTGGCGATCGACGTGGGCGTCCGGCCCCAGCCGGTGCTGCCCCCCTGAGCCGTTGACCTGACCTTCCCGAGATGGAGAACACCCATGGCCGGTGGCCTTGCAGCACTGCTGGATGACGTGGCGGCGATCGCGAAGATCGCGGCGGCCTCGGTGGACGATGTTGGTGCCGCGGCCGGCAGGGCGAGCATCAAGGCCAGCGGTGTGGTGGTGGACGACACCGCCGTGACCCCGCAGTACGTCCAGGGCGTCACCCCCGACCGCGAACTGCCGATCATCAAGAAGATCGCCATCGGGTCGATCCGCAACAAGCTGATCTTCATCCTTCCGGTGGCGATCCTGCTGAGCATCTACCTGCCGTGGTTGCTCACCCCGATCCTGATGATGGGCGGTACCTACCTGGCCTACGAGGGTGCCCACAAGATCTGGGGCATGCTCACCGGGCACGGTCACGGCCACGGGGCCGGGGGTGACCCCGAGACACCCGTCGTGCTGGAGGGCAAGGAGCAGGAGGAGAAGATGGTCAAGAGCGCCATCACCACCGACTTCATCCTGTCCGCCGAGATCATGGTGATCTCGCTCAACGAGGTGGCCGACCAGCCCCTGCTCACCCGCATCGCCAGCCTCGTGGTGGTGGCCCTGCTGATCACCTTCTTGGTCTATGGCGTGGTCGCCATCATCGTGAAGCTCGACGACATCGGCCTGGGCATGACCAAGCGGGGCGTCAAGTCGGGCGCCCTGGTGGTCAAGTCGATGCCCGTCATCCTCAAGATCCTCTCCACGGTCGGCCTGGCCGCGATGCTCTGGGTGGGTGGCCACATCCTGATGGTGGGTGCCGACGAGCTGGGGCTGCACGCCCCCTACCAGTTCGTGCATCACATGGAGGAGCTCGTCGCCCACGCCGTGCCCGCCAGCGTGGCGGGAGTGCTGGGGTGGTTGACCAATACCCTCGGCTCGGCCGTCATCGGCTTCGTCGTCGGTTCGATCGTGGTGGGCATCCTGGCCCTGCTGCCGAGCCGTCACGGCCATGGGCAGGGCCATGGCGAGCAGGCCGACACCCCGGCCGAGCCGCAGGCCGCCGGGGAGTGGCCCGGTGAGGGCACCATCGACGTCGACCCGTCGGTGGACCCGGGCAAGTACTGATCGTCGCCGATCGGGGTGCCGCAAGGCGAGACCCGGCACCGCAGGGCGCGCCCAGCCCGATAGGTTCGCCCCATGAGTGTTGCGCTGCGTGTCATCCCCTGCCTCGACGTGCACGGGGGCAGGGTCGTCAAGGGTGTGAACTTCACCAATCTGCGTGATGCCGGTGATCCGGTGGAGTTGGCGCGCGCCTACGGTGAAGCGGGGGCCGACGAGCTGGTCTTCCTGGACATCTCGGCCTCGAGCGAGGGGCGCGCCACCACCCGCGAGATGGTGACGCGATGCGCCGAGACCGTCTTCATCCCGCTGTGCGTCGGTGGGGGAGTGGGCAGCGTCGACGACGTGGACGCGCTGCTGCGCTGCGGCGCAGACAAGGTGGGGATCAACACGGGAGCGATCCGGCGTCCCGAGGCGATCAACGAGATCACCGAGCGCTTCGGGAACCAGGTGCTGGTGCTCTCGCTCGACGCACGGCGGGAAGCGGGCCAGCCGTCGGGATTCGGGGTCACCACCCACGGTGGCCGTCGCAGCGCCGGGTTGGATGCCATCGCCTGGGCCAAGGAGGCCGTCGAGCGCGGGGCGGGCGAGGTCTTGTTGAACTCGATGGACGCCGACGGCACCACCGACGGCTTCGACCTTGAGATGATCCGCGCAGTGCGCGAGGTGGTGGACGTGCCGGTGATCGCCTCGGGCGGGGCGGGCACGGTGCAGCACTTCGTGGACGCCGCCAAGGCGGGGGCCGACGCGGTGCTGGCCGCCAGCGTCTTCCACTACGGCACGCTGTCGATCGGCCAGGTCAAGGACGGCCTGCGCGCCGCTGGCGTCGAGGTGCGCTGACCCCGGCGGAGTTAACCGGCCACGGCGGGGCCCGACCTGGATGCCGTGGTCCTTCGTTCGGGGGTGCTTCCCGAATTGTTACCACCAAGGTCTGGATGTGGTCAGTCCACAGGTGCTAGCCATGCTGCCATGGCTAGCAACGGAGCAGCAGACTGGAAGATCCCGGGCCTCGACGAGGGCCAGGTGAGCGAGCGCCTGGTGGATCGCATCGGCATGGCACACGATGCCTCCCACTACCTGGTGACGCCGCGCGTCGTGGTGACGGGGGCTTCCGTGGCCGATGTCGCCGCCGTGATGCGCCAGGCCGCGCAGCAGGGCAGGCGGGTGACCTTCCGTTCGGGTGGCACCTCGCTCAGCGGGCAGGCGCTCAGCGACGACGTGCTGCTGGACGTGCGCCAGAACTTCCGTGGCGTCACGGTGCTCGACCACGGGCAGCGGGTGAGGTGCGAGCCGGGTGCCACCGTGCGCAGCGTCAATGCCCACCTGGCACCGTTCGGCCGCCGGCTGGGGCCCGACCCGGCCAGTGAGATCGCCTGCACGGTCGGCGGCGTGGTGGCCAACAACTCCTCTGGGATGAGCTGCGGCACCGAACGCAATACCTACCGCACGCTGGACTCGATGGTCCTGGTGCTGCCGAGCGGCACCGTCGTCGACACCTCGCAGCCCGATGCCGACGAGCGGCTGCGCCGGGACGAGCCCGCCTTGTGGGAGGGGCTGGCCAGTCTTCGCGATCGGGTCCGCGGCAATCCCGACAGCCTGGCGCGCATTGCCCAGCAGTACGCCATGAAGAACACGATGGGCTACGGCGTCAACTCCTTCGTCGACCATGACCAGCCCGTGCGCATCCTGGAGCACCTGGTGATCGGCTCGGAGGGCACGCTCGGTTTCGTGGCCGAGGCCACCTTCAGGACCGTGCCGGTGCATCCCTTCGCGGCCACGGCCCTGCTGGTGGTGGACGAGCTGGGCGTCGCCACCGACGCCCTGGGGCGACTGGTGCAGGGCGGTGCCACCGCCCTGGAGCTGATGGACGCCGCCAGCCTGCGAGTCGTCCAGCAGTACAAGGAGGCCTCGCCAGACCTGGCCCAGCTCGAGGTGCAACGCCACGCGGCCCTGCTGGTGGAGGCCACCAGCGACAGTGCCGAAGACCTGGCCGCGCGAATGTCTGCCCTCAACGACGTGATGGCCGGCCTGCCCATAGCCGAGCCGCCGCGCTTCACCGACGTCGCCTCCGAGCGCGCAGACCTGTGGTACCTGCGCAAGGGGCTCTACACCTCCGTGGCCGGTGCCCGTCCGGCCGGCACCACCAACCTGCTGGAGGACGTGGCCGTCCCCGTCGACTCGCTCACCGCCACCATCGACGACCTTGCCGGACTGTTCGGCTCCCACGGTTACGACGACGCGGTGATCTTCGGCCATGCCAAGGACGGCAACATCCACTTCATGATCAACCCGACGCTGTCGGACCCCGGGCAGCTGGAGACCTACTCCGAGTTCACCGAGCAGATGGTGGATGCCGTGCTTGCCCGGCAGGGCACCCTCAAGGCCGAGCACGGCACCGGCCGCATCATGGCCCCCTATGTGCGCCGACAGTTCGGCGACGAGCTCTACGAGGTGATGCGCCAGGTGAAGCAGCTGGCCGATCCGAAGGCCATCCTGAACCCGGGGACCCTGCTCGACGAGAGCCCCACGGGGCACCTGGAGAACCTCAAGACGATGCCGCAGGTGGACGACTTCGTCGACCGGTGCGTCGAGTGTGGCTACTGCGAGCCGACTTGCCCCTCCAAGGACCTCACCACCACGCCGCGTCGACGCATCGCCCTGCTGCGCGAGATCCAGGTGCGACCCGAGGCCGAGGCCGAGGAATTGCGCAAGGCCTATGACTACGAGGCGGTGGACACCTGCGCCGTGGACTCGTTGTGCGCCAAGGCCTGCCCCGTCCTGATCGACACGGGTGTGTTCATGAAGACCTTCCGGGCACAACGCCACGGTGCCCTGGCAACCAAGGCCTCGGTGGCGCTGGCCGAACACTGGGGGCCGGTCACCACGGGTCTGCGTGCCGGCATGAAGGTGGCCGACGTGCTCCCCTCGGCGGTCCTGGAAGGGGCGACCAGGCTGGGGCGCACCGTGATCAGCAAGGACGTGCTTCCCGTGGTCGGTTCCGACCTGCCCGGTTCTGGCGCGGCCCGGCCGCAGCCGAAGAGCGTTCCCCAGGCCAAGGGTGTGCTGTTCGCCTCGTGTCTGGGAGAGATCTTCGGCCCCTCCGAATCCGGTTGTGGACGGGGCGTGACCGATGCGCTGGGCGAGATCTGCCGTGCCGCCGGCGTCGGCCTGGAGGTTCCCGACCTCAGCGGCCTGTGCTGCGGGACGGTGTGGGTCTCCAAGGGATTCACCGAGGGTGCCGCCGCCATGGCCGAGCGCACCTTCGACGTGCTGTGGGCCGCCAGCCGGCAGGGCGCCCTCCCGATCGTGGGCGACGCCTCCTCCTGCACCCACGGGCTGGAGGGGCTGGCCACCCACCTGCCCCCGCACAAGGCCGAACTGTGGCGCACGGTGGTGGTGGAGGATGCGGTGAGCTTCGTGGCTCGCGAGTGCCTGCCCCACCTGCAGCTGGAGGCGCAGGGCACGATGGTGCTGCACCCCACCTGCTCGATGATCCACCTGGGCTGCGTCGAGGACGCCGTTGTCTGCGCCCGGGCCGTCTACCAGGACGTGGTGGTGCCCGTGAATGCCGGCTGTTGTGGCTTCGCCGGCGATCGAGGGCTGCTGCATCCCGAGCTGACGGCCTCCGCCACCGCCGCCGAGGCCCGCGAGGTGGAGCGCCTGGAGGCCGAGCTCGGCCGGCAGGGCAAGCGGATCGAGGCCCACGGCAGTGCCAACCGCACCTGTGAGATGGGCATGTCCCGGGCGACGGGGAAGGAGTACCGCCACGTCCTGGAGCTGGTCGCCGAACGGCTGCCGGGCCATGAGCGCGGCAGGTGATCGCGGGCCTAGGATGGGGCCATGGATTGCCTGTTCTGCAGCATCGTTGCCGGTGACGTCCCCAGCCGCAAGGTCTACGAGGACGACGTGGCCTACGCCTTCCTCGACATCGCCCCGTGGCACAAGGGTCACACCCTGGTGATTCCGAAGCGTCATGTCGACGACCTCACCGGGGATGCCGAGGTGATGCAGGAGATCGCTCCGGCGGTCAGCCGGGTGGCGCGGCTGTTGGTGGACCGGCTCGACGCGGACGGGATCAACATGCTGTCCAGTGCTGGCCCGGTGGCGGGCCAGGAGGTCTTCCACCTGCACGTGCACCTGGTGCCGCGCTATGGCGAGCACCCGGGGCTTGGTGAACTCTTCCGCAAGCAGGTGGATGAGGATCCCGACCAGGTGCTGGCCCAGATCCTGGGCTGACGGGGCTTGTGGGCTTGCGGTGTGACGCCTGTCACAGGCGAGCTGTGCATTGGCTGAAGCGCTCCTTCCCGACAGGGAAGATGTTGAATTGAGAACTAGATGAGAGTTGAATGCGAAAGCATTCAACGGCGCATCCAGCTGCCGTGCACAACCAGAGGACTTCCCATGAACGCCAAGCCCGTCAATATCATCGGTCTGCTCTCCATGGTCGCCGGCATCATCATGTTGGTCGCCGGTGCCATCACCTGGGGCACCGTGACCAGCCAGCTCAAGAGCGAGAACATCACCGTTCCGGCCGACGCCGCCTCCAATGCCGGCAAGCAGGTGGCTGGCCCCTTCACCGCCTGGAGTCAGGCCGAGATCATCAAGACCCATGCCCTGGCCGGCGCCGAGGGCAAGACCTACGCCGAGCTGGGTGCCGAGATCAAGAAGGCCGAGGCTGCGGGTGACACCGCTGCGGTGGAGAAGTGGACCAAGGCGCGCGCCAGCGCCATGAATGGTTCCTTCCTGCGCGCCTCGCTGTTCACCTCCATCGTCAGCTATGGCATCAGCGCCCTGGTGATGGGGCTTGGCCTCCTGTTTGGTCTGGTGGGTTGGGCTCTGACCCACATCGCCAAGCTCCATGACAATGGATCCGTGGTGCGCGCCTGATCCCACTCCTGGGCGGTGGGTGTGCGATCCGAGCCTTCTGGGTCGTACTTTCTGATGCGCCGGGCTGACGTCGCGTAGGGCGTCGGCTGCCTCTGGGCGGCTGACGCCCGTTCTTTGTCCAGATGCGTGTCTGTCCAGATCCGCGTGGCCTGGGGGCTCTGCTGGCGCGTCTTGGGGATGTTCGGATCCCGGAAGGCGATCTCGATATTTGAGACAAGCGTCTCGCATTGTTGACGGGGCGAGGCGGCTGGGTGAGAGTTGATGCATGTTCATCCAGATCCTCGTACTCATCGGGCGCTGAGACCTCACGTCGGTCAGGTCGAAGCGCTTCCTCCGTGTGCCCACTGGGCAGCGGAGGTTTTTTGTTGGGCGAGGTGTTCGGCTGTTCTCGAAGTGTCCGCTCCGCGGGATGCGACGAGTTCGTGGGATGACACGCGAAATCATCGGTGGGGCAAGAGCTCCGCCACCGCAGACGACGAAGGGAATGCCATGGCACCCGCAGACTCAACAGCTCCGATGATGACCGGCGCGCAGGCGCTCGTCGCCTCGCTCGAGCGTCTGGGTGTAGAGGTCATCTTCGGTCTGCCGGGCGGCGCGATCATGCCCGCCTACGACGCCCTCTATGACTCGAAGATCCGCCACATCCTGGTGCGGCATGAACAGGGTGCAGGGCATGCAGCCGAGGGCTATGCCGTCTCGACGGGTCGCGTCGGCGTCTGCATCGCCACGTCGGGCCCGGGTGCCACCAACCTGGTCACCCCCATCGCTGACGCCTACATGGACTCGGTTCCGATGGTCGCGATCACCGGGCAGGTGAACTCGAACTACATTGGCACCGACGCCTTCCAGGAGGCGGACATTCGCGGCATCACGATGCCAATCAGCAAGCACAACTTCCTGATCACGCGCACTGAGGACATTCCGCGGGCGGTCAAGGAGGCCTTCCACATTGCCGAGACCGGACGCCCCGGACCGGTTCTGGTGGACATCGCCAAGGACGCGCTGGTTGGTTCCGCACCCTTCGTGTGGCCGTCGGGTATCAACCTGCCGGGCTACAAGCCCAACACGAAGCCGCACAGCCGTCAGGTGCGCGAGGCCGCCAAGATGATCGCCGAGGCCAAGCAGCCGGTGCTCTACATCGGTGGCGGTGTCATCAAGGCTCGCGCCGCAGGGGAACTGGCCGAACTCGTGGAGAAGACCGGCATCCCGGTCGTCACCACGCTGATGGCCCGCGGCGCCTTCCCCGACAGTCATGAACTGCACATGGGCATGCCCGGCATGCACGGCAGCGTTTCGGCCGTTGGCGCCATCCAGCAGTCCGACCTGCTGATTGCGGTCGGCACGCGTTTTGACGATCGTGTCACGGGTCGTCTGGACACCTTCGCGCCGCACGCCAAGGTCATCCACGCAGACATCGATCCCGCCGAGATCAGCAAGAACCGGATCGCCGATCTGCCCGTCGTGGGCGATGCGCGTGCCTTCCTGCGCGAGCTCAACCAGGCGATCGAGAAGGTCGAACTGCAGGATCTGGCGCCGTGGCAGAAGAACCTCGCCTCGCTCAAGCGGCGCTACCCGCTGGGTTGGGAGGAGGAGACCGGCGGCAAGCTGAGCCCGCAGTACGTCATCAAGCGGATCGGGGAGCTCACCGGTCCCGAAGCGATCTATGCAGCGGGCGTGGGCCAGCACCAGATGTGGTCGGCCCACTTCCTGCCGCACGAGCTGCCCGGCAAGTGGCTCAACTCGGGTGGCGCCGGAACGATGGGCTACTGCGTGCCGGCGGCGATGGGTGCCAAGGCCGGCAATCCCGACGCCGTGGTCTGGGGCATCGACGGTGACGGCTGCTTCCAGATGACCAACCAGGAGCTGGTCACGTGCGCGCTGAACGACATCCCGATCAAGATCGCCGTCATCAACAACAACGTGCTGGGCATGGTCCGCCAGTGGCAGACACTCTTCTT
The DNA here is from genome assembly GCF_052116585.1 of Luteococcus sp. Sow4_B9. Classification (NCBI taxonomy): domain Bacteria; kingdom Bacillati; phylum Actinomycetota; class Actinomycetes; order Propionibacteriales; family Propionibacteriaceae; genus Luteococcus; species Luteococcus sp. Sow4_B9. The sequence goes on along the minus strand of NZ_JBQKKT010000025.1, from coordinate 2,127 downwards.
CGACCAGCGCTACTCGCACACCGATCTCAACTCGGAGCGGATCCCGGACTTCCCGAAGCTGGCCGAAGCGATGGGCTGCGTCGGCCTGCGAGCCGAGACCCCGGAGGAGGTCGACGAGGTGATCAAGAAGGCGCTCAGCATCAATGACGGCCCCGTCGTCGTCGAGTTCGTCGTGCACAAGGACGCCATGGTGTGGCCGATGGTGGCCGCCGGCACCAGCAATGACGACATCAAGATTGCCCGCGACATGGCCCCCGACTGGGAAGAGGAAATCCTGTGAGCACTCACACACTCAGCGTTCTGGTGGAGAACGCCCCGGGCGTCCTGGCCCGGATTGCGGCCCTGTTCAGCCGTCGCGGATTCAACATCGAGTCGCTGGCGGTGGGCCCCACTGAGAGCGACAAGCTCTCGCGCATGACAGTCGTCGCCCAGGTGGACGACGAACTGGTTCTGGAGCAGCTGGTCAAGCAGCTCAACAAGTTGGTCGAGGTCATCAAGGTGGTGGAGCTCGAACAGAATGCCGTCAAGCGGGAACTCGTTCTGGTCAAGGTGCGTTCTGACCTGGGCAATCGCAGCCAGATCATCGACACGGTCAGTCTCTTCCGTGGGAAGGCCGTCGACGTCGGGCCCGAGTCCATTACGGTGGAAGCCACTGGCAGCCGCGAGAAGCTGGACGCGTTGGTGGAGATGCTCAAGCCCTATGGCGTGATCGAACTCGTGCAGTCCGGTCAGGTGGCCCTCGGGCGCGGAGCCAGGACCATCACCGACAAGACCCGTTCCCAGGGCTGATCCGCCCGCGGCAGTCGTCAACCCCGCACTGCCAACCCGACAACCAGGCAAGACCCACAGACCCAAGACCGTCGAACCCGGCGTGTTCCCACAACGAGCAAGGAGTTCCACTCACATGGCAAAGATGTTCTACGACGACGACGCCGACCTCTCGATCATCCAGGGCCGCACCGTTGCCGTGATCGGCTACGGCTCGCAGGGCCACGCCCATGCCCTGAGCCTGCGCGACTCCGGTGTTGACGTGCGCGTCGGCCTGGCCGAGGGCAGCAAGTCGCGTGCCAAGGCGGAGGCCGAGGGCCTGCGCGTCCTGACCGTGGCCGAGGCCGTGGAAGAGGCCGACGTCATCATGATCCTGACTCCCGACCAGGTGCAGCGTGGCCTGTACAAGGCCGAGATCGAGCCCAACCTGGAGGAGGGCGACGCGCTCTTCTTCGCCCACGGCTTCAACATCCGCTATGGCTACATCACCCCTCCGGAGGGTGTCGACGTGTGCATGGTCGCCCCCAAGGGCCCGGGTCACGTCGTGCGTCGTGAGTACGCTGACGGCCGCGGTGTTCCGGTCATCGTCGCCGTCGAGAAGGATGCCTCGGGCAATGCCTGGCCCCTGGCGCTGAGCTACGCCAAGGCCATTGGCGGCCTGCGTGCCGGTGGCATCGAGACCACCTTCACCGAGGAGACCGAGACCGACCTGTTCGGTGAGCAGGCTGTGCTGTGTGGCGGCATGTCGCACCTGGTCCAGGCTGGCTTCGAGACCCTCGTCGAGGCTGGCTACCAGCCCGAGGTGGCCTACTTCGAGTGCCTGCACGAGCTGAAGCTGATCGTCGACCTGATGATCGAGGGTGGCATCTCCAAGCAGCGCTGGAGCATCTCCGACACCGCCGAGTACGGCGACTACGTCTCGGGACCCCGCGTCGTGGACAGCCACGTCAAGGAGAGCATGAAGGCGATCCTCACCGACATCCAGAACGGCACCTTCGCCAAGAACTTCATCGAGGACCAGGATGCTGGCGCCCCCGAGTTCAAGAAGATGCGCGAGACCGAGCAGGGCCACCAGATCGAGGCCACGGGCAAGGAGCTGCGCAAGATGTTCAGCTGGATCAAGGAGACCGACGAGGACTACGTCGAGGGCAAGGCCGACCGCTGATCGTCGCCGCCTGAGCCGCCCTCCGGTGGCTGCGTCTCCCTCCGGTGGCTGAGCTTGTCGAAGTCACGAGGCCCCTTCCGCACGGCGGGTTCGACCGGTCCTCGCAACACCCAGAGATTTTGGGAGTTGCGAGGACCGTGTCATTTGAGGAGTTGAAGGCAGCATTCTTGGCTGCGGTGGACGGGTGTGACGGG
>NZ_JBQKKT010000024.1:0-42389 GCF_052116585.1 Luteococcus sp. Sow4_B9 | reverse complement strand
GGGCGGGGGGGGGGCGCGCCCCCCCCCCCCCCCCCCCCCCACCACTGCAGAAGGTCCCAGATGAGCGCTCCGGTCACCCCTCGCCCAGCCACCCACGGCGGCAGCGAGACCCTTGGCCAGCAGCTGGAGCTCGACATCTCCGGCATGACCTGCGCGGCCTGCGCCAATCGCATCGAGCGCAAGCTGAACAAGCTCGACGGCGTCACCGCCATGGTGAACCTGGCCACGGAACGCGCACTCGTGCAGGGACTCGGGCCCGACGATGCCGAGCTGGCCATCGCCACCGTCGAGAAGGCCGGCTACGGCGCCGCGGTGCACGACGACGAGGACGACACGTGGACCCAGCGAGCCGCCGAGGAGCGCACCTCCTCGCTGCGGCGACGGATGGGAGTCGCCGGCCTGTTGAGCATCCCCCTGATGTCGCTGACCCTGCAATTGGCCCTGGTGCCCAGCGTCCGCTTCCCGGGCTGGCAGCTGGTGTGCGTGCTGCTCGCCCTGCCGATCGTCACCTGGTGCGCCTGGCCCTTCCACCGCGCCACCATCCGCGGCATCCGACACCGCTCACTGAGCATGGACACGCTGATCTCCCTGGGTGCGACCGTGAGCTTCCTGTGGGCGCTGTGGACGCTGAAATATCCCGCCACCGATGCCGGCTGGTGGCTGGGCTTCGGCACCACGCCCGCGGGCGCCGACGCGGTCTACCTGGACGTGGCGGCAGGCATGGTGACCTTCCAACTGGCGGGGCGCTACTTCGAGTCCCGCGCCCGACGCCGGGCGGGTGAGGTGCTGCACGCGTTGGGCAATCTGGCCGCCAAGGAGGTGCGTCTGCTGCTACCCGACGGCTCCACGCAGACCGTGCCCGCCGACCAGTTGCAGAGGGGACAGCAGTACGTCGTGCTGCCCGGCGAGCGGCTCGTCGCGGACGGCACGATCATCGAGGGCAGTTCGACGATCGACACCTCCGCCATGACCGGCGAGTCCATCCCGGCCGAGACCGGGGTGGGCGACGCGGTGCTGGGCGGCACCACGAACCTCACCGGCCGCCTGGTGGTCACGGCCGAGGCTGTGGGTGCGCGCACCCGACTGGCCCAGATGGCAGCCATCGCCGACGAGGCCCAGCGGCGCAAGTCACGTGCGCAGAAGTTGGCCGACCGGATCACCCAGTACTTCGTCCCGGCCGTCATCGTGCTGGCCATCGTCGTGGGCATCGCCTGGTATCTGGCGACGGGCTCCGGAGCCCGCGCGCTGGCCAATGGCGTCGCCGTACTGATCATCGCCTGCCCCTGTGCCCTGGGCCTGGCCACTCCCACGGCGCTGATGGTGGGGGTTGGCCGCGCCGGTCAGCTCGGCATCCTGGTGAAGGGGCAGGATGCGCTGGAGTCCTCGGGCAGGATCGACACCGTCGTGCTGGACAAGACCGGCACGCTGACGACGGGCCGGATGGCCGTGACGAATGTGGTTCCCGCGCCCGGCCTGACCCCCAGCGACGTCCTGGTGCCCGCCGCTGCGGTGGAGCGCAGCTCGGAGCATCCCATCGCGGCCGCCATCGTCACGGTGGCCGACGACCTTGCGGCGATCACCACCAACGACGAGCACCGCGGCGCGCAAGACCCCGCGCCCGTGGTGACCGACTTCCGCGCGCTGCCGGGATGGGGCGCCCGCGCCCTGGTGAACGGCCAGGAGTGCGTGGTGGGTCGGCTGGACGCCCACGCCAGCTCGGCGAGCACGACATTCCCGGCCCCCGAGCCTGCCGAGGGGTGGGCCGTGGACGCCATCGAGATGGCCGAACGAGACGGTTCCGTCGCCGTCGCCGTTCGTCTGGACGGCCGTCTGCTGGGGGTCATCAGCATGGCGGACCAGATCAAGCCGAGCGCCCAGCGCGCCGTCGACCGTCTCAAGGAGATGGGACTGCGCACGGTCCTGCTGACCGGGGACTCGGCGCTGGTGGCGCGTCACGTCGCCCAGCAGCTGGACATCGACGAGGTGCGCGCCCGCGTGTTGCCCGACGAGAAGTCCACCGTCGTGCAGGAGCTGCGCGATGAGGGCCGCAATGTGGCCATGGTGGGAGACGGCATCAACGATTCGGCGGCACTGGCAACCGCCAATCTGGGCATCGCGATGGGTCAGGGCACCGAGATCGCGATGAAGAGTGCCGACATCATCATCGTGCGTGATGACCTGCGCACCCTGGTGGACGCAATCCAGCTCAGCCGTCGCACGATCTCCACCATCAAGATGAACCTGGTGTGGGCCTTCGGCTACAACGTGGCCGCCATCCCGATCGCCGCCGCCGGTCTGCTCAACCCGCTGATCGCCGCGGCTGCGATGGCCTTGAGCTCGGTGCTGGTGGTCACCAATTCGCTGCGACTGCGCACCTACGAGCCGCTGGAGTGAGGCGGGGTCCGCAACCACTGTCCAGCACCGCCATTCCTCGCCCACCCCGCTGGGCCACGAGGGACCACGAAGGGCCGGACACGGAACCAGGGCCCACACCGTGATGGTGTGGGCCCTGGGCCATTCAGAGTCTCAAGCCCCTAAGGGCCGTGATCACTTGGCGGCGGTGACGTTCACGGGGATGTGAGCGGTCACGGCCTCGTGCAGCTTGATGCCGACGACGTGCGAACCGGCCAGCTTGATCGGCTTGGCGATCTCGATGGAACGCTTGTCGATGGCGGGGCCACCGGCAGTCTTGATCGCCTTGGCGATGTCGGCAGCGGTCACGGCACCGAAGAGCTTGCCCTCGGCGCTGGCGGCCTGGGCCGCGTAGGTGACCTCGATGCCCTCGAGCTGCTTCTTGACCTCGTTGGCATGCTCGATGCCACGGATCTCACGGGCATCACGAGCGCGCTTGATGCCCTCGATCTGCTTCTCGGCGCCGCGGGTCCAGCGGATCGCCTTGCCCTGGGGCATCAGGAAGTTGCGGCCGTAGCCGTCCTTGACCTCGACGACGTCGCCGGCAATGCCGAGCTTCTCGACGGGTGCGGTGAGAATGAGCTTCATCAGTCAGACTCCTCTTTCTCAGCGCGCGGTGGACGCGTAGGGCAGCAGGGCGAGCTCACGAGCGTTCTTGATCGCGATGGCGACCTTGCGCTGGTCCTGGACCGAGAGGCCCGTGACACGGCGCGCACGGATCTTTCCGCGCTCGGAGATGAACTTCCGCAGGGTCGCGGCGTCCTTGTAGTCGACGTTGTCGATGCGAACCGACTTCATCGGAACGATCTTCTTCTTGTTCACAGGCTTGCGCTGTGGACCGGCCATTGTGGTGCTCCTCATCTGCGGGAGTTCTCCCGCGAGCCCGGCTCTCGCCGGAATGTGCCTTCCCAACTGGGAATGGTGTTCTTGGTACTGGATGGGCTACTGAGCGAGTGGGGGCCGTCTCACTGGCCCCGGTCGATCAGAACGGGGGCTCGTCGCTCTGGGCCTGTGCCCACGGATCGACGCCGCCACCGCGATTGTCTCCACCCTGGCCCTGGGGTGCGGACTGCCAACCACCGCCGGCGTTGCCGCCGCCCTGGTTGCCCCAGCCCTGGTTGCCACCGCCGGCATTGCCGCCGCCGTTGTAGCCACCACCCTGGTTGCCACCCTGCCAGTTGCCCCCGGAATTGCCGCCCGACGTGCGGGTGACCTTCGCGGTGGCGTACTTCAGGGAGGGACCGACCTCTTCGACCTCAACCTCGAAGACGGTGCGCTTCTCACCCTCGCGGGTCTCGTAGCTCCGGCTCTTCAGGCGGCCCTGGACGACGACACGCATCCCCTTCTGCAGGGATTCGGCGACGTTCTCGGCGGCCTGACGCCACACCGAACAGTTGAGGAACATGGCCTCGCCGTCACGCCACTCATTGGTCTGACGGTCGAACTGGCGCGGCGTCGACGCGACGGTGAAGTTCGCGACGGCGGCACCCGACGGGGTGAAGCGCAGCTCGGGGTCGGCGGTGAGGTTGCCGACGAGGGTGATGGGAGTTTCGCCTGCCATGTTGGTCTCCGTTGGATCGGACGTGTGGACTGATGGGAGTCACGCTGCCAGTTGCCACCGACAGTTTTCCATCCCGCACCAGTCCGGGGAATGCATTGGGTGTTGTCCGGGTGTTGCCCGGACGGTCAGACGTCAGCTGAGCAGGGCTCAGTGAGCGTCAGGACGCATCACCTTGGTCCGCATGATCTGCTCGTCGATCGTCATCAGACGATCCATTTCCTTCACGGCGGCCGGCTCGGCGGTCACGTTCAGGACGACGTAGATGCCTTCCGGCTTCTTGCGGATCTCGTAGGCGAGGCGACGCTTGCCCCACACATCGATGTTGTCGACGGTGCCACCGGCCTCGGTGATCGTCTTGGTGTGCTTGTCCATCAGGGGAGAAACCTGACGCTCGTCGACGTCGGGGTCAATGATGACCACAATCTCGTACTTGCGCATACGCGTACTCCACCTCCTCTGGTCTCAACGGCCATGGGTCGGTCCCATGGCAGGAGGGCGTGTGCCGTGGACATCCAGCTTCGGGCGCTGGCGTCCAAGGGACCACGATACCGGGTGGCACCCCCGTCGACCGAATCGGGCAGGCGACGCGGGGGGTGGGCCCCCTTCCCAACAGGAAGGCGGACCCACCCCACGTCGGGATGGCCGGTCAGCGGCTCAGGCGCCAACCGTGAAGCCAGGCCTGACCGAGGTCAGCGTCCGAGGTGACGACACTGGTCCTCGGCATTGCCCTCGACGGTGTTCTGACCGCCGGTGGGAGCCGGACGGTTGCTCTTGCACTGCAGGTTGCCGTCGACGACGTTGTACGCCGCGTACTGGGCGGCGCGGTTGCCGAACAGCTGGATGTCACCGTCGACGCGGTTGCCGGCCAGCCAGGCAGCACCGCCGTCCTCCAGCTGGATGTTGCCGTCGACATAGGCATTGGTGGTGGTGACGCGGGCATGGCCCTCGCCCTGGATGTTGCCCTCGACGTAGGTGCCGTTGACCGTGACGGTCGCTCCGTCGTAGACCTTGATGTCACCGTCGACGCTGCCGCCGTTGATGGTGCAGGTGGCCCCCTTGGGCACGATGACCGATCCGCCCACCGAGCGGTTGGTCAGGGTGCCGCGGCACCGCAGGTCGTCAGCCTGGGCATCGAGCGCCGGAACCCCGGCGAACAGCACTGCCCCGATGGCCATCGAGACGGCCAGTCCAGTCTTCTTCATGCCTACTCCTCCGAGTCTTGACGGGCCCCTGTGCCCGTCCACTGCAAGCCAACGAGATGACCATGACGACCCCGTGAAGAATCGATGAGGAATCCTTCATCCACTGGATCGGATCACCCGTGGAGTTCCCCACTGAACACGCCGGCAAGGGACTGCCCCCGCACCTTCCCCAAAGGGAGGCGCGGGGGCAGGAATCCGGACGGGAGGTGGCGCTCAGCCAAAGGCCTTGATGCCGAACCAGCTGGTGCCGGACAGTTGCGCCGCACCCCACGAGGTGCCCTGGTTGCGGTAGGTGTAGAGATTGCCGTCACGACGACGCCCCACCAACTCCGCACGACCGTCGCGGTTGTAGTCACCGGGGGTGAAGGCCGCCGTGAAGGTGTTCCAGCCGTGCCCGGTCTTGCGAACACCGGCAAAGCCACCCGTGGACGATGCGAAGTAGACGCGCATCACGCCATCCTTGGCGATGGCCGTCAGATCAGATCGACCGTCTCCGTTGAAGTCACCCGCGCCAATCAGGAAACTCATGCCGTCCCAACCATGGCCGATCTGCCGAGCCGGCGAGACCGTCTTCGTCACGGTGTAGCGGAAGAGTCTGCCGTCGGCGCGGCGGGTCACCATCTCGGTCCGGCCGTCGCGGTCCATGTCTCCGACGATGGTCATCAGCTGCATGCCGCCCCAGCCACTGCCCACGCGGGTACCTCCGGAGAAGCCCTTGTTGATGCCACCGCTGTAGCGGTACAGGACACCACTGCTGTTGCGGGCGAGGAGGTCGGAGACGCCGTCGCCCGTCACGTCGGGCATGACCCCGATCCAGTTGAATCCACCCCAACCCTTGCCGACGATCCGGCCGGAGCTGAGCTTGCCGCTCGCGCTGCCGGGGTAGACGCGCAGATTGCCCGCGCTGTCGATGGCCACCACGTCGGCGATCCCGTCGCCGGTGAAGTCACCCTTGGTCTTCTTGGCTGGGCTGGTCGTGGTGGTGCGCGGACGCAGGGCGCGGCACTGGTCCTCCGCAGTGCCACGCACGGTGTTGCCGCTGCCAGTAGGAGCAGGAACATTGCTCTTGCACTGCAGGTTCCCGTCGATCACATTGCGGGTGACGTCCTGGGCTGCGCGGTTGCTGAACAGCTGGATGTCGCCGTCGACGCGGTTGCCGGTCAACTGGGCAGCACGGCCCTGCTTGAGCTGGATGTTGCCGTCCACCCGGGCATTGGTCGAGGTGACGCGCGCGTGCCCCTCACCCTGGATGTTGCCCTTGACGACGGTGCCGTTCACGGTGACGCTCGCCCCGCCGTAGACCTTGACATCGCCGTCAACCGTGCCGCCATTGATGGTGCAGGTGGCCCCCGTGGGCACGACGACCGATCCGCCGATGGACCGGTTGGACAGCGTGCCCCGGCAGGTCAGGTCATCAGCCAGCGCGTGGGGTGCCGGCATGCCGGCGAAGACCAGTGCTCCCAGGGCCGCGGCAGACGCGGCAGTGCTGAACTTCTTCATGCTCACTCCTCGGGTCTCGACGGGCTCGATCCCGCCTGCACCCAAGCCAAGCCAGCAGCCATGAAGTCAACGTGAAGAAGTCATGAGGAATCCTTCATCGAACGTGATTCTCAATGTGCCATGGAAAATCACGAGGGTAACCACCCGAAGGGAGTCCGACTCCGACGCCGCAACGGAGCCTGCGGCGTCAGCGACGCGGACGCGGCGGGCCGGGAATCAGGATCTGACCCGATTCGCGCCAGGCCATCAAGCCACCATCCACGAACTCGCAGGTCATCCCCTGGTCCCGCACCAGTTTCACGGCATGGCCGGAGCGAAGCCCGGTGTCACAGATCAGGACGATGGCCTGGCCCGGCTCGGCAAAGGGATCGTCACCGTAGACCGCGTCCATCACATTCTCGGCGAGCTCGCGCACGTCAACCAGGCGTGCCCCGGGAACATGACCGGCCTCGTACTCCTTGAGCCCGCGGACATCGCACAGCACCCCGCCCTTGGCGAGCAGCTGGAGCGCCTCATCGACGCTGATGCCCCCTTCCGGGGTCATCCGGTTGATCAGTCGGTCACGCAATCCCATGCGAGCAATCCCACCACATCAGCCAGAGCCACCGAAGCAGTGTGGCTCTGGGCGAACATGGCGTGCAGGACAAGCCATCCCGCGTCAGCGGGCTGCCAGCAGGTCGTCGGCCACCCGTCCGATCAGCCCCTTGGCATTGGCGATGTCCAGCACGGAGCCCGACGTGGTGATGCCGTAGCGGCGCGACGCGAGCAACACGTAGGCGCCGGTGTAGTCCACCGGGTCCGGGCAGCGGTGCAGCGCGGACTTGGCGGCGACGGTGCGGGCAGAGGCCTCCGCGTCGGCGAAGACGGCACCCTCCAGCCCCATCGAGGTCGGGCCACGCAGGTCCGTGACCATGCCCGCGGGGGCCACGCCATTGACCCGCACGTCCGGGGCGAGCTCATAGGCGAGCTGCTTCACCAGTCCCATCCCGGCGTGCTTGGAGGCGATGTACAGTGGGCCGCCGCCGCCGGGATACAGGGCGGAATTGGACAGGGACACGACGAACGAGCCATTGCTGGCCCTGAGCGCATCCACGGCCGCCTTCATGCCGATCAGCGGGGCCTTGACGTTCAGCCGGAAGATGTCGTCGAAGCCGGCCTCGATCTGTTCCGGGGTCATGGCCTCGACGCCGCGGTTGGCATCCCACAGACCTGCATTGGCGATGAAGGTGTCGAGCTTGCCCCATGCCTGGACGGCGGCATCGACGGCCGCCTTGTTGGAGTCGAATGAGCTGGCGTCGCCCTGGACCACGATGACGCGCTCGGGATCGCACTCACTGCGCAGCTGCTCGGACTTCTCGGCGGAGTATTCCAGCACCACGACGCGGGCGCCCTCCTCCAGCAGGGTGTCCACGAGCGCCCTGCCCAGACCCGATCCGCCGCCGGTGAGCACTGCCACCTGGTTGTCCAACCAACCCATTTGGGAACCCCTTCGTCCGCTTGCCCTGGCCTGCGACGGGTGTTGCCGCGGCGCGGTCCTGACGCTAGGCCGGGGTCACGTCACCGTCAACAGGCCGTGCCACCACCCCTGCTCGTCTGCGTTCGCTCCACGAGCCTCGCCAGCGGCTTGCCACGCTGTTCGATGAAGGGCGGCACCGGCACGCCGACCCCTTGGCAGGCCAGCTCGACCATCCGGTCCAGCACCGCGGTGGACATCCCGGTGATGAACTCCTCGTCGCGTGGCGTCCCGGCCACCCGGGAGAGGATGCAGCCCTCGATGGTGGCCAGCGAGTAGTCGGCCAGCTGGCGGGGCAGGTCGGGGTGGGCCTCGAAGACCTCGTCGGGGATCTGTTCCAACCAGGCGACGGTGAGGTTGTGCTGGGTGAGTTCGCGCAGTTTGCGGATCTCCCCCGCGGTGCTGGACGCCTGCATGCCGCGGTCCATCATCAGCTGCACGTTGAAGCGCCACAGCCCGTAGCGCTCCGGCCGGTCGACGATGCTGCGCAGCACGCCCATGACGGGATTGGCCGCATCGCCCTCCAGGCTGCGCGGCATCACCTCGGTGGTCTGCTGCGCCTCACGGACCATCGCGGCAAAGAGGGCGTCCTTGTCCTTGAAGTGCCAGTAGAAGGAGCCCGGGTGCACTCCGGCCGCCTTCTGGATCAGGGCGATCGTGGTGTCCTTGTAGCCCCGCTCCATCGCGATACGACTGGCCGCGCTGAGAATCCGCTGGCGGGTACCGCCATCCTTGCCGTCGCCCTGCATGGCCCGCGCCTTTCCCTGTGAGACTTTCCCCACAGACCCACGTTCCAAGCTACGGCACATCCTCGTTGACCCCTCACGAGGCGCTGGCTACCGTGACATTAATCACACTTGAATACCCATTCAAGTAGCATGTGGGCAACAACAGCGGACTCCAACGTCGGAATCCAGCCAGAGCAGGAAATCCCTCCTCCGGACCGGCGACGGGAGTCGGCAACCGGTCCGTCGACAAGGGAGTTCTCATGACCGACATCACCGATCTCGTGGACATCGAAAAGGGTCGCCTCAACGGCCAGATGTTCACCGACGAGGACATCTACCAGCAGGAGCTGGAGAAGGTCTGGAAGCGCTCCTGGTGCTTCCTGGCCCACGACAGCCAGATCCCCAAGAAGGGGGACTTCTTCCAGAACTACATCGGCGAGGACCCGGTGATGGTGGTTCGCCAGAAGGATGGCAGCGTGGCCGCCTTCCTGAACCAGTGCCGCCACCGTGGCATGCGCATCTGCCGCGTGGACTCGGGCAAGGCCAAGGCCTTCACCTGCTCCTTCCACGGCTGGTCCTATGACCTGGACGGCAAGCTGATGAATGTCCCCCGCGAGGACACCGCCTACCCGGAGGACTTCGACAAGAACCAGTGGAATGCCGTCCCCGTTCCCCGTCTGCACAACTACAAGGGCTTCTGGTTCGGCAACTGGGATGCTGACGCTCCTGACTTCGAGGAATACCTGGGCAGCGCCAAGTACTACCTGGATGGCTACATCGACCGCTGGGACGAGGGCATGGAGGTGGTCAGCTTCAACCGCTGGGTGCTGCCCAACAACTGGAAGTTCATGGCCGAGCAGCCCACGTCCGACATGCAGCATTCCGAGATCACCCACGTCTCCGCCGCCACCGTGCTGAACAAGGCCTCGGACGCCGCCGACCGCACCCTGCGTGGCGACAACCCCACGGGCCGTCAGTTCTTCTCCGACTACGGCCATGGCGGCGCCTGGTACGGGGAGAAGGGCAAGGAGGTTCCCAACACCGGCAAGGCCCTGCAGGAGTGGGAGAAGCGTCCGGAGATCGCCGAGCAGATCGCCAACCGCCTGGGCGACGACCGCGAGGTCCGTGGCCACCTGAACATCTGGCCGACCTTCATGGTGCTCGGCAACTACACCATCCGCATCACCCATCCGCGTGGCCCCGAGGAGATGGAGATCTGGAGCTTCGCCTTCGCCCCCAAGGGCGCCGACGAGGAGACCAAGAACTCGCTGCGTCGCGACGTGATGCGCACCTTCAGCCCGGCCGGCATGTTCGAGGCCGATGACGCCCTGAACTGGGAGGAGATGCAGGCCATCCTGAATGGCCGCGTGGCACGTGACTCCGGCTTCACCTACCAGATGACTGGCGCCCCCATCCAGTGGGACGAGGGCTGCTACCCCGGCGGCTCCACGCAGCACGTCTTCAGCGACAACGCCGCGATCAACATGTACTCGAACTACCTGGACATGATGACCAGCGACAGCTGGGAAGAGATCAAGACCAAGCGCGCCCAGCACCGCATGGGCAAGCCCTCCGAGTCCACCAACTGATCCCGTCGACGACGCCGAGGAGACAATCATGAGCAACAACAACCCTGACAAGTCGCAGCCCAATGGCATGGACGCCGAGGAGCTCAAGGTCCACATGACCACGGTGCGCCACACCGAGCTGGACGACGCCCTCCCGGAGCTGCCGGCCACCAATCGGGTCCAGGCCCTGCTGGATGCCGTCGACCCCGAGCTGCAGCGTGGCATCGAGCGCTTCCTCTACGAGGAGGTTCAGGTACTGGACGACCTGGAGTGGGGCGACTGGATCGACTTCTTCGCCGATGACCTCATCTACTGGGCCCCGGTCCAGGAGGAGCGCTACGCCCGTGAGCGTCGCGAGAACCGCATCAAGAAGTTCGGCACCTCGGTCTACTTCGAGGAGAACAAGGTCCAGCTCAAGCAGCGCGTCGACCGTCTGCTGACCAACATGGCGTGGGGCGAGGAGCCCCCGTCGCGTGCCCGCCACGTCATCAGCAACATCCGCGTGACCAAGGGCACCCGCGACGGCGAGTACGTCGTGAAGTCCAACTTCTACGACTACCGCTCGAACGGCCAGCGCTACCACGACTCCATCACCGGTGAGCGCACCGACATCATCGTCAAGGACGAGAACTCCACCTGGGGCTTCCTGATCCGCGAGCGTCGAATCCTGTTCGACATGGCGATGATCCTCAACAAGAACCTGAGCCTGTTCTACTGATCCACAGCTGAGTTCACAGCCGCCATGGGGCAGGCCCGCCCACCGCAGGCCTGCCCCATGGCACCCCCAGACCCCATCGGGAGAGGAAGAACCTTGAAGATCACCACCCTGGCCAGCATCGGCGTGGTCGTGCGCGACCTCGACCAGGCCCTCGAGGGCTACGCCCGGCTCCTGGACATCAACGAGTGGGCCGTCCACGAACGCGGCTCCGACGTGCTCTCCCAGATGGTCAGCCGAGGCCGCCGCAGCGCCGGCACCTACCGCTCGGCCTTCGGCTCCGCAGACTTCGACCCCGAGGGCCCCGGCCCGATGGGTGGCGCGCCCCGTCGCACCCCCTTCGAGCTGGTGCAGCCCACCGGCGGCGAGACCCCCTTCAACGAGTACCTGCTCTCCCGCGGTGAGGGCATCTGCTTCCTCACCCTGCTGGCGGAGGCCGAGGAGGCCCAGATCCGCGCGCACTTCGACGGTCTGGGCATCGCCGTGGCACACAGCCACGCCGTCGACGGCCGCACACGCACCTTCTACGACACCCGCAAGGAACTGGGCGGCTATCTCCTGGAGGTGCTGCCCGCCAGCGGTGACGCCCCCACCGGCCTGAACGCCGTCGGCGGCGAGGCTCGCAGTCTGGACGGCGCCGCGCTGCGCGGTGGCCGCCGCGCCATCCCGATGCAGGGCATCAACCACTTCGGCGTCATCATCGACGACACCATGGAGTCGATCGAGCAGTACCGCCGTATCCTGGGCATCCAGAAGTTCGACATCAAGACCTGGCAGACCGAGTTCGGCCGCCTGGACAATCCCTTCTACCGGGACCAGAACCCAGTGCAGCACGGCTACTTCACCGCGCAGGGATTCGTCGGCGACATTGGCTTCGAGATCATCCAGTGCACCTACGGCGACGCCCACTACAACCGCGAGTTCACCGACCAGCGCGGTGCCGGCATCCACCACATGTTCCCCTTCCTGACCAAGAGCCAGGACGAGTGGGATGCCGTGGCCGCCGACATGACTGCCTTGGGCGCCCCGGTGGTCATGGGTTCGGACCTGCGCGGTGGGGCCTCGGCCTACTGCTACTACGACACCTTCGAGCAGCTGCACGGCTTCCTGGTGGAGGGCGTGTACCGCCGCTTCGTCGCGGAGGACCAGTACATGGCTCCCGACTGGACGGTGGACTTCGCCACCGAGATCGCGGAGGCCTGAGATGCTGCGCGTCCTGCACACCATCCACGACCTGGCAGAGCCCGAACCGCTGGTGATCCAGCTGGGAGCCATCCGCGAGATCGAGGGCTGCGATTCCGCGGAGCTCTACAAGGGTCTTGACCCCGACGAGACCTTCCACGCCGTCACCATGACCTGGGAGGACGAGCAGAGCTTCGACGCCTTCTGGGCTCGCGTGCTGGACGGTGAGTTCCCGGAGTACCTGCGTCTGGTGGAGGGAGCCGCTGACGAGTCCGGCGTCACCGAGTTGTACCGGTGCGAGCGCTTCGCGCTGAAGAACGGCGCCTGGCAGCCGGAGGAGGCCGCGGAGACCGGACGCGCCATCATGTGGCCGGCCCGCGACCAGGTGCGCGTCATCATCCAGAACGCCGTCCAGGCCAGCGATGCCATGTACGTGAAGATCCGCCAGGAGATCATCGACACCCGTCGCGAGGTGGGCTGCCTCAGCTACACCTGGTGCGAGAACGTGGAGATGCCCGGCCACCTGCTGCTGGAGGAGGTCTGGGCAGACCAAGTGGTCTATGACCAGCACTGGGCACTGCGCCTGCACATCGCCGACTTCATCGGCGACAACCTGCGCACCCCGGCCACCCCTCAGCGCGGTCCTCTGGCCCGGGAGTTCTACCGCCGTCAGGTCTTCGAGCACCACTACAACCGCTGGCAGCCCACCACAGCCTCGGAGTTCTCCGGGACCATCGTCTGGCCCGCCAGCTGAGGGCCTGACTCGCCCGGCGCCCACTTGACCCCTGACAAGGCGCAGGGGTTGCACACCTGAAAGACTTGATGTCCGCGCCAAGGAGGCCGCGGACGCGTGACAAGAACAAGGAGAGAATCCATGGCCGAGCCGATCAAGGTCGCCACCGTCGGAGACATCGAGGACGAGGAGGCCATCGTCGTCGACGGTGACACCAACGGGACGGGCGAGGACATCGCCGTCTTCTTCTCCGACGGCAACTACTACGCACTGGACGACATCTGCACCCACGAGACCGCGCAGCTGTCCGACGGCTGGATCGAGGGCGACGAGGTGGAGTGCCCGCTGCACTCGGCCAAGTTCTGCCTGTCCACCGGTGCCGCCAAGTGCCTGCCGGCCAGCCAGCCGGCCAGGACCCACAAGGTCGAGGTGCGCGGCGACGAGATCTGGCTCTACCCCGGCACCCCGGTGGACGGTGCCGTCCTCGGAGCCGAGTGATGTCCGAGCAGCTCGTCATCGTCGGCGGCGGTCTGGCCGGTTTCACCACCGCCCAGGAACTGCGCAAGTTCGGCAGCGACCTCAGGATCACCATCGTCGACCCCGAGGGACTGCCCTACGACCGCCCTCCGCTGAGCAAGGAGTACTTCGACGGGTCGATGCCCGCCGAGAAGCTCGCCTTTCGCCCGGCCGCCTGGTACGAGGAGAACCAGGTGGAGCTGGTGACCGAGAAGGTCACCCGCCTGCTGCCCGGTGAGGGCAAGCTCGAGCTGGGCAATGGCCAGGTGCTCACCGCGGACCACACGGTGCTCTCGCTGGGCGGCCGCGCCCGCATGCTGCCGATCCCCGGTGGTGACCTGCCGGGCCTGCTGCAGCTGCGCACCATCGCCGACGCCGACAAGCTGCGCGAGACCCTCAAGCCGGGGGTTCGCTTCGCCATCATCGGCGCCGGTCTGATCGGCGCCGAGGTGGCCTCCACCGCCGTGAAGATGGGCGCCGAGGTCAGCCTGATCGATCCCGTGCCGGTGCCGCTGGTACCCGCCTGCGGCGCGATCATCGCCGGCCGCCTGCACGACATGCACGAGGCCAATGGCGTGAAGGTGTACTGCGCCATGACCCAGCAGATCGAGCTGGTGGGCGAGGAATACCGGATCACGATGGCCGACGGGAACATGGTCGTCGCCGATGCCGTGCTGGTGGCCGTCGGCCTGGTGCCCAATACCGAGCTGGCCCTGGACGCCGGCATCACCGTGGACAACGGTGTGATCGTCGACGACGCCCAGCGCTCGAGCATCCCGAATGTCTTCGCCGCCGGTGACGTTGCCCGCCATCGCCTGGCCGATGGCACCCTGGGCCGCCGTCACGAGCACTGGGAGTCGGCCATGCACGCCGGTCAGAATGTGGCCGCCGCGCTGGCCGGACAGCCGCTGCCCGTGCACGGCGCCGGCTGGATGTGGTCGGATCGTTACGGCGTCCATCTGGAGGCCGTGGGCGACATGGTGAACGGCACCGAGGTGCTGCGGCAGGTGGACGGCGTTCCCGCTGCCGCCTTCCGCCTGGATGAGGAGGGCCGCATGATCGGCGCCGCGACGATCGACGGCGGAACCATGGTCCGCGCCGCCCGCCGCATCATCGACCGCGGGATCGTGGTCGACGCCGAGAAGCTGGCCGATCCGTCGGTCGACCTGAAGAAGCTGGCTCGCTGAGCCAACCGCACTGCACCCTCGCGGCGCCCCACCCGTCCCACGGGAGTGGCGCCGCAACCGTCGCCGCAGGGGGTGGCGCCCACAGCCGTCGCCACGGAGCGATACGGTGCTGTCCACACGGTGCGATCCAGTGAAGGAGCTGTCATGCCCACTCTCGTCCAGATGAACTTCCCGCACGAGGGCCCCTGGGGTTCCGAGATGTCCGAGGCCTTCCGCAGCCTGGCCGAGACCATCAATTCCGAGCCCGGCTTCCTGTGGAAGGTGTGGATCGAGAACGAGGATGCCGAGCTCTCCGGCGGCATCTACCTGTTCGAGGACCAGGCCAGTGCCCACGCCTATGTGGCGATGCACCGCGAGCGGATGGCCGGTTTCGGCGTCAGCCAGATGGACGTGCGCTACTTCGACGTCAACGAGCCACTGAGCACCCTCAACCGCGCCAGCCTGCAACCGTCGAAGAGCTGATCCGGCCCGCATCCCGGTCATTCGAGGCTCACACCACGAGACCCTTCAGCAGTTCACAGGAACTCGCAAGTGGTACTCCAGCCCTGCTCTTCCCAGTGTCAGAGGTGCCCACTAGCGTGATCCCCAGATCGGAGGCAGCGCTGCCTCCGGCACTGAGTGCCGCGACCCACTCGCGGCGCCGGAGCACAGGAGATCGACGTGGTTCACACCATCTGGCGACGGACGAGCGCGCTGCTCGCCTCAACCCTTGCGGTGACCTTTGGCATGGGGGCCCAGGCACCCCGCGCCATCGCCGCCGATCGCAGCATCACCCTGGTTGGCAGCCTGCAGAGCGAACTCGGCTGCAGTGACGACTGGCAGCTCGATTGCGACCAGACCCGGCTGGAGGCCCAGCCCGACGGCACCACCCACAGCAGGACCTTCACCATCCCCGCGGGCAGCTGGGAGTACAAGGTGGCGGTCAACCAGTCCTGGGACGAGTCCTATGGCGACGGTGACAACAACGCGCGCCTGGTGCTGCAGGGTCCCGCCCAGGTGGAGGTGAGCTTTGATGACGAGAGCCACCAGATCGGCCTGACCCCCAAGACCCTGGCCGGCGGCGTCACCGACGCGGACAAGGCCCTGGCCGGCGATTCGCTGCGCCAGGCCGTCACCCAGGAGCGCTTCTACTTCCTGATGGCCGATCGCTTTGCCAATGGCGACACCAGCAATGACACCGGTGGGATCCGTGGGAGCCGCCTGGAGCACGGTTTCGACCCCACTGACAAGGGCTTCTACCACGGTGGCGATCTCAAGGGCGTCATCAACAAGCTGGACTACATCAAGGGTCTGGGCACCACCGCCATCTGGCTCACTCCGTCCTTCAAGAACCGCCCGGTGCAGGGCGAGGGCGAGAACGCGTCGGCCGGCTACCACGGCTACTGGATCACCGACTTCACCCAGATCGATCCCCACCTGGGCAGCAATGCGGACATGAAGGCCCTGGTGGACCAGGCCCATGCCAAGGGCATGAAGGTCTACTTCGACATCATCACCAACCACACGGCCGACGTGATCAGCCATGCCGAGGGCAAGTACGAGTACATCTCAAAGGAGGCCAAGCCCTATCTGGATGCCTCCGGCAAGGTCTTCGACGATGCCGACCACGCCAACTCCCCGGACTTCCCGGCACTCGATCCGGCCACCAGCTTCCCCTACACCCCGGTGATCGCCGACGCCGACAAGGAGCTCAAGGTTCCGGGCTGGTTGAACGACCCGACGATGTACCACAACCGCGGCGACTCGACCTATGCGGGTGAGTCGAACACCTATGGCGACTTCTCCGGCCTGGACGACCTGTTCACCGAGCGTCCCGAAGTGGTCAAGGGGATGACCGACATCTACCGCACCTGGGCGGGCTTCGGCATCGACGGCTTCCGGATCGACACCGTCAAGCACGTGAACACGCCCTTCTGGAGCGAGTTCAGCCCGGCCGTGACCCAGGCGGCCACCGACGCCGGCACCAAGGACTTCTTCATGTTCGGCGAGGTCTACGACTCCGACCCGAAGGTGATGAGCACCTACACCACCGCCGGCAAGCTGCCCGCCACGCTGGACTTCGGTTTCCAGGGCGCTGCCCTGGCCGCCGCGCAGGGCAAGGGGACCACCGGGCTGCGTGACTTCTACGCCGGCGACGACTGGTACACCGATGTCGATTCGAATGCCTACCAACTGCCCACCTTCCTGGGCAACCACGACATGGGCCGCGTGGGCATGATGCTGGCCAAGGCTGGCTACAAGGGCGACGAGCTGGCGCAGCGAACCGAGCTGGCCAATTCGCTGATGTACCTCACGCGGGGCAACCCGATCACCTACTACGGCGACGAGCAGGGCTTCATCGGCGCCGGCGGCGACAAGGACGCCCGTCAGGACATGTTCGCCACGAAGACCGCGCAGTACCAGGCCGAGCAGCTGATCGGCGGCGGGACCATGGGCAGCACGGACCATTTTGACAGCTCGGCGCCGCTGTACCAGCACATCGCGGGCCTGTCGAAGCTGCGCGCCGAGCACCCGGCGCTCGCCGACGGAGCACAGATCCACCGCTATGCCACCCAGGGCGCGGGCATCTACGCCTTCAGCCGGATCAACCGGGCCGACGGCACCGAGTACGTCGTCGCGGTGAACAATGACACCAAGCCGGCCAGCGCCGGTTTCCAGACCTACACGCCGAACACGAAGTTCGCACCGCTGTACGGGACGTCGACGACCATCACGGCCGGCAAGGACAGCCAGCTCAGTGTCACGGTGCCCGCGCTGTCGGTGAGTGTCTGGAAGGCGAAGAACCCGATGCGCGACCGTGACGAGGCGCCCGCCATCCAGTTCCGGACGCCCACCGCAGGCGCCGTCGTGGGTCAGGGCCGTACCGAGGTGGCCGCATCGGTGCCCGAGAACACCTTTGCCCAGGTCAGCTTCGCGATGCGCCCGGTTGGCACCGACGAGTTCACCCCGCTGGGTACCGATGACAATGCCCCCTACCGGGTCTTCGCCGACACCAGTGCCCTGGAGAAGGGCACCCTGGTGGAGTTCCGCACCGCGGTGAAGGACGCCTCGGGCAATGTCCAGGCCACCAGCACCTTCGCCCAGGTCGGCACCCCGGCGCCGGTCGCCGATGGCGGCACCGGCAATGTCGGTCCCGTCACCCAGCCTGATGCGGTCTCCGTCGCCGGTACCCACAACACCGAGATGGGTTGCTCCGACGACTGGCAGCCGGGCTGCGACCAGGCCCAGCTCACCCTGGATCCCAAGGACACGATCTGGAAGGCCACCCACACCCTGCCGGCCGGCGAGTACGGCTACAAGGCGGCCATCAACAAGTCGTGGGACGAGAACTACGGTGCGGGCGGTGCACCCGGTGGTGGCAACATCACCTACACCAGCCCCGGCACCACCACCTTCTACTACGACCACGCCCGCCACTACGTGACCAGCGACTCCGAGGGGCCGATCTTCACCGCCCCCGGTTCCATGCAGTCGGAGCTCGGCTGCGCCGACGACTGGACACCCGACTGCATGCAGCCATGGCTCATCGACCCCGACGGTGACGGCACCTACACCTGGACCTCCACCGCCCTGCCGGCGGGCAACTACGAGTTCAAGATCGCCCAGGGACTCTCCTGGGACGTGAACTATGGCGTCGACGGGGCCAAGGGCGGAAGCAACATGCAGCTCACCGTTCCCGCCGACGGCGTCGCGGTGACCATCAGCCACGACTCCGCCACCCACAAGACCACCGTCACCACCTCGAAGGCTGGCTCCGCACCCGATCTCACGACGCAGAAGGCCATCTGGTTGGATGCCGACACCATCGCCTGGCCCGCCGATGCCCTGCCCAAGGGAGCTTCGCCGGAGCAGATGACCTGGCGCCTGCACTGGTCTGCCAGCGCGGGCCTGGCCGTCGATGCGGAGAGCCTGACCGGCCCCGACGCCCAGCAGGCCAAGCTCACGCTGGATCCCAAGGGCATCCCGGCCGATCAGCTCGCCCAACACCCGGAGCTCAAGGGCTACCTGGCGCTCACCGTTGCGAAGACGACCGTGAAGCAGGTGCCGCAGATCCTCACCACACAGATGGCCGTCGCCATGTACGACGACCTGGGTGCGGTGGTGGACGCGTCGGGCGTGCAGATCGCCAAGGTGCTCGACGCCCTGTACGCCGGCAAGGCCAGCAAGCAGGCGATGGGCACCACCTTCTCCAGTCAGGGCATCACCTGGCGGCTGTGGGCCCCGACGGCGACGAAGGTCAGCCTGTTGACCTGGCCCGCCGGATCGCCCGACCAGGACGCGTCGAAGGCCACCCGCTTCCCGATGAAGAAGGATGCCGCCGGCAGCTGGCAGACGATCACCGGCAAGAAGTTCGAGAATGCCCGCTATCTCTACGAGGTGAAGGTCTATGCGCCCAGCGAGCAGAAGGTGGTCACCAACCTGGTGACGGACCCCTACTCGGTGGCGCTCACCCTGAACTCGACCCGTTCGGTGGCGGTCAACCTGGCCAACCCGACGTGGGCGCCGCAGCAGTGGAAGCGGACCGCCTCCCCGAAGCTGGCTCAGGGCGTCGACTCGACGATCTACGAGCTGCACGTCCGTGACTTCTCGATCGGCGACGAGACCGTCCCGGCAGCAGATCGCGGCTCCTACAAGGCCTTCGCCAGCAATGGCGACGGCTCCAAGCACCTGCGCAGTCTGGCGAAGGCCGGACTGAACACCGTGCACCTGCTGCCCACCTTCGACATCGCGACCATCGAGGAGGACGAGGCCAAGCAGGCCACGCCACCATGTGACCTGACCTCCTTTGCCCCGGACTCCAAGGAGCAGCAGGAGTGCCTCAAGAAGATCGCTGACGCCGACGGCTACAACTGGGGCTACGATCCGCTGCACTTCTTCGCCCCGGAGGGTTCCTACGCCTCCAGCACGGCCGCGGCGGATGGCGGCAATCGGGTGGCGGAATTCCGAACGATGGTCGGAGCCCTGCACGCCAACGGTCTGCGCGTGGTTCTGGATGAGGTCTACAACCACACCGCCGCGTCCGGCCAGGACGACAAGTCCGTGCTGGACAAGGTGGTGCCGGGCTACTACCACCGTCTGAACGCGAAGGGCGCGGTGGAGACCTCCACCTGCTGCCAGAACACCGCCACCGAGAACGTCATGATGGGCAAGCTGATGGTGGACGCCACGGTGCTGTGGGCCAAGGCCTACAAGGTGGACGGCTTCCGCTATGACCTGATGGGCCACCACTCGGTGGAGAACATGAAGGCCGTCCGGACGGCCCTGGACCAGCTGACGCTGGCGAAGGACGGCGTCGACGGCAAGCAGGTCTACCTGTACGGCGAGGGCTGGAACTTCGGTGAGGTGGCGGACAATGCCCGCTTCACCCAGGCGAGCCAGGGCCAGCTGGACGGCACCGGAATCGGCACCTTCAATGACCGCCTGCGCGACGCCGTGCGTGGCGGCGGCCCCTTCGACGAGGACCCGCGCAAGCAGGGCTTCGGCTCCGGCGAGGCCACCGACCCCAATGGCGCCCCGATCAATTCCCATGCAGCGGACAGCCTGGACCATGACATGGACCTGGTGCAGTTGGGACTGGCCGGCAACCTGAAGGACTTCACCTTCCGCACCACTTCCGGCGCGGTGAAGACCGGGGCCCAGGTGGACTACAACGGTGCCCCCGCTGGCTACGCCAGTGAACCGTCGGAGGTGATCACCTACGTCGATGCCCACGACAACGAGACGCTGTGGGATGCGCTGACGATGAAGCTGCCCACCAGCACGTCGATGGACGACAAGGTGCGAATGAATGGCGTCAGCCTCGCCACCACCGCCCTGGCACAGACGCCGTCCTTCTGGCACGCCGGTGCGGACCTGCTGCGCAGCAAGTCCCTGGACCGCAACTCGTACAACTCGGGTGACTGGTTCAACCGCCTGGACTGGACCGGCGCCGACAACGGCTTCGGCCGAGGACTGCCCCCGGCGGCCGACAATGAGGCCAAGTACCAGTACATGCAGCCGCTGCTGGCCGACGCCGGGAACAAGCTCAGCCAGGCCCAGGTGAGGCAGGCCTCGGCTCAGGCGGCAGACCTGCTGAAGCTGCGCTTCTCCACCCCGCTCTTCCGACTGGGTTCGGCCGAGCAGATCACGGCGAAGGTGGGCTACCCGGTTTCCGGCACCAACAAGATGCGTCAGGGGGTCCTGGTGCAGCGCATCGACGACACGGCGGGCGCCGATGCGGATGCCGCGCTGGACGGGCTGGTGGTGGTCTACAACACCACGCCGCATGCCGTCACTCAGGAGGTGCCGGCCGTCAAGGGCCAGCACTTCGAGCTGAGCCCCGTGCAGGCCAAGGGCTCCGACGCCGTGGTGCAGCAGTCTCGTTTCGACAAGGCGTCGGGCAGCTTCACCGTCCCGGCCCGTACGGTGGCGGTCTTCGTGCAGCCCGCGGCCTGACGGTTCCAGCCGCCCTTCGGGCCGCCACATGGGGCGAACCCTCCGAGCACCGCTCGGAGGGTTCGCCCCTTTGTGAGAACTTCTCATGAATCACGTCAGCCCAGCGAGCGGAGAACCCTCCAGCGGATCTTCAGGGTGAATTTTGCCCCGCGAGAATCCCTCTGAAATCCCTTGCATGCAGCGTTATTGCGGATTTCGCCGCGCCAGAAGAGTGAACTTCTTTCTGCTTTCGGCTTTATTAACGTTTCTCAGGAACGTACGGTCGGTGCCTGTCGCCACAACGGCATCGCAAGGAACGCAGTCCCCGTCGTCCAGTCCACCCACACGTGGTGCTGGACAGCTAAGGAAGATCCCATGTCGAAGATCCGCACCATCACGAACACCGCTCTGGCCACCGCCGCGATCGGTTCGCTGTCCCTGGTGGCCAGCCCCTCCGCCCAGGCCCAGGTGCCGGGCGGAGACCAGGCTCCGGCTCCGGTCAGCTCCCAGGCCAAGCAGCTGCCGAGCACTGGCGCACCGCAGGCCAAGAGCACCACCAAGGCCAGCACGCAGACCGGCAAGCTCACCTTCGGCACGCGCAGCGAGGCCGTCCGCGAGCTGCAGCGCAAGCTCACCCGCGCCGGCCACTACGTGCCGCAGACCGGGTACTTCGGCACCATCACGCAGGGTGCCCTGCGCGACTTCCAGGCGGCCGAAGGGCTGACCGTCACCGGTCGTGCCACCGCCCGCACCCTGGATGCCCTGGGCGGCATCACGGCCAGCACCTCCACCCAGAAGGCCCAGACCACCTCGGCCGCCCAGACCACCTCGGCCCAGACCACCTCCGCCAAGACCCTGCGCAGCGTGACCTCGTCCACCTCGGCCAGCTCGGCCGGGGCCCAGGCGGCGGTCAACTTCGCCTACGGCGCCCTGGGCACTCCGTACGTCTACGGCGGCACCACCGCCGCGGGCTACGACTGCTCCGGCCTGACCCAGGCCGCCTGGCGAGCCGCCGGGGTGAGCATCCCGCGCACCAGCTACGCGCAGTGGGGAGGCCTGCAGAAGGTCTCCACCGCCAACCTGCAGCCCGGTGACATTGTCGTCTTCTACGGCGGCAGCCACGTGGGCATCTACGTGGGTGGTGGCGACATCATCCACGCCTCGCGTCCTGGCAAGCCCGTCGAGAAGGTCTCGATGAACACGATGCCGGTCCTTGGCGCTGTGCGCCCTGCCTGATCACCGGCGCTGTGCGCCCTGCGTGATCGACCCGGAAGCCCTTCGAGCCCCGGTGCAGTCCTGCACCGGGGCTCGAGTGCGTCTGGCTGCAGGGCCGTCACCCCGCACGCCACACCCCCTGCCGCCAGACAGCCCCTACCGCCAGACAGCCCCTGCCACCGGACAGCCCCTGCCACTAGGCTTCACGTCATCCGACCCTGGAGGTAGCCATGAGCCTGTTCCCCGGCCGCACGGGAGACGCCCTGCTGGTCGTCGACGTCCAGGTGGGCGTGATGGCCAGCCTGTGGCAGTCCCGTCGGGTGATCGACACGATTTCCGATCTGGTGGGTCGGGCGCGCGTCGCGGGCACTCCCGTCGTGTGGGTACGTCACCAGTCAGCCGGTTTCACACCCGGCAGCGACGAGTGGCAGATCGTCCCGGAGCTCATCCCGGAGATGGGCGAGCCGGTCATCGACAAGCGCCACGGCGACGCCTTTGCCGAGACTGATCTGGAGGACGTCCTGGCCTCGCTGGGCGCGGGACATGTCTGGCTGGTCGGCGCCCAGAGCGACTTCTGCGTCCGCAGCACGCTCTTCGGCGCGCTCTACCGTGGCCTGGACGTGACCCTCGTCGAGGATGCCCACACCACCGAGGACGCTTCCTACGAGAACCTCCCCCTGCCTGCCGAGCTGCTGGTGGCCACCATCAACCGCCTGGCCTGGACCACCCGCCTGCCCGGAGTCTCCTCCCGCGTGGCGACCGCCAGCGAGGTCGTCTTCTCCCCCGCCAGCCGGATGGACGACGACGAGAAGATCGAGGCCATCGAGGCGGAGGAGCGTCTGGAGGAGGACCAGGAGGACATCGAGCTCGGCCTGGACGATCCCGAGGACTGAAGCCAGTTCTTGCTCTTCGCCCGTCGCTCCGCGATCAGTTCTTGCCCTTCGCCCGTCGCTCCGCGACGAGGGCATACATCTCGTCGATGACCTCCGCGAAGCGCTTCTCCACCTCACGTCGCTTCACCTTGAAGGTGGGGGTCAACAGGCCGTTCTCCATGGTGAAGGCGTCCGGCATGATCTTCAGCTCACGGACCTGCTCGTGGTTGGGCAGCTTCTCGGTCACCGCCGCCACCCGAGCGCGCATCTCCTCCAGCAGCTCCGAGCTGTTCACCAGCTCGGCCGGATTGGCGAAGGCCAGCCCCTTGGCCTCGGCCCATGCCCGCAGCTGGGGCATCGACGGGGTCACCAGCAGTGTCAGGCAGGGTCGGTTGTCGCCCAGGATCACCGCGTGCTCCACCAGCGGATCGGTGCCGATCAGCGCCTCGATGGGCTGAGGGGCAATGTTCTTCCCATTGCTGGTGACGATGATGTCCTTGAGCCGGTCGGTGATGACCAGATAGCCGTCATTGTCCACATAGCCGGCATCGCCGGTGTGCAGCCAGCCGTCCTCGTCGATCGCCTGCGCCGTCGCCTCCGGATTGTTCCAGTAGCCCTGCATCAGGTTCGGCCCCCGGTAGAGGATCTCGCCACCCTCACCGATGCCCAGTTCACCACCCGGCATGACGGGCCCGCAGGTTCCGAACCGGAAGGCGCGCGGCGGGTTGTAGGCCATCAGCGGCGAGGACTCGGTCATGCCGTAGCCCTGGATCATCAGCAGCCCCGCGGCAGAGAAGAACTCCTCGATCTCCCGACGCACCGGAGCACCTCCGCAGCCCAGGTAGGACTTGTTCCCACCCATCGCGGCGCGGATGTTGGACAGCACCAGCTTGTCTGCCAGCGGCAGCTGCGCCCGCCAGTACAGCGCAGGCTCCTTGCCCTTGCGGTAGGCGCGCTGACACTGGCCACCCACCCGCAGCGCCCAGTCAAAGACCCGCTTCTTCGCCGGGTCATCGGCCACCTTGGCGTGAGCCGCCGCATAGACCTTCTCGAAGAGTTTCGGGACGCTCATCAGCATCGTCGGACGAACCTCGACGAGCAGGTCGGCCACCTGCTTGGGGTCCGGAACATAGCTGGTGGTGCAGCCGTGGGCGAGGACGAAGTAGGTCCAGCCCCGCTCGAAGGCGTGCGAGAGCGGCAGGAAGCTCAGCGAGTGGTCGTCGGGGCCGGGGCGGAAGCCATCGGTGATGCCCACCGTCTGGGCAGTGAGCGCCCGGTGCTGCAGGGCCGCGCCCTTCGGCGCGCCCGTGGTGCCGGAGGTGTAGATGATGGTGAGCAGATCATCGGGGGTTGCAGCCGCCAGCCGGGCCTCCACCTGGGCGTCGAGGTTCTCCCGATCGGCATCGGCGGTGGCGCAGAACTCGTCGAGACCCATCAGCTCGCCATCACCGAAGAAGCCCACCACCCGGTCCAGCAGGTCCTCCCCGTCGGCCGCCTCGTGCGCGCGAGAGGCCAGGGCGGCGGACTCGACGAAGATGGTGCGCGCCCCGGAGTCGCGCAGCATGAGCGCCACCTGCTGCACCGTGGAACTGGGGTAGATCGGCACGGAGACGGCACCGATGGTGGCGCAGGCCAGGTCCACCTGCGTCCACTGCGGCCAGTTCGAGCCGAAGATGGCCACCCGGTCTCCCACCTGCACCCCGGCCGCCACCAGCGCGGCGGCGGTGTGGCGGACCTTCTGGTCCAGCTCGTCGAAGGTCTGCTCCTGCCAGCGTCCGTCCACCTTGACCCGGGTGACCACATGACTGCCGCGACGGGCCACGCTCGCACGAAACTGCCGTGCGATGTGGTCCTCGGTCTGGAGATCGGCCCTGAATCGGGCGTCGGTCTGTGGGTCCATGGTCATTCCCGTCCGTGGAGTTGTGGTCTGGTCCAGTGTCCTGCTGGCGTCAGTGGTTGGAGTGCGAGCCGCGCCGACGTTCCTGGAGCTTCACGTACATGTCGTCGATGGTCTCGCTGAAGCGCTTCTCCACCTCGCGTCGCTTCACCTTGAGCGTCGGCGTGAGCAGTCCGTTGTCCAATGTGAACTCCTCCAGCAGCACCCGCAGGTCACGGATCTGCTCATGGCTGGGCAGCTTCTCGGTGAGCGCCGCGACGCGCTGGCGGACCTCCTCGGCCACCTCGGAGTTCTCCATCAGCTCCGCGGGCGAGGTGTAGGCGATGCCCCTCTTCTCCGCGATCTCGGCCAGGTGCGGCAGCGACGGCTTCACGAGCAGCGTCAGGCAGGGACGGTTGTCGCCCAGCAGCACGGCGTGCTCGAAGAGCGGGTCTGCCAGCAGCATGCCCTCGATGGGCTGCGGGGCGATGTTCTTGCCGTTCAGCGTGACGATGATGTCCTTGAGACGGTCATTGACCACCAGGTAGCCGTCGGTGTCGACATAGCCGCCGTCACCGGTGTGCAGCCACCCATCCTCGTCGATCGCCTGCGCCGTGGCCTCCGGATTGTTCCAGTAGCCCTTCATCTCAGTGGGGCCGCGGTACAGGATCTCGCCTCCCTCGCCGATCGCCAGCTCGCCACCGGGCATCACCCTGCCGCAGGTGCCGAACTTGAACTCACTGGGCGCATTGAAGCTCACCAGCGGCGACGCCTCCGTGAGGCCGAAACCGTTGAGGATCAGCAGGCCGGCAGCGGAGAAGAATTCCTCCACCTCCGCGCGCAGCGGAGCCCCACCGCAGGCCATGATGGCCTTGTTGCCGCCCATCGCCTCGCGAATGCTGGAGAGCACCAGCTTGTCTGCCAGCGGCAGCTGCATGCGCCAGTAGAGGTTGGGGGTCTTGCCCTTGCGGTAGGCGCGCTGGCACTGGCCACCCACCCGCAGCGCCCAGTCAAAGATGCGCTTGCGCATGGGGTCGTCGGCCACCTTGGCGTGGGCCGTGGAGTAGACCTTCTCGTAGAGCTTGGGAACGCTGGCCAGCAGCGTGGGCTTGGCCAGCACCATCAGGTCGGCCACCTGCTTGGCGTCCGGCACATAGGTGATCATGCAGCCATGGCTCAGGTTGAACATCGTGAAACCGCGCTCCAGCGCGTGCGAGAGCGGCAGGAAGCACAGGCTGTGGTGCTCCGGCGTGCAGCGCAGGTGCACGTCGAGTGACGCGTTCTGGGCCATGATCGCCTTGTGCTGCAGCATGACGCCCTTCGGGGCGCCAGTGGTGCCGGAGGTGTAGATGATGGCGGAGAGGTCCTCCGGGCTCACCACGTGCTCGTAGCGGCGCTCCACCTCGGCATCCAGCTGGGCAATTCGCTGCTGGTCGTCGCCCACGCGGCGCTGGAAGGCGTCGAGCGTCCACACCCCGTCGAGGTCGATGGGGTCGAAGGAGACGATGGCCTCCACCCCGGGCATCTCGTCGATCACCTCCAGGCAGCGCTGCGCCTGGGACTGGCCGTCGACGAAGATGCCGCGGACGCCGGAATCGTTGACGATGTGCCGGATCTGTTCGGGAGTGCTGGTGGCGTAGATCGGCACCGGAACGGCACCGATGGTCATGCAAGCGAAGTCCGCCTGGGTCCACTCGGGTCGGTTGTTGGCGAAGATCGCCACGCGCTCACCGGGCTGGATGCCCACCGCCACCAGGGCCCGCGCCGTCTCGCGGATCGCGCGGTCCAGCTGGGCGTAGGTCTGCACCTCCCAGCGATCACCCACGCGGACGCGAGTTGCGGGCCGATGCCCGTGCTCGGCCACCGTCGAACGGAACATGTGCGCGAGATGCTCCATCTCAGTCCCTTCCCGAGAAGAACTGCCTGAACCTACGGTTGCGTAGGCTCAGCGGCAATTCTTGCACCCCGACGCCCCAAACACCATGCCGAAGCCAGGCGGGGGCCAGACGGGGCCGTCAGGCCAGCTGCTCCTTGAGGTAGTCAATCTCCTGGGCGTGCACGGCTGCATCGCCCGGCGTCTCCAGCACCACAGAGGAACCCGCGAGGCGAACCACCTCCAGCAGACCCTCGGGATCCACCTGACCCTGGCCGAGATTCGCATGACGGTCCGCGCCCGAGTCGAAGGCGTCGCGGGAGTCATTGCAGTGCACCAGGTCGATCCGGCCGGTGATGGCCTTGATCCGCTCCACCAGGCCGACGAGCTCCTCGCCACCGGCGTGCGCGTGACAGGTGTCCAGGCAGAAGCCGACCTGGTCAGAGTCAGAGGCGCTCTCGATGGTGGACCACAGCTGGTCGATCCGCTCCAGGTGACGGGCCATCGCATTGGCGCCACCCGCGGTGTTCTCGATCAGGATCGGGCAGGCCATCTCCAGCCCATCCACCGCCTTGCGCCAGTTCTCGAAGCCCACCGACGGGTCATCATCCTTGGTGACGTGCCCCCCGTGCACGATCACACCGGCTGCGCCAATCTGTGCCGCGGCGTGCACATTCTGCTGCAGCAACTTGCGCGACGGGATCCGGATGCGGTTGTTGGTGCTGGCCAGGTTGATCACGTACGGGGCATGCACCCACAGCTGCACGCCCGCCTCGACGGCCTCAGTGCGCAAAGCCTCGGCCCACTCCGCGTCGAGCTGCGGTCCCTTCCACTTCTGGGGATCCCCCAGGAAGAACTGCACTGCGGTGGCCCCCATCTCACGGGCCTGCGCGAGGGGGTCGGTCTGGTCAACATGGGCACCCAGCTGGATCATGTTTCGACTCTATCCGTCGCGTGTGACAGTTCTGGGGGGCTGCGGCCAGCACCCCGTCGGGACGCGGCGTGCCGAATGCCCCTCCGGACCATCTTTGCCAGACTGGGCCCCATGAGCACACCCAACCAGCCTTCCGGACAGATCGCCGATCCCAACGCGTTGCTGGCCCTCTCGCGACGCGTCGGACGGCAGTACGCCATGTACTTCGTGCTCCTGGGCCTGGCCGCGCTGGTTCTGGGATTCCTCCTCTTTGCCCTCGCACCGGTCCCGGCCATCGCCGTCGGACTGGTCATCGTGGGCCTCTGCGTCTTCGCACTGGGGCGCTTCGTACAGGGCCACCGCACCGTGGTCTCGCAGCTGAACCATCTGGCCCGCCCCTTCTGGGTGGTCTACGTGATCGCCCTGGTGGCCGCGGTCGCGGGGACGCTGGCCTGGGCGCAGCACGAGTGGATCGGCCTGGCGGCCGGCACCGTGGGCCTGCTGGACGGCCTGGCGACCGGTCACTTCGTCGACCGTGCCTCCCAGATATCGACGCAGCCGGGCAGTGGCCCGCGGGTGCACTGAGCGGAGCGTCACCTGCGGCCCCATTGGGAGGCACACCACCTGCACGACTGACAGTGTTACCGGCTAGGCTCGGTGACGTGACCAAAGCCGTATACATTGCGTCCTCCGAGGGCGGCGAAGGCAAGAGCACGATCGCACTCGGCCTCGTCGAAGCCCTGGCCCGTACCGTCGACTCCGTGGGAGTCTTCCGTCCACTGGTGAAGTCGTCGGAAGATGACATCGTCACCCGGACCCTGATCGCGCACGAAGCCGTGCCGCAGTCCTACGACGACGCGATCGGCATCAGCTATGCCGAGCTCGCCGCCGATCCCGACGAGGCGATGAACACCATCGTCAATCGCTACGAGGTGCTGCGCAAGAAGTACGACGCCATCGTGATCGTCGGCTCCGACTACGCCGGCGTCACGGCACCCATCGAGATGAACTTCCAGGCCCGCGTCGCGGCCAACCTCAA
This sequence comes from Luteococcus sp. Sow4_B9, assembly GCF_052116585.1. Taxonomy (NCBI): domain Bacteria; kingdom Bacillati; phylum Actinomycetota; class Actinomycetes; order Propionibacteriales; family Propionibacteriaceae; genus Luteococcus; species Luteococcus sp. Sow4_B9. The sequence goes on along the minus strand of NZ_JBQKKT010000024.1, from coordinate 13,370 downwards.
CGCCTCGGTCCTGCTGGTGGTCCGCGGCAAGGGCCGCACCGTCGACGAGGTCCGTCGCTCCGCCGAGGTCGGGCTCAAGGAGTTCGAGCGCGCCCACAACACCATCTTCGGCCTGATCGCCACGCGCGTTCCCCCGGAGCTGGCCGACGAGGCCCGCATCGCGCTGGCCGGCATCCGCGGAGACCTGGTCACCGGCGTGCTGCCCGAGACCAACATGCTCGCGGCGCCCACCGTCGAGATGCAGTTCAATGCGATGAAGTCCGATCTGTGGGTGGGCAGCCAGCGTGAGCTCGGCAAGGAGTCCCTGGGCATCGTGGTGGCCGGCATGACCCTGCCGAACCTGCTGAAGCGCATGAAGGATGACCACACCATCCTCATCCCGGCCGACCGCATGGACCTGCTGCCCGGCGTCGTGATGGCCCACAACTCGCCGGCCTTCCCCAATGTCGCGGCCGTGGTGCTCACGGGCGGTTACGAGATCCCCGACACGATGCGCAAGCTGCTGAGCACCGTCGATGCCCGCCTGCCCATCTGGACCGTCGAGGAGACCACCTACGAGACGGCGCAGATCCTGAGCCGTCTGGAAGGTTCGCGCACCAGCTCGCCGCGCAAGATGGAGATGAGCCGCCAGCTCTTCACCGACAACATCAATGCGGCCCAGATGCTCGACTCGCTGGAGCGGCACCCGTCGAACCTGCGCACGCCGATCGCCTTCGAGAACCAGATCATGGCCCAGGCCCGCAGCAGCCTGCGCACGATCGTGCTGCCGGAATCGGGCGACGACCGGATCCTGGAGTCGGCCGGCACCATCCTGGAGCGGGGCGTGGCCAACATCGTCCTGCTGGGCGACTCGCTGACCATCAACAAGCGCGCCCGTCGGCTGAAGATCGACCTCTCCAAGGCGAAGATCGTCGATCCCACCGACGACGTGCTGCTCAACCAGTTCGCGCAGGAGTACGCCAAGCTGCGCGCCAAGAAGGGCGTCACCTTCGAGCAGGCCAAGGAGAAGCTGGCCGACCCGTCGTACTTCGGCACGATGATGGTGCACTTCGGCATGGCCGACGGCATGGTCTCCGGCGCGGTGAACACCACAGCCAACACCATCCGCCCGAGCCTGGAGTTCATCAAGACCAAGCCCGGCATCAAGGTGGTCTCGAGCTCCTTCCTGATGTGCATGCCGGACCGCGTCCTGGTCTTCGGCGACTGCGCCGTGAACCCGAACCCGACCCCGGAACAGCTCGCTGACATCGCGATCAGCTCGGCCGAGACCGCGAAGAACTTCGGCATCGAGCCGCGCATCGCCATGCTGAGCTACTCCACGGGCGAGTCCGGCTCCGGCCCCGACGTCGACGCGGTCCGCGAGGCCACCGCAATGGTCAAGGAACTGCGCCCCGACCTGGTGGTGGAGGGCCCGATCCAGTTCGACGCCGCCATCGACCCGGCCGTCGGCCAGAAGAAGATGCCCGGCTCGCCCGTCGCGGGACAGGCCACCGTCTTCGTCTTCCCGGACCTGAACACCGGCAACAACACCTACAAGGCCGTCCAGCGCACCTCCGGTGCCGTTGCCGTCGGCCCCACCCTGCAGGGCCTCAACTGCCCGGTGAACGACCTGTCGCGCGGCGCCACCGTCGACGACATCGTCTCCACCGTCGCCATGACGGCCATCCAGGCCCAGGAGCGGCCCGCCGGGGCGGGCTCGCCGCTGCGCGAGGCCTGAGCCAACAGCACGACGACGAGGCCCCGCCTCGGGCGGAGGTGGCCAAGACCCCTCCGGCCGGAGCGGGGCCTCGTCGCGTCGGGGTCCGGGGAATTTCTGGCGCTGGCCATCCGTTGTGAAGACATGCACAAGCACTACAACGGTCTGAAGACCGCAGCGCTCTTCGGCGGCATCTTCGGCCTGCTGCTGCTCGTGGGCGCAGGCCTGGCCAGCTACACCAACAACTCCACGTACATCCTGGTCTTCGCCCTCATCGGTCTGGGCACCACCTTCTACAGCTACTGGAACTCGGACAAGCTGGCGATCCGCGCCATGGGCGCGCAGCCCGTCAGCCCTGAGCAGGCCCCGTGGCTGTACCAGACCATCCAGGAACTCTCCGCTCGCGCCAACCAGCCGATGCCCCGGCTCTACGTCAGCCCGACGATGAGCCCCAATGCCTTCGCCACCGGCCGCAACCCGAACCACGCGGCGGTCTGCGTGACACAGGGCATCACCCAGCTGCTCGACGAGCGTGAACTGCGCGCCGTGCTCGGCCACGAGCTCATGCACGTCTACAACCGCGACATCCTGACCAGCTCCGTGGCTGCCGCCATCGCCGGCGTGATCAGCACGATCGGGCAGATGCTCAGCTTCGGCGCCATGTTCGGCGGCGGTCGCAGCGACGACCGGGAGGGTGGTGGCGGCGTGCTGGGCATGCTCGCCGCGGCCTTCATCGCCCCGCTGGCAGCGTCGGTGATCCAGATGGCCATCAGCCGCACCCGTGAGTTCGACGCCGACGAGGACGGCTCCGAGCTGACCGGAGATCCGCTCGCCCTGGCCAGTGCCCTGGCGAAGATCGAGAACGGTGTGGCCCACGCCCCGCTGCCGCCCACCAAGGACATGGTGAACGCCAGCCACATGATGATCGCCAACCCCTTTGGTGGCCTCGACGTCCGCCAGGCCTTCAGCACCCACCCGTCGACGGCCGACCGCATCATGCGCCTGGAGCAGCAGGCCCAGCGCATGGGGCAGTGACCCTGCAGCTCCCGTCGAGCAGCCCCCGAGCCTGCCGCGGGCCGTTCAGCCGAGCAGCTTGAAACGGTCTCGTCGCATCACCAGACGCTCGGGGGTGGGCATCTCAGCCAGCTCCCGCAGGTGGTGGCTGATGGCCTCGGCGATCGCCCGGGAGAAGGCCTCTCCCCCGTCTGCCGCCGGGTCCTCCGGCTCCTGGATCACCTCGTGCACCACACCCTCGGCGTGCAGGTCGTTCACCCCCAGCCGGTGCAGACGCGCCATCTCGGCGGCCCGCTCGGCGCTGCGGTGCACGATCGCGCTGGCCCCCTCCGGCGGCAGCGGCGCCAACCAACCGTTCTGGGCGCCCAGGGTCCGGTCCGACGGGAGCATGGCCAGCGCGACGCCGCCGCCACCTCGCCCCAGCAGCACCGAGATCGTCGGCACCGTGAGGTCTGCCAACAGACCCAGGGTGCGGGCGATCTCACCCGCCAGGGCCGATTCCTCGGCCTCCTTCGTGAGCGCACCGCCGGGGGTGTCGATCAGGTTGACCACCGGCAGGCCCAGCTCCTGCGCCAGCCGGTAGCCTCGCTGGGCCAGCCGAAGACCCGCAGGGCTCAACGACTGCTGCTCCACCGGCAGAGCCCGGTTCTGCCCCACCAGCACCATCGGCAGGCCGTCCAGACGGGCAAGTCCGACGCGCATCACCGGGTCCATCTGGCCGTCGCCGGTCCCGCTCAACCAGACCACATCCTCGCACTGCCAGTGCACCAACTCCGCCAGACCGGGACGACGCTCGTGACGGGTCGCCACCACCGCCTCCCAGGGATCGGCGGCATCGGCCAGCTGGGAGCGGCCACGCTGAACGGTGCCGGGCACGACGCTGGGAGCCCCCAACGCCTTCAGCACGCGGGCCCACACCGGCCGTACCTCTCCCACCGGCACCACTCCGTCGACGATGCCCAACCGGAACAGGTTCTCCGATCGCTGCACGCCCTCCTCGATCCGGGTTCCGCTGATGGCCTCCTGCGCACGCGGACCCAGGAAGCCCACCAGCGCTTCCGGTTCTGCCAGGGTCACCTGCCCCAGCGAGCCCCAAGAGGCGAAGACGCCACCGGTCGTCGGGTGGCGCAGGTAGACCAGGTACGGCAGGCCCGCCCGACGGTGGGCCTGGGCGGCCTGGGCAATCTTGATCATCTGCACGAAGGCCGTGGTGCCCTCCTGCATGCGGGTGCCGCCGGAGCAGGGCGCCATCAGCAGGGGCAGCCGCTCGTCGGTGGCCCGCTCAATCGCCCGCAGGATCTGGTCGCTGGTGGTGTGGCCGATCGACCCGCCCAGAAAGCCGAACTCACTGACCACCAGGGCCACCGGATGCCCGTCGAGCATCGCCCGGCCCGTCAGCACCGCCTCGTCAAGCCCGGTCGCCTCGCGCGCCTTCTCCAGATCGATCCGGTAGTCCGGGTCGCTGGTGCGATGTGGCGACGACGGCCACCGCTCGAAACTGCCCTCATCCGCCACCATCTCGACGAATTCACGAGCGTCGTACCGGGTGCGTGCCATGACATCCACTCCTCCGCGGGGCTCCGTCGTCCCGCGGTACCACCGTATTCATTGAAGGGCTCGACGGGAACCCGGTCCGCCTTTCAGTCGCCGTACCACCTTGCCTCGACGGCTGCCCCCCCCACCATGGGCCCCGGCCGCCTTCATCGCTACGCTGTTGCCATGCCGAAGCCCATCCTGTTGCTGAACTGCGGTTCGTCCAGCATCAAGTACCAGATGATCGACGCCGACACCGAAGCCGTGATGGCCGTCGGCCTGGTGCAGAAGGTCGGCGAGCCGACCCCCGGAACCATTGACCACGAGGTGGATGGCGAGGAGTTCCACGACGAGGTCTACTTCCCCAGCCACACCGAGGCAATCGCCGCAGTGGTCAAGATGTTCGACACCTACGGCCCCGACATCATCGACGCCGTGGCGGTGGGCCACCGGACGGTGCACGGCGGCACCGACTTCAACTCCACGACGGTGATTGACCAGGCGGTCATCAACAAGCTGGTGGAGCTCAGTGGTCTGGCGCCACTGCACAACCCGCCCGGCATCGCCGGCATCCGCGCCGCCCGTGAGATCCTCCCCGACGTGCCCCACGTCGCCGTCTTCGACACCGCCTTCTTCGCGGAGCTGCCGGCCGAGGCGTACACCTATGCGATCGACCGCGAGGTGGCCCGCAAGTACCAGATCCGTCGCTACGGCTTCCACGGCACCTCCCACCAGTACGTGAGTGGCCAGGCCGCCGCCTTCCTGGGCAAAGACATCTCGGAGCTCAAGCAGATCGTCTGCCACCTGGGCAATGGCGCATCGCTCTCGGCCATCGACGGCGGGCACCCGATCGAGACCACGATGGGTCTCACTCCCCTGCAGGGCCTTGTCATGGGCACCCGTTCCGGCGATGTCGATCCCGGGCTGCACGCCTACCTCGGCCGCGTGATGAACCTGGACGTGGCGGGCGTCGACAGCCTGCTCAACAAGCGATCCGGCATGTTCGGCCTCACCGGCAAGACCGACATGCGTGACATCGACAAGCTGATCGAGGCCGGCGACGAGGACGCCCGGGTGGCCATGGACGTCTACGTGCATCGCCTGGTGGGTTACATCGGCAACTACGCGACCCATCTGGGTGGGCTGGACTGCATCACGTTCACCGCGGGCGTCGGCGAGAATGCGTCGAATGTTCGCAAGATGGTGGTGGACAAGCTGGGCATCTTCGGCGCGGAGCTGGACGACGAGGCGAACTCGATCCGCTCCAAGCAGCCGCGGCGGATCTCCACGCTCGACTCGGCCGTCGAGGTGCTGGTGATCCCCACCAATGAGGAGCTGGCGATGGTCCGCGAGACCATCAAGGCGATCGGCGGCTGATCCGACTCACTCCATGACGAAGCGGTCACCGATCTGGTCGCGCACCTCGTCCATCACGTCGAGGTAGGAGATGGTGTCACCCAGTGGGCGAAGCGGAGTCTGGGTCCTGCCCTCACCGATGCAGCGGGCCACCTCAAGTGCCTCGTGGAAGAGGCCCGCATGCTCGATGGCCTCCTCGTCGTAGCGCAGGGTGGTGCCGCTCGCGCGGTCCAGATAGGTGAATCCGCCGGGTTGGTAGAACTTGCGGTCGAACTGCACCATGCCACGGGTGCCGCTGATGCAACCCACATTGGGCAGTTCCACCAGGCAGCTGGTCTGGAGCGCGGCCTGGGCGCCCGAGGGGTAGCGCAAGGACATGGACACGCTGCCCATCACTCCGCTGGACGCCCTGGTGCCGACCGCCCGGACCTCGTCGGGCTGCCCCAGCAGCCACGTGGCGAACATCACGGGATAGGTGCCAAGATCCAGCATCGCGCCGCCAGCCAGCTCCGGATCCAGGATCCGATGGCCGGCGTCGAACCACTCGCCCTGGTCTGCCTGGACACCCAGGATCTCCCCCAGGTCGCCCGAGGTCACCAACTGGCGCACCACGTCGAACTTCGGCAGGAAGAGGGTCCACAGCGCCTCGGCGCAGAAGACACCCGCCGCTTGGGCAGCCGCTGCCACCTCGCGTGCCTGCTGGGCATTGAGAGCCATGGGCTTCTCCACGAGGACGTGCTTCCCGGCCGCGACCACCCGCAACGCATCCGCATGATGGTTGGGATGCGGCGTGGCGACGTAGACGACGTCGACGGCGGGATCGTCCAACATGGCGTCAAGGCTGCCGTGGCTCCGCTCGGAACCCATCGCGGCACCGAACTCCTCTGCGCGTTGCTGGCTGCGTGAGGCGACGGCGGCAATCCGTTGGGTGGTGGAGGCGCGTAGGGCAGTGCAGAAGCGCTCCGCGATCCATCCGGTTCCCAGAATCCCCCAACCCAGCTGCGGGACGTCGTCGGGGCCGGGTCGGCGGGAGGTGGGCAGACTCAGCCGACTCATCGTGCACCGCCCTCGGCGAGGTCGGCACCAGCGATCTCGTCGAGCCGGACGGGCCGCTCCTCCCGACGAGAACGGTCGCAGGCATCGGCCATGCGCAGGGCCTGCACCCCGTCGAAGACGGTGCAGGGTGAAGCCGTCTGGCCACGGGCGACATCCAGAAAGGCGGCCAGTTCCACCTGGTAGGCGGGCAGGAAGCGGTCCATGAAGTTCACGACTCGGGGCCCTGTGGGCCAGGCGACATCCTGCTCCGCGGACACCAGCGCCAGACTCTCGTCGAGCCCGACGGCAACGTCGCCCAAGGAACCGTGCACCTCCATCCGCACGTCGTGACCGTAGGAGTTCTCACGGCTTCCGGAGAAGGTGACCAAGGTGCCATCGGCCATGGTGAAGATGCCCATGCCGGTGTCGATGTCGTCGGCCTCCGCGATGTAGGAGGTGCCCTTGTTGCCACCGACGGCGTAGGCGACCTTCGCCTCGACACCTGTGACATAACGGATGGCGTCGAAGTCGTGGATGTTGCAGTCCCGGAAGAGTCCTCCGGAGACACGGATGTAGTCCTCCGGCGGAGGTGCGGTGTCCAAGGAGCAGGCGCGCACGGTGTGGATGAAGCCCAGCCGGCCGGAGGCGACGGCCTGGCGAGCCCGCCGGTAGCCGGCGTCGAAGCGCCGTTGGAAGCCGATCTGCAGGGGCACCTCACTGCGCCGCTCGAGGCGAGCCAGTTCGATGGCCTCATCCAGGCTCGCCGCGACGGGTTTCTCGCAGAAGGTGGGCAACCCCGCCGCGATGCCCGCCCGGATCAGGTCGCCGTGCGTGGTGGTCGGCGAGGTGATGACCAGGGCATCGATCCTGTCCAGCATGGTCTCGACGTTCGCGGAGTAGGTGACCCCCACCTCCTCCGCTGCTCGCCGGGCCACATCGGGGAAGGCATCTGCGAGGACCACCTCGTCGACACCGGGAAGATTCGTGAGCGTGTTCGCGTGGTACGCGCCAATGCGTCCCGCGCCTGCAATGCCAATGCGCATAATTTGACCTTACATTCGGACAAGAATTCGCGCCAGACCCCACCCGGAACATGGTGGGAGGGGCGCCGCACGCCCAGGCTGCGGCACCCCTCCACACCCCCGGAGATCACTGGATGGCGCGGACCGCCAGGCGTTGCTCCAGGATCTTGTTGGCCTCGTGCAGGGTCTTCGACGCGAACTCCAGGCCCTCGATGCGGCCCATCGAGGTGTCCTCGTGCTCGATGTTGACCCACATCTCGGGATCCACGTCGTACAGGGCCTCCAGGAAGTCGGCCCAGTACTCGACGTCGTGGCCCACGCCCACCGCGACGAAGTCCCAGGCGGACTCGCCATACTTGGGCCACTCGTTGGCCCACTCATCGCCGCCCAGATTGGTGCGCGGCTCGTCGGGTGACAGCCGACGGAAGTGGTTGTCCAGCACCGAGCGGTAGGCAGCATTGGGGTTCACGCGCGCGTCCTTGGCCGCCGAGTGGAAGACCAGGTCACCCAGGTAACGCACGGCCTTGACCGGATCCATGTGCTGCCAGAACAGGTGCGAGGCATCCAGCTCCACGCCCACATGGGTGGCACCTGTCATCTCCACCAGCTTCTGGATGTCGAGCGGGGTGAAGACCAGGTTCTGCGGGTGCAGTTCCAGGGCGACCTTCACGCCATGGTCGGCCGCGAGCCGGTCCATCTCACGCCAGAAGGGCACGGCAATGTCCCACTGGTAGTCCCAGACGTCGAGTGCTGCGGAGTTCCACGCATTGACGATCCAGTTGGGGTGTTTGGTGTTGGGTTCCCCACCGGGCAGGCCGCTCATGGTGACCACGCGGTCCTGGCCCAGCCGCTCGGCCAACTTGATGGAGCGGCGCACGTCCTCGGCGTGCTTGTCTCCGATCTCGGCATTGGGGTGAAGCGGGTTGCCATTGCAGTTCAGGCCGGCGATCTGGACACCGGTGCCCTCGAACTGGCCCAGGAAATCATCGCGGGCGGTATCACTGGTCAGGATCTCGTCGATGTTCGGGATATGAACCGGGGGCAGGAAGCCACCCGAGTTGATCTCGATCCCGCTCAGACCAGCCTCGGCAACGGCCTTGAGGGCCTCGGGCAGCGGACGGTCGTGCAGGATTGCGTTGTAGACACCCAGCTTCATGTCAGTTCTCCTCGTCGGTGATGGAAACGTCATCGATGGAAACAGCGGCGCCGCCCTGCTGGGCCGATTCGGCCACGGCATTGAGGACGACCATGTTGCGCAGACCCTCGTCGAAGGAGGCATTGCGCGGGAGCGACTTCTCCTCGGGGATGCCGGCCACCTCTTCGAGGAAGGCGCGCGCCTGGAAGTAGAAGCCGTCGTTCTGGCCGACCCCGACGCCGGGGGCGTCCATCGGGAGGCCGTTGGAGAAGTAGGGGTGGTCCGGGCCGCACGAGATGCCGCGGTAGCCATTGCGGCCGTAGGGCCCATCGTTGAGGAAGAGTTCGAAGTGGCCGGGGTTGACCATGTCGAAGCGAGCGGCGCCCTTCTCACAGAAGACCTCGAACTTGAGGCCGTTCGGGTGACCGGCGGCAACCCGGGAGACCTCGAAGGTGGCGACGCCACCGTCCGCGAGCCGGGCCCCGAAACCGGCGTAGTCGTCGTTGGTGACCTCTTCGAAGGTGTCGCTGACGGCGGCCGGGCCGTGACCCTGGACGTCAGCCAAGGGCAGCGGACGCTTGGTGATGGCGGTCAGGAAGCGGCCACCACTCACCTCGGTGATCTGCCCGCCCATGAACTCCCCGATGTAGCTGAGGTGGCTGGCCACGTCACCCAGCGCGCCGGTGCCGGGGGCGCCGCGATAGCGCCAGGCCATCGGGGACATCGCGTCGAAGGAGTAGTCACACCAGTAGCGGCCGCTGAAGTTGATCACCTTGCCGAGCGTGCCGTCCTGGATCAGCTCGCGGATGGCGGCGATGGCGGGCTGGCGACGGTAGGTGAAGCCCACGCAGGCCACGGTGGAGGCCTCGCGCGCAGCCTTCGCCATGGCACGGGCATTCTCGATGGAGTCGCTCAGCGGCTTCTCGCACAGCACATGCTTGCCTGCGGCGAGCAGCCCCTCGACCATCTCGCGATGCAGGGCATTGGCCACGACGACACTGACCACGTCGATGTCGTCGGCCTCGGCGATCTTGTGCCAGTCGGTCTCGAAGCGTTCGTAGCCGAAGCGCTTGGCGGCGGTCTCGGCGAAGCCGGCATTCGCGTCGCAGATGGCGACGTGGCGGATCTCCGGCAGCACGGACTCGTACAGGGTTGGGGCCACTCGATAGGCCTCCGCGTGCGATCGTCCGGCCATGCCGGCGCCGATCACGGCCACGCCCAGGGATTGCTTGGTCACGACATCCTCCTTGATGTGTCTCTGGCCTTGGCGCTCGACATTATTTGGAGCGCTCCAAGTACGATCAACGCTAGGCCCCACTCCAATGAGAGTCAAGACATTGTCCGAACAATTGGGTGCGAGCTTCGCCACAGCTGCCCAGTAGGCTGTGACGACGAGGAATGGAGGAGCCATGGCCAGCAAGAGCCCCGCCAGGCCGACGATCTACGACGTCGCCCAGGAGGCCGGCGTCTCCAAGTCACTCGTCTCTCTCGTGCTCAATGGATCCGACTTGGTGAGCGAGACCAAGCGACTCGCAGTACAGGAGGCCATCGAGAGACTGGGGTATCGCCGAAGCCGCACCGCCTCCAATCTTGCCCGCCACCGCAGCCACACCATCGGCCTGGTCGTGGACAACTTCGAGAATCCTTGGTTCGCGCCGATGCTGCACGGCCTGCGCGAGGCCCTGGCCCCCCATGGCCTGCACGTGGCCATCAGGGAACAGCACATCTCGCCCAACCACCCCACGGCCATCGACGAGTTCCTGGAGAGCGGCGTCGACGCGCTGGTGGTGGCCGCCGAGCCCGGGCACGACTTCGCGGACCCGGGAGTCCCAACGGTCGTGGAGAGCACGCGGCTGCACGGCATCACCGGGGCCGACCTGGTCGGGTCGGACCAGCTGACAGGGGCGAACCTGGCCGTGGAGCACCTGGCCAACCTGGGTCACCAGCACATCGGCCACATCTCCGGAGAGGGGGGTGCCGCCGCCACACGGCGTGCGGGCTTCGAACAGGCCATGTGGGCGCGTGGACTCGAACCCTTGGTCGCCGGAAGGGACCAGGACACCACGGAAGAAGGCGGCTACCTCGGGACCGTCGAGCTGTTGCGACGACATCCCCAGATCACGGCCGTCTTCGCCGCGAACGACATGATGGCACTGGGTGCGCGGGCGGCACTGCGCGAGGACGGTCGAAGTACCCCACGGGACTGCGCCCTGATGGGCTACGACAACTCCCCCGTGGCACGCAGCCGCCTGCTGGACCTGACGACGATCGAGCCCTGCACCCACGAGGTCGGACTGCGTGCCGCCGAGGCACTGCTGCGCCGAATGACGGAGCCAAGCGCCCCCACCCTCAATGTGCAGATCACCCCGCGGCTGGTGGTCCGATCCTCGTCGCTCCCAGCCTGACGCCCAGCTGCAATTGTCCGGACAAATAGAGGGCTACATATGGCTTTTGTCCTGACAAGACCCTAGAGTTGTGGTGTCGAGCAGCGAGGCTCAGGAGGAGTCCAATGTCCCCGTCCACCACCACAGAACCAGTCATCACCATGGGTCGCATCGGCGTCGACCTCTACCCGCTCCAGATTGGAGTCGGCCTCGAGGATGTCACGTCCTTCGGGAAGTTCCTGGGTGGCAGCGCCACCAATGTGGCCGTCGCGGCCGCCCGGCTGGGCCACCAGGACGTGGCCACGGTCACGGCCGTCGGCGATGACCCCTTCGGCCGGTGGCTTCGCACCGAGATGAAGCGACTGGGCGTCAAGGACGACTTCGTCGAGACCACCGACGACCTGCTGACCCCCATCACCTTCTGCGAGATCTTCCCCCCGGATGACTTCCCGCTCTACTTCTACCGGCGCCCCACCGCCCCGGACCTCCAGCTGCGCCCCTATGACATCCCGCTGCGCTCCATCGTTGAGGCCAAGCTGTTCTGGTTCACCGGCACCGGCCTGTCCCAGGAGCCCAGCTACTGGGCACACATGACCTCGCTGGAGCACCGGGGCCGCACCCAACACACGGTCTTCGACCTCGATTGGCGCGACATGTTCTGGCGCGAGCGCCACATCGCCTCCGAACGCTACGCCGAGGCACTGAAGTACTCCACCGTCGCGGTGGGCAACAAGGCCGAGTGCGAGGTCGCGGTCGGTGAGACCGAGCCCGAGCGCGCCGCCGACGCCCTGCTGGAACGTGGCGTGGAGATCGCCATCGTGAAGCAGGGCCCCAAGGGCACCTTGGCCAAGACCAAGGACGAGCGCATCGAGGTTCCCCCCACCAAGGCGCAGACCGTCAACGGTCTGGGGGCCGGCGACGCCTTCGGCGGTTCCCTGGTCGACGGCCTGCTGCGGGGACTGCCGCTGGAGGAGATGATCCAGCGCGCGAGCGCCGCGGGCGCCATCGTGGCCTCCCGACTGGAGTGTTCCACCGCCATGCCCACCGCTGAAGAGATCGACGCGGTGGTGGCGGCAGGCGACACCGCGGTGCTCGGCGAGCGCCCCTGACCCCATCCCGAACCGAACGCACAAGGTCCCCGGCGCACGAGCGCCGGGGACCATTGCTGTCCGAACGGGTTCTGGCCTCAACCCAGGGCCGACAGAGCCTCCAGCGAGGCCTTGGCATTCTCCACGGGGCCTCCACCGGCGGGGGGCTCCTCGTCGATCATGATGTCCTGCTCCAGGACGTAGTAACCGTCGAAGCCGGCTTCGTCGAGCGTCTTGACGATGGCACCGAAGTCGATGTCGCCCTGACCGACAGGCGTGAACATGCCGGCCTTGATGCCTTCGCTCCAGGTGATCTCACCGGGCAGCAGCTTGTCGGTGAGCTCCTTGCGGATGTCCTTGGCGTGGACGATGTCCACCCGGTCTGCGTACTTCTTGACCAACTCGACGACGTCGCAGCCACCACACGCCATGTGGCCGGTGTCCAGGCACAGGCCGACGGTGGAGTTGTCCAGCACACGCTCGATCTCGTCCGCGTTCTGCACCATGGTTCCCCAGTGCGGGTGGAGGCAGGCGGTGACCCCACGGGCGGCGCAGACCTCGCGGATGCGGGACAGGTTGCCGAAGAGCGTCTCCCATCCCTTCTCGTCCAGCACGGGGCGGTCGTCGTAACCTTCACGGCCGGAGTCGGCCGCCAGGATCAGGAAGTCGCCACCGGCAGCCTCGAAGGCGTCGAGCTCCTTGTTGACCATCGGGATCGGATCGAAGTCCGGGTCATGCATCACGGCCAAGAAGAAGGCGCCGACGGGCTTGAGCCCGAACTTGCCCACCACCTGGGCCCGCTCCACGGCATCGGTGGGCAGCCACCCCTGGGGGCCGAACTCGGTGGCCGTCAGACCGATCTGCTTCATCTCGGTCAGGACCCGCTCGGGATCCATCTGGTGTCCCCAACCGGGGACCTCACACACGCCCCAGCTGATGGGGGCTCCGGCAATCTTCATTGACAACTCCTTTGTTGGTACTGCTCTGGCACCGCGGCGTCCTCGCCGTGGCATCCGGAAGGCGGTGGGGGGGGGGGGGGGGGGGGGGGGGGGGGGGGGGGGGGGGGGGGGGGGGGGGGGGGGGGGGGGGGGGGGGGGGGGGGGGGGG
>NZ_JBQKKT010000023.1:0-46627 GCF_052116585.1 Luteococcus sp. Sow4_B9 | reverse complement strand
GCCTTCGTCAACGGCTGGAACGACCGCTGCCACCCCTTCATCTGGACCAAGACCGCCGACGAAATCCTCGCCAAAGCCAACCGTCCAACAACTTCACACACGGGGCACTAGGCTGTCGGGGACCATTCCCCGGCCCACTGGAGGAGTTCCTCGATGTCCCTGCCCGACCCCTATCTGCCCGGGCACGGCGACACCCGCTACCGGGTGCGCCACTACGACCTGCAGCTCGACTACAAGGTGACCACCAACCGCCTCGACGAGGTGGCGGTGCTCACCGTCGTGCCCAGCAGGGAACTCGACAAGGTGGAGCTGGACCTGGTGGGTCTGAAGGCATCCAAGGTTCTGGTCGACGGCAGGAAGACCCGCTACCGGCAGCGAGATCGCAAGCTGGTGGTAGAGGTGGGCAAGCGGGATGCCGGTGAGGAGCTGACCATCAGCGTCACGTGTGCTGGCAAGCCCGCTCCGGTGCCGGGAATCCACGGTGCCGCCGGCTGGGAAGAGCTGACCGACGGCGTCGCAGTCGGTTCGCAGCCCTATGGCGCTCCCGGTTGGTTCCCGTGCAATGACGACGCGGCGGACAAGGCGACCTACCGCATCCACCTGGTGGTTGCGCCCAGCTACCACGTCGTGGCCAACGGAACCCTGACCGAACACGAGGTCCGTGGCGGGACGGGTCGCTGGACCTATGTGATGGACCGGCCGATGTCGCCATACCTGGCCACCGTGCAGATGGGCCAGTACGCGGTGGATCGACGTCGAGGCGTCGTGCCGGTGGAGGTGGTTCACCCCGGACGCCTCAAGGCGGGCAAGGGCACGGCCTTTGAACGTCAGGCGGAGATGGTCGAGGTCTTCAGCGAGCTCTTCGGGCCCTACCCCTTTGCGGAGTACCGAGCCGTCATCGTCGACGACGACATGGAGATCCCGCTGGAGGCCCAGGGGCTGAGCTCCTTCGGCCGGAACTTCATCCCGCCCACCTGGCAGAATGAGCGTCTCGTGGCGCATGAGCTCGCCCACCAGTGGTTCGGCAACAGCGTCACCGCCCAGCAACTCGCCGACATCTGGCTGCACGAGGGCTTCGCCTGCTACAGCGAATGGCTCTGGTCTGATCACCGTGCGTCGAGTGGCGACGGGGTGGACGTCCAGGAGCAGGCCGCCCGCCACCATCGCGAACTGACCCGCAAGCCCCAGGATCTGGTGCTGTGCGATCCCGGGATGCCCGACATGTTCGACGACCGGGTCTACAAGCGCGGCGCCCTCACCCTGCACGCGGTGCGGGCCTGTCTGGGCGATGAACGCTTCTTCCAGATGCTGCGGGCCTGGACCACCGAGAATGCCGGCGGGATCGTGACCACCGAGCAGTTCATCCAGCACTGCCTGCGCTTCGTCCCGGAGGACGGCTTCGAGCTGGCCACGGTGCTGGACGCGTGGTTGCGGCGGCCGGAGGTGCCGGCCCTGCCGGTCGTGGACCCACAGGCCACCCGCAGCGTCCTGCAGAAGGTCGCGGACTCGATCACCAGCAAGCTGGGTCTGGGCTGATCCTGGGGATGCGCGCCCCAGGGGTTGGGGTGGTCACCGCCTACTCGCACCGTCGTCGTCCCAGACCTGCACACGGGGTTCGCTCTCGTCGACGACGGCTACGCTGCACACCCAGTCGTCCCCCAGGACATGCGGTGGGAGGTCCACCACCTGCGTGACGCGGCTGGCCAGGGTGAGGGGGGAGCGGTCCACGCGCACCGACGTGGGGTCCACGTCGAGCCCGACGCCATGTGACTTGAGAACCGCCTCGGTGCGCACCCACAGACGCGTCCGGTCGCCCGCCCCCATCTCCTCCGGGTGCAGCGCGACGCCGTCGAATCCGTCGAAGTCGGCCGCGCCGGCCGCCTCCAGATCGATGCCGACAGCAGCCTCCAGACACACGGCTACCACGCACCGACGGTTGTCACGGTCACGAGCCAGGGAGACGTGCACCGGTCCAGACGGCCCCACCACCACAGGCCGGCCGTGCTCGCTGCTGCCGCAGCGGGGGCACGCGTGCTGGAGCCGCTCTGGGGCGCTGCCCGTGACCCATCGCACCAGACCCAGCAGCCGCTCGGGCGCGTCGTCCGCTGGGCCGGTGGCGATCCAGACCCGTGCTGTCACCGCAGGTGGTTGAAGACTGCGACCGTGCGGGCCGGCACCTCGAAACCCATGTGGTCGAAGCGCGACTCGCAGGTGGACCGGTCGGTGCCCTTGCAATGCAGTGGCGAGAGGACCACCTTTTGCCCAGAGACCTCGGGCAACACCTGGCGCACCGGGTGCGGGGTGGCATTGAAGACCACGACCAGGCCCGCCAGATCGGGATCGATCGGGTCCGTGCGGTCGTCGATGTGCATCAGGATGACCCCGGGTACGGCGCCTGGGGTGCCGGACAGGGGGAAAGTCACCTTCTGCCGGATGAGTTCGGCACTGCCCAGGCGGAAGAGGGGCGTTGAGCGGCGCAGCTTCAGCAGGGTCCTGGCCTGCTCGGAGGCCAGCTCGACGTCCTTGGCTGAAGGCTTGAGGGAAGGGTCGGCCAGAAGCGGGCGCAGCCAGGGCCAGCGGGTCATGTTGTCGTCCGCGGGCGGCAGACCGTGTCCGAATCCGTTGTCCCGACCCGTCCAGTCGAGCCGGTTGAACCAGTCACCGGAGTTGTAGGAATTTCGGTCCAGTGACTTGCTGCGCAGCAGGTCGGTTCCCGCGTGCCACAGGAAGGGAGCCTGGCCAAGGGCAACGGTGGCCAGACACAATGTGTTCATCCGGATCCGGGCGGCCATGTCGAGCTCCGGGGGGAGCTTCATGGTCAACGCATCCCACAGGGTCTCGTTGTCATGGGCGTCGACGTAGTTGATGACATCGCTTGGTTCCGCCGCATAGCCGGCAGGCCTGCCGTTGTAGTCGATCTCGTCGCCACGACGGATCACCCCGTCGGTGCACTGCAGCTCGAAGTCGCGCAGGTTGCCAGCCAGCCCCAGCATCACGAGGTCCGTGTCATGTGCGAGCTGCCGTTCCGGCTCGCGATTGCACGGGGCGCCGTTGTGGTCGCCGGCCAGCCCACTGCCGAAACCCTGCCGGCGCGGATCCTCGTCGAAGGGACGGCCACCACGCACGGCATCGCGAAGGCGATCATTGAAGGTGCCGATGCCGGTCCCCTCGAGCTGCCCCTGGACCGCCTGGGTGAACAGGGCATTGTCGGCCACCTCGCCGAAGTTCCAGCCCTCCCCGTAGAGGTAGACGTCCTGGCCGTCGACGCCGTCGCGGTCCAGGGTGAGCTCGTCGAGGGCGTGCCGGACACGCGCCATGTTGCGCGTGCTGGAGTGGCCCATCAGGTCGAAGCGGAAGCCGTCGATGTGGTAGTCGCGCGCCCAGCGGACCACCATGTCCACCATCAGCTTCTCGGTCATCAGGCGTTCGGTGGCCACATTGTTGCCGGCGGCCGATCCCTCGGTGCTCCCGGTGGCGTCGAGCCGGTGGTGGTATCCGGGAACGATGCGGTCCAGCACGCTGTGCGGGTCCTGGCCGGAGGCGGAGGTGTGGGTGAAGACCTGGTCCAGCACCACGCGCAGCCCCAGCCCGTGCAGCGCCTGCACCATGCACCGGAACTCCTTCACCCGGTGGGCCCCGTCGGCCATCTCCGGCGTCGAGGCATAGGAGCCCTCCGGGACACCCCAGTGCCACGGGTCATAGCCCCAGTTGAAGGCATCGTGTGAGGCGGTGCGGGCGATCAGCCGTTGCTGCTCGTGGCTGTCGGGTGGGAAGGAGGCCAGTAGAGACTGGTCCGGCTGGGCCGCGGCGCCGTGCTCCGGGACGCTGGTCAGGTCGAAGCAGGGGAGCAAGTGAACGGAGTTGAGGCCGCTGCGGGCCAGTCGTCGCAGGTGGCGGGTGCCGTTGCCGTCGGTGGTGAAGGCCAGGTAGCTGCCGCGAAGATGTTCGGGGACGGACTCGTCGCTGGCGGAGAAGTCGCGCACGTGCAACTCGTAGACGGCGGCGTCCACCAGTCCGTGCAGGCGCGGACCCGCGGATTCGGCCCAGTTCTCGGGCGTCCACGCGGGATCGGCCAGGTCGACGATGACCGAGTGTCTGGAATCAACCGTGAGTCCGGCGGCATAGGGGTCGGTGACCAGATTGGTCTCCATCCGGCGGGTGACGGGGGAGTAGACCACCACCTCGTAGAGATAGCGGGCCCCCACCAGGTCGGCGTCGATCCCGCCCTTCCAGGTGCCAGAGGCGGTGCGCATCATCTGGCGACGGTCCGCACGGTCCAACGGAGGGTTGTTGCCGGCCTGTTCTGGCCAGGTCAAGAGGCTGACGCGCTGGGCAGTAGGGGCCCACACGGCGAATCGAATGCGCCGACCGTCCAGGCGGGCACCGAAGTCCTCCTGCCGGGCCTCCTGGGCGTAGAGGTCATCCAGCACCGGGCCGAGTTGCACGCCGGTCAGGACGGTCAGGACGCCTTGGCTGCGTCGTGCCAGCAGAACCTGACCCGTGAGCATCTCGGGCACGCTGCGCTGCCATCGTTCGGCGAGCTCCAGGGCCAGGTGCTGTGCTGCAGCGGGATTGCGTGCAGCCTGGTCGGCTCCAAGGCCGGATTCCTGCACCCGCAGCTCGATCACGCAGAGGTCGGGTGCCCACAGGTGGGAGTCCTCGACGCGGATCGCTGCCGTGGGAGACCAGAGCAACAGCCACTGGGTGGAGGCCGGCAGCTGCCAGCCGTGCGGGCCCGGCGTGCGGTCGTCGAGGTCGAGGGGGACGGTGATGGTCCCCCGGTCGATCCAGATCGCGCGTGCCCCGTCGACCTCGAGATCGGGGGAGCACGTCTGGCGGACATCTGCATGAGCGTCATGGGCGGCCACGGCCACACCCTATCCGGTGTGCTCTGCGCGGAGCTCTGGGCCGTCCAGCTCCATGTTGTCGCTGGACGTTAACCCCGGATTCCTCGTCTTTTGCCACAATGGCCACAAGTCCGGCCCGCAAGGTGGTCGGGCTCCTCTGATGCCCTTGCGGCATCCAACCATCGAGGAGATGACGTGACGCGAGTTGCTGTGTTCGGGGCGAATGGCCGGATGGGTGGCGAGGTGTGCCGCGCGGTGCAGATGGCGCCCGGACTGGAGCTCGTCGCGGCGGTGGACGTCGGTGACCCCCATGTGGAGGCGGAGCGCGCCGACGTGGTGGTGGACTTCACCCACCCTGATTCCGTGATGGAGAACCTGAAGTGGTGCATCGACCATGGCAAGCATGCGGTGGTGGGCACCACCGGCTTCACCGATGAGCGGCTGGAGACCCTGCGTGGTTGGCTGGGCGAGAAGCCCGAGGTTGGCGTCATCATTGCCTCGAACTTCTCGATCGGGGCGGTGCTGATGATGCACTTCGCCAAGCAGGCGGCGAAGTACTACCCGAGCGTGGAGATCATCGAGCTGCACCACCCCCAGAAGGCGGACGCCCCCTCCGGCACCGCCGGGACGACGGCCGGCATGATCGCCGAGGCGCGTGCCGCTGCAGGGCTGGACGAGGTTCCCGATGACACCACGATCGACCCAGACGGTGCCCGTGGCGCCGTGGTGGACGGGGTGCACGTGCATTCTGTGCGCCTGCAGGGCCTCATCGCACACCAGGAGGTGCTCTTCGGTCAGGACGGCGAGACGCTCACCATCCGGCACGACTCGATGAACCGCGCCTCCTACATGCCGGGCGTCGTCACGGCGGTGGCAGCTGTTGCAGACCACCCGGGCCTGACGTTGGGAATCGAGAGCATTCTGGGGCTCGAGTGATGTTGCGTGAGCATCCTGGGGCTCGAGTGAGGCTGCGTGAGCATCCTGGGTTCGAGTGACGTCTGTCATCGAGCCCGTGGCAGGCAGGACAGCGGGCCCGGCACCCACAAGGGGTGCCGGGCCCGATTCTGAATGCCGGTGTGTGGGCGGGGTCAGTTGCCGTCCACTGTGCTGATGTCCGTGTGCAGGCGGATCTGCTTGACCCGGAGGACTCCATCGGGGGTGCCGATCTCGCGGTGCGCGCCGTCGGGACCCCAGCCGCTCTCGGTCAGCCACTGGCGCAAGTCATCGTCGGTGCTGCGGACCCACCAGGTGGCGCGCTGGTAGCCGTCGGCCTGCATGGTGGCCACGGCCGCGTGCATCAGGCGGTCCTCGTGGCCCTGTCCAGTGAGCAGCGGATCGATGCAGAATTCGGCCACCAAGGAGTCCGTCGGATCGGCGTCGGGGTCATCGCTGGGGCCGATCGCCGCGAAACCACAGACCTTGGTGCGTTGGCGCGTGGATCCGGGTTCGTCCGCTGGCTCTGCCTGTCCGTAGGTCTGGGTGGCCACCAGAACCCGGAAGTGCGCGTGGGGAGCACGGGTGATGGCCTGGTGCCACAGCTGGGCCATCTGGTCGGCGTCCACCTCGTCCAGCATGCGCCGCTCAAGGTCATCCCGGGCCCAGACGCGACGCTGGATCTCCGTGATCTGGAGGGCCTCGGCCGGCATGGCGAGGCGCACGCTGGGGACCGTCTGGTCGCGGGGTGGTTGTGGGTCGGACAGTGCGTCCTGCTCGGGTCCTGACATGGGGCCATCCTAGGGCCGGGATGGCACAGGGCTACCACCAAGACCCATCTGCGGCCATGGCAAGGCAAGAAAAGCAAGCGAAATTTGACAGTTAACGTGTGACAAACATCACACAAAATCAAGTTCTAAACTTTCGAGTCCTGTGAAACACTGTTAATGCGTTGGAGATGCCCGAACCCCCGAGCGGACATCTCCAACGCCCTTGCTTTTCGGGGTGCATGTCCATGCGCCCTCTTCGATGGGTGGGGGCGTTGTCGAGTTGCCCTGGCGGGTTCCATGGATCTGTCCTGTGCGGATGGTACTGGGTAGCGGCTCCGTGCAGGGATGACCAGCAGTCGCGTCCATCCCCCGGTGGACGCGGCGGCACTAGGCTGGCCATCGTGACGACACAGGTGACGCCCCCGCCCCCCATCGCCCCCGGAGTTCTGCGAGTCACGCCACTGGGTGGCCTGGGTGACGTGGGTCGAAACATGGCGTGCCTCGAGATCAACGGCGAGATCCTGTTGGTGGATTGCGGTGTCCTCTTCCCGGAGGACGACCATCCAGGCGTCGATCTCAT
This sequence comes from Luteococcus sp. Sow4_B9, assembly GCF_052116585.1. Lineage (NCBI taxonomy): Bacteria > Bacillati > Actinomycetota > Actinomycetes > Propionibacteriales > Propionibacteriaceae > Luteococcus > Luteococcus sp. Sow4_B9. The sequence continues at coordinate 39,497 of NZ_JBQKKT010000023.1, read as the reverse complement.
CCTTCCGGCCCTGGATCACCTCAACGACAGACTCGACGACATCGTTGGCCTCGTCCTCACTCACGGGCACGAGGACCACATCGGAGCAGTGCCCTACCTGTTGCGACGTCGTAGTGACATCCCGATCTGGGGTTCTCGGCTGACGTTGGCCCTGGTGGAGGCCAAGATCCGCGAGCACCGGATCCGCGGCACGGACCTTCAGGAGGTGGCCGAGGGGGATCGGGCGAAGGTGAGTCAGTACTTCGACCTGGAATTCCTTGCGGTCAACCATTCCATTCCGGATGCCCTGGCGGTGTGCATCAGGACGCAAGCCGGCACGGTCCTGCACACTGGTGACTTCAAGATGGACCAGCTTCCCCTCGATGGGCGGATCACGGACCTGCGCGGTTTTGGCCGTCTGGGTGAGGAGGGTGTTGACCTGTTCATGGTTGACTCCACCAATGCCGAAGTGCCCGGCTTCACGACGCCGGAGAAGGACATCGTGCCGGCTCTGGAGCGGGTCTTCGCCAGTGCAGAGAAGAAGCTCGTCGTGGCCTGCTTCGCATCCCACGTGCATCGGGTCCAACAGGTGATGGACCTGGCCGTCCAGCACGGTCGCAAGGTGGTCTACGTGGGGAGATCCATGGTCCGCAACATGTCCGTGGCCCGTGATCTGGGTTACCTCCGGGTGCCAGGGGACACCCTGATCGAGCTCAAGGACATCGACAACCACCGCGACGACCAAGTGGTGGTGATTTCCACGGGTTCCCAGGGGGAGCCTCTCAGCGCCCTGAGCAGGATCGCCAATCGAGAGCATCCGGTCATCGAGCTGGGGGAGCACGACACCGTGGTGCTGGCCTCCAGCCTCATTCCTGGCAATGAGAATGCGGTCTACCGGGTGATCAACGGGCTCACCAGGCTGGGCGCCACGGTGGTGCACAAGGGCAATGCCCTGGTCCATGTCTCCGGGCATGCAAGTGCCGGGGAGTTGCTCTACTGCTACAACGTGATCCGGCCGCGCAATGTGATGCCGGTCCATGGTGAGGTGCGCCACCTGGTGGCCAATGCCAAGCTGGCCCGAGCCACTGGCATTCCGCAGGAGAACGTGGTCGTGGTGGAGGACGGCGATGTCGTGGAGCTGCGCGACGGTCGGGTATCCGTCGTCGGCTCGGTGGACGCCTCCTACATCTTCGTCGACGGTTCGACGGTGGGGGAGATCGGCCAGGATGAACTGACCGACCGCAAGATCCTGGGTGAGGAGGGCTTCATCTCCGTGGTCGCCGCGGTGGACCTCCGAGGTGCCGCCGTGGTCTCCGGCCCCGACATCCATGCGCGTGGTTTCAGCGACGACGATGCTGTGTTCGACGCGATCCGGCAGCAGATCGAAACGGAACTCACCCAGGCACTGCGGGATGGTGTGGATGACACCCACCGGCTACAGCAGGTCATCCGACGAGCCATTGGACGTTGGGTCTCGACGAATCATCGGCGGCGTCCCATGATCGTTCCCGTCGTGGTGGCCATCTGACGCATCGTGGCGACCATCGGGGGCGCAGGTGCCGGGATGGGTGGTGACCCTGACGGCTGGAGGAAGCGGTGCGGGTCCCTCGTTTGTGATGCTGGCACCTGGGGGGCTATCATTTTCGGGTTGCCCTTTTGGGCTCGCCGGGGCCAGGCCCCACATCTGATCCATCTATCGAGGAGTACTCCAATGGCTGCCGTGTGCGATGTCTGCGCCAAGGGCCCGGGCTTCGGCCACAACGTGCCGTGGTCGAAGAAGAAGACCAACCGTCGTTGGAACCCGAACATCCAGCGCGTTCGCGCTCTGGTGAACGGGGCGCCGAAGCGTGTCAACGTCTGCACCTCCTGCCTCAAGGCCGGCAAGGTCGTCTCGCGCTGACCCTTCCCGGCTCCGGCCGGAAATCGGGCCATTGGTCCAGCTGGACTTCTGACAAGGCCGCCGAGCAGTGCTCGGCGGCCTTGTCGTTGTCCATGTCAGCTCGTCTGCCCACGCTGGGCCGTACGGCCCCCGTCCCCAGACAAGTGTCAGGGCCCACTTGTAGGCTCGACGACGTGGCTCCCTGGAATCCCCAATGGCGTACCGACACCTTTGCCGAACTGAATCGGCCGCTGTCACAGGTGGTGGGCGCCCCGACGGCGAAGATCCTGTCCACCCGGTTGCGGCTGAACACCGTGGGTGACCTGATGCGTCACCTGCCGCGTCGCTACCTGTCGGGCACTGAGAACTCCTCGCTGGCGGATCTTCCCGTCGGCGAGGACGTGGCGGTGATGGCCATGGTGGATCAGGTGCGTCAGGCGGGAAGCCCTCCCCGCCGACGGCTGGAGGTGACCCTGACGGACGGTTCGGGCACCCTGGGCGTGACCTTCTTCGGCAAGCAGCACATGGTGGACTACTGGCACAAGCAGCTCGCCAAGGGCAGTCGGGGGATCTTCGTCGGCAAGGTTGGAACCTTCATGGACCGGCCGCAACTGACCCATCCAGACTTCGTGATCATCGACGAGTCCGGCAAGGTGATCGGCAAGGCCAACCAGAAGGCCATGGTGCAGCAGGTCTCCCGATCCGGCCTGGTCGGGATCTACCCAGCCACGGCCAAGATGCCCACGTGGGAAATTGGCGAGACGGTCCAGCTGGTGCACGCGCAGATGGGGATCCAGGGCGAGCCCCTTCCCTCCTGGGTCCTCCAGGAGGAGGGGTTGATGGGCTTCGACGAAGCCCTCGTCCAGGCCCACCAACCGGTCTCCCGCGAGCATGCGCAGGCCGCTGCTGATCGGCTGCTCTTCGACGAGGCGCTCCAGATGCAGCTGACGATGGCCTATCGGCGTCATGACAATGCCCATTTCCGAGCTGCACCGTTGGCAGGGGTCGAGGGCGGCCTGCTGGACGCCTTCGACCAGCGGCTCCCATTCACCCTGACCGAGGGGCAGCGACAGGTGGGGGACGAAGTCTTCGCAGCCATGTCCACATCGAGTCCCATGCAGCGTCTGTTGCAGGGCGAGGTCGGCTCGGGCAAGACACTGGTCGCCCTGCGCGCCATGCTGCGGGCCGTTGACTCGGGCAAGCAGGCAGTGCTCCTGGCGCCCACCGAGGTTCTGGCCACCCAGCACCTGGAATCGATCAAGGCGCAACTGGGAGACCTGGTCGCCGGGCGCACGCTGGGGGCACCCGAGGGGGCCACCGAGATCGTTCTTCTCACCGGATCGATGTCCGCGGTGGCGCGGCGCAATGCGATGCTCAAGATCGCCAGCGGTGAGGCGGGCCTGGTGGTCGGCACCCATGCCCTGCTGGGCGACAAGGTGAGTTTCGCAGACTTGGGGCTGGTCATCGTGGATGAGCAGCATCGTTTCGGTGTCGAGCAGCGGGCCGTGTTGAACCAGAAGGCAGAGATGCGCCCCCACGTCCTGGTGATGACCGCCACGCCCATCCCACGCTCGGTGGCCATGACCGTCTTCGGTGATCTGGAGGTGTCGACGCTGTCGGAACTGCCTGCCGGGAGGCAGGAGGTCCAGACCAACCTGGTGAGCGCGACGGTCCATCCCACCTGGGTGGATCGTGCCTGGGAGCGCATCCGGGAGGAGGTCGCCGAAGGCAGGCAGGCCTTCGTCGTGTGTCCCCGGATCGACGCCAAGGACGCCGACGCCTTCGTCTCCGAGGACTCCCTACCGCCCAGCGCCACGGTGACGGATCTGACCGAGGACCTGCGTCACGGCGCGCTCGCCGGGGTGAGGGTGGAGTCCCTGCACGGGCGGATGCCCAGCGATGAGAAGGACGACGTGATGAGGCGCTTTGCCGCTGGCGAAGTGGACGTGTTGGTCGCCACCACTGTGATCGAGGTGGGCGTCGATGTGCCCAATGCCACCGTGATGGTCGTGATGGATGCCGACCGTTTCGGCGTGAGTCAATTGCACCAGCTGCGGGGTCGGATTGGACGAGGGGGCAATGCCGGTTTGTGCCTCCTGGTCACCTCGGCGGCGCCGGAGTCCACGGCGATGCAGCGTCTGCGCGCCGTGGAAGCAACCAGGGACGGCTTCCAGCTGGCCGAGCTTGACCTGGCCCAGCGAAGGGAAGGCAATGTGCTCGGTGCGAGCCAGTCTGGTGGACGCAGCGCCCTGCGCCTGTTGCGTGTCATCGAGCACGCGGATCTGATCGCCCACTGCCGCGATGTCGCGGAACGCCTGGTGGCGGAGGACCCGGACCGGGTGAATCCCTACCTGGCTGACATGGTGACCCAAACGGAGCTCTTGGCGGCCGGGGAGTGGTTGGAGAAGGCCTGACAGGAGGGGGAGCTCCTCGGATCTCCTCCAACAGCGCGCGGGGGGGGGGGGGGGGGGGGGGGGGGGGGGGGGGGGGGGGGGGGGGGGGCGGCGGGGGGGGCCCAGCGGGGCGGCGCCCCCCCCCGCGGGGTGGGAAGTGGGAGTGTTCAGTCCTCTTCGGGGCCGAACCAGAAGCTGCGGCCGCTCAGGGTGTCGGGCGTCACGCGCACGAAGTGGCTCTTGCGGGTCGGCACCCAGGGCATGAGCGGCATCTTCTCTGCCAGGGCCAACTCGTCGACGGAGGTGATCTCCTCCGCGGTGCCCTTGATCAGGATGCTCCAGCCTCCGTCTTCGGTCCAGCCGTCCACCTCGAAGGCCACGTGGGCATTGTCCGTGAGTTCCTGCAGCTTGGAGCCGGAAGCCGTGCGGAAGACGATCGACTGTCCATCCACGCAGAAGTTGATCGGGAAGATCTCCGGCTGGCCATCGCGAGCGGTCGCCAGACGGCCGACCTCCTGGCTCGCGAGGTAACCCCAGCAGGTGTCCTCGGAAATGTCGGTCATCGGGGTGTCCTTGTCAGCCATGTGGCCATTGTGGCCCACCCGTGTTTGGGCGGACGCCCCGCCCCTCGTTTGTGGGACGGTGTGCAGGGCGAGCTGTTCCCGACGGGCGAATGGTCTGCTGCCCGGCAGAGCCCGGCTGGGACGGTCAGCTACTTGGCGGGCCCGGTTAGGGTGGTCTGCCGTCGCGCCTGCCAGAGGTGGGTGCGGCGTCAGGAGAAGGGATCGAGTGCATGTTGCTGACCTGGCTGTGGATCATCGGGGTCACCGCCGAAGGGATGACCGGAGCTCTCGCGGCGGGCCGCGAGCGGATGGATCTGTTCGGCGTCGTCATGGTGGCGCTCGTGACGGCAATGGGTGGCGGATCGCTGCGTGATGTCCTGTTGGGCAACTACCCCCTGACCTGGGTGGAGAATCCGCAGTACGTCCTGATGGTGGTCGGAGCCGCGATCCTCACGGTCTCCATCGCCCAGCTCATGAAGTACTTCAGGCCGCTCTTTCTCATGCTCGACGCGCTGGGTCTGGTCGTCTTTTCGATCCTCGGTGCGCAGACCGCCCTCGCCATGGACCTCGGCGTCATCATCGCGGTCGTGGGTGCGGTCGTGACCGGCGTCTCCGGGGGAATCATGCGAGACCTGCTGTGTGACCGGATTCCGCTGGTCTTCCGTCAGGAACTCTATGCATCAGTATCTGTCCTCGTCGCACTGGGATATGTCGGGATGCTCACGGCCGGGGTGGCCGACGGGGTTGCCGTCGTGATCGCACTGGTGGGCGGATTTGTCCTGCGGGTCCTGGCCCTGAGATTCCGGTGGGAGCTGCCCGTCTTCCACTACGAGGAGTCCTATGTGGACAACCGGCGGGCCCTGCGTCGGGCGCTGCGGCGCCTGCGCAACCGCACCGAACCGGGCTCCTCGCGGCACGCTGCTGGCTCCGGGGTTGGGGATGCCGTGGATCTCGATGACGTGGATGACGAGCCGTCTGGGGATGACGAGCCGTCTGGCGCCTCCGAGGCGCCGGGGCCAGCACAGTAGGGTTGGGCGCCATGAGCAGGATCATCGCGGGAAGTGCCGGGGGCATGCGTCTGCAGGCGCCAACCGGCGAGAGGACCCGGCCCACCACGGACCGGGTTCGGGAAGCCCTGTTCAGCACTCTCGCGACGTGGAATGGCAACTCCGACGCGGGGGCGGACGAACACCTTGCCGGCATCGCCTTCTGCGACCTGTTCGCAGGCTCTGGGGGAGTGGGCCTGGAAGCCGCGAGTCGGGGAGCGGCGCCGGTGGTGCTCGTCGAGCACGACCAGCCGACCGTCCGGCTGGTCAAGGCCAATGCCGCGCGGACGCGGTTGCACGTGGAGGTTGTCGCGGCCCAGGTGGACAGTTTCCTGCAGCGTGAAGGCAGATCTTTCGACGTGATCTGGCTCGACCCCCCGTATCCCTTCACGAATGAGCAGATCAGCCACACCCTGGAGCTTGCTCTGACGAGGCTGGTGCACAACGGACTGCTGGTCCTGGAACGCAGCGCCCGCAGCGGTGTGCCGGATTTTCCCGAGGGGACAGAACACTGGGCCCGCAGCTACGGTGAGACCACACTGCACTTCTGCCAGCGAGAGGCCAATGATGACCACTGACCGCACCGGTCGCCACATCAAGGCGATCGTCCCCGGCTCCTTCGACCCGATCACCAAGGGCCACCTGGACGTCATCGAACGGGCCACCAAGGTCTTCGACGAGGTGCTGGTGGCAGTCGGGCGCAATTCGCAGAAGAAGAGTCAGATGTTCGACGCCCAGGAGCGCGTCGAGCTGGTGGAGGGGGCGGTCGCCCACCTGCCCGGGGTGGGAGTTGGCATCATCGACGGTCTGCTCGTGGACTACGCCCGTGCGCAGGGCTGCGAGGTGATCGTCAAGGGCCTACGATTCGCCTCCGATTTCGACTACGAGCTCCAGATGGCCCACATCAACACACACGTCAGCGGGATCGAGACCATCTTCCTGCCGGCCGGTGGTCCCTACGCCACCATCTCCTCGACGATGATGCGGGAGATCGCTGCCTATGGCGGCGACGTCAGCGAGTTCGTCACGCCGAATGTGGCCCAGGCCATCGCCCGCAAGGTTGCGCAGGCCACGTAGCTGTTCAGCGGTCCACCCACCGTTCCCCGATCGCTTCCAGTTCCGCCCCACCATGGCTGAGCTCGGCCAAGAGGGTCCTAACCTGCTCCACGTCCTGCGGGCGGATCCCCAGCTGCAGGACGGCCTGCTGGCCATAGGCGACGTCGAGCACGCTGACACCACGGCTGCGGAGCTCGGACTCGGCCTTCGCGGCCAGCGCGTGGTCAAGGGCCACCTGCTGCTCGGTGACGAGCTCCCGCTCAAGGACGCCGGCGGCCTCCAGACCCGCTCGAACGGAGTCTGAGTAGGCACGGACCAGGCCTCCCGCTCCCAGCAGGGTTCCGCCGAACCAGCGGGTGACCACCGCCGCGACCTCGGTCAGGCCCGCCCCGCGAAGCACTTCCAGCATCGGTGCGCCGGCAGTTCCAGACGGTTCACCGTCGTCACTGGAGCGGGACAGGGAACCGTCGGGCAGCCAGATGAAGGCGGAACAGTGGTGGCGAGCATCCCAGTGTTCACTGCGCAGTCGCTCCACCAGTGCGCGTGCCGCGGCCTCATCGGTGACCCGACGGATGTCACAGCGGAAGATCGAACGCTTCACCTCGAGGTCGACGGTGGCGCTGCGGGCGACGGTACGATAGAGCGGCACTGCACGAGCCAATCACATTCGTCCCCGAGAGGCATCGAGCCGGGAGGGGATCGCGCCCCAGCGACGTGCAAGACGTGCCCAGAGTGCTGTAGGGCCGGGCGTGTGGGCGGCCGGTTTGGTCCAGATGCCGCGCTCGGATAGAGTTGGTCCTCGGTCGTGACGCTGTCATGTCCGTTGTGCGCTGAAGGGAACCGTGATGAACCAGCATCGCCGCCTCGATGCCCGCTCGCCTCTCGTCCTCGAGATCCACGAGCTGGCTCGCCGAGCCGGAACGATGAAGCAGGTTCATCAGGTCGTCGAGGCGCCTACGGATCTTGGCATCGACATGATCGGAGTGCCCCAGGGCTCCGACATCACCCTCGATCTTCGGCTCGAGAGCGTGATCGAGGGCGTTCTGGTCACCGGTACCGCCGATGTCTCCCTCAAGGGTGAATGTGCGCGCTGCCTGAGGGATTTCGAGGACCGTGAGTCCTATGACCTGCAGGAGCTGTACTTCTACCCCGAGAAGGAAGCGGAGGAGGATGCCAGCTGGATCGAGGACGAGATGATCGATCTCGACCCGGCGCTGCGTGACGCCGTGGTGCTCGAACTTCCGTTCACGCCCCTGTGTCGGGATGACTGTTTGGGACTGTGCATCGAGTGTGGACAGGTCCTGAATGATGATCCGGAGCACAGCCATGGTGAGGAGATCGACCCCCGTTGGGGCAAGCTCTCCGAGCTGGACGTGAGCGAAGCCGAAGAACAGCAGGAGAACTGATCCGACACCAGTCGGATCCCTACAGACACCACCGCACCCGCACCCTGGGGGCGGGTAGCTCAAGGAGAAGATCGTGGCAGTCCCGAAGCGGAAGATGTCCCGGAGCAACACTCGCAGCCGTCGTAGCCAGTGGAAGACGACCGCTGTCAACGTCGTGACCTGCGTGAACCCGGCGTGCCGTGAGGCCCACCTGCAGCACACCGCGTGCCCCGCGTGCGGCCAGTACGGCCCCCGCGCCGCACGTCGCCAGGTTCTCGACGCCTGACATGGCGGCTCAGCTGAGCCGTTTCCAGCAGCTTCTTGACGAGCTGGGTGTCCCACTGGACACCCAGCTCTTCGAGCTTGCCCTGACGCACCGTTCGTACGCCTACGAGAACGGCGGCATCCCCACCAATGAGCGCCTGGAATTCCTGGGCGACGCAGTGCTGGGCATCGTCGTGACCGAACACCTCTACCTGACCTTCCCGGACTACCCGGAAGGGCGCTTGGCGAAGCTGCGTGCAGCCGTCGTGAACGCCGTTGCGTTGGCCGATGTGGCGCGCGGGCTGGACATCGGCCCGATGGTGAAGCTGGGACGCGGCGAGACCACCACCGGCGGTCATGACAAGACCTCGATCCTGGCTGACACGATGGAGGCCCTGATCGGCGGCATCTTCCTCACGGGTGGCATGGGGCAGGCGGAGAGCTTCGTGCACCACGTCTTCGACCCCCTGGTCACGCAGGCCGACCAGATGGGCGCGGGGCTGGACTGGAAGACCTCCCTGCAGGAGGTGTGTGCCAACAACGGCCACCCGATGCCGACCTACCGCATCGAGGAGTCGGGCCCAGACCACGACAAGCACTTCGTCGCGCGGGCGGTCGTCAACGGCGTCGAGTACGGAACCGGTGAGGGCCGCAACAAGAAGCAGGCCGAGCAGGAGGCCGCTGGCAAGGCGTTCACCGCCATCCAGGAGGCCCAGGCAGCTCAGGCAGCTGCACGCGAGGCCCTGGGTGACGAGCCGGTCCAGATCCCCAACGAGGAGGCAACCCCGGGTGCCTGAGCTTCCCGAGGTCGAAACGGTCCGCGCGGGTCTGGAGCCACTGCTCCGGGGCCGCGCGGTTTCGCATGTCCAGGTGCTGCACCCCCGGCCGGTGCGCAAACACGAATTGGGGCCGCGGGACTTCGAGCTGGTGCTCCAGGGGCGCACCTTCGAGGCGCCGCGACGCCGTGGAAAGTACCTCTGGTTCCCCTTCGCCGACGGTGATGCGATGCTCGCCCATCTGGGGATGAGCGGCCAGTTCCGCGTCGACCGCCCCGACGCGCCGCTGCTGCGCAACACCCGCGTCCTGTTCGACCTGGACGGCGGCCAGGAACAGCTGCGCTTCGTCGACCAGCGGATGTTCGGCGGGCTCCAGCTCAGCCCCGGCGGTGCAGAGCTCCCCGCCGAGATCGCGCACATCGCACTCGACCCCTTCGACGATCACTTCGACCTTGCCGATGTCGCACAGCGCCTGCGTCGAAAGCGCACCACCGTCAAGCGGGCCCTGCTCGACCAGGCCCTGGTCAGCGGCATCGGCAACATCTACGCCGACGAGGCGCTGTGGCTGGCCCAGATCCATCCCGAGCACCCCACCGAGAAGCTCACCCGCGCCCAGGCCGTCGGCGTGCTGGAGGCGGCCCGCACCGTCATGGCCGAGGCGCTCGGGCAGGGCGGCACCAGCTTCGATGCCCTCTACGTGAAGGTCAATGGCGAGTCGGGTTACTTCGACCGCTCGCTCGACGCCTACGGCCGCGAAGGCCTTCCCTGCAAGCGCTGCGGGACGCCGATGAGACGCATCCAGTTCACCAACCGGAGCTCGACGTTCTGCCCGAGTTGTCAGCGGCTCCGCCGAGGCGGACCATGTTCGGACGGTACTCTGAGGGCATGAGTGATCAGGCGGCAACTCCCGAGACGCTCGCCCTGCGAGCGCTTCTCGACGCGCGCCGCGACGACTTCGATGCGTTGCTCGTCAAGTATGGGGCGACGAATCCGATGCTCTTCGGTTCCGTCGCTCGCGGCGACGCGCGGGACGGGAGCGACATCGACATCCTGGTCGAGATGGATCCTGCCGACGGCAATATCTTGATGCGCGCCTCAGGACTGTTGGAGGAGACCCGCGAACTCTTCGGCACGGATGACGTCGACATCTTCCCTGTCCAGCTCCTGCGGCGCCCCGTGTCGGAATCTGCGCTGGCGGAAGCGGTGGCCTTGTGAGCAGGACTTCCAAGGAGCGGATCGATGACATCCTGGTCGCCATCGACCGGTGTCAACGGTTCATCGCCCTTGTCGGCGCCGACTGTGATGATCCCGACTTGATTGCCATGGCCGAGGATGCGATCGAGCGCAATCTCCAGATCATCGGCGAGGCAGCAACTCGCCTTCCTGAGAGCGTGACGGCTGCGCACCCCGAGATTCCGTGGCCGCAGATCCGCGGTTTCCGCAACATCCTCGTGCACCAGTACTTCGGTGTCGACATCGAGGTTGTTCGCGATGTCGTCGACAACCATCTACCTCTCTTGGCAGAGTCGCTACGAGGCGCCTGACTCCCGCTCTTGATTTGGCGGTCGTTCTGCCTTCGGCCGATGAGGGAACATGGCGTCGAAGGCTTCCACGTCGGTGGGGGAGAACTCGAACAGGGGGGCTCTCGATCAGTTGTCCGTTGACGGCTTCCAGGCTGCCGGGCTGCAGTTCCATGCCCATGAAGTCGGGGAAATTGTCGCCTTCGGCTGTCGTCACCCCGAAGTTGGCGGCGTCGGTGAAACCAAAGCGTGGGTAGTACGCGGGGTCTCCGTACAGGAACGCGGCGGCGAATTCCAGGTCGCGTGCAGCATTGAGCGTGTGGGCCATGAGTAGCGATCCGGTTCCGTGCCTCTGCTATGCCGGAGCGACGGCGACCGGTCCAGGTGCCAGGACGGGGAGCGTGTCGCCAGCGGGGGTGTGGATATGGGCCGTGGTGCTCATGACACATCCGACGATCGTGTCCTGGTCAACTGCCACGTATGTGAGCTGGGGGATGACGTCGGGATGGCCTTGCATGGCGAGGTGCCACAGGTAGTGTTCGTGACAGCCCGGGCGGTAGATGTCCCAGAACGCATCGCGGACAAGGGACTCGCAGGCATGCTGATCGGACGGGTGGGCCGGGCGGATGATGATGGGGTGATTCACGTGCCCAGCCTGATCTATGCAGGAATCTCCGGGCAAGCGAATTTCTCGGATAGAGGCTGAGGCAGATCGGCACACTCCGGCACTGATCGGATCAGGTGAATGTAAGAAAGTCATGTAGTCGGGATACTTCGATCGCTTGCTCGACGCCTACGGACGTGAGGGCCTGCCGTGCAAGCGGTGTGGGACGGCGATGGTGCGTGAGCAATTCACCAATCGGAGTTCGACGCGGTGCCCGAGGTGCCAACGGCTGAGGTGAGGGAGGAGACGGAGCCCCCGGTCATCGCGTCGTCTCCGAGAAGCGGAGTGCGCGGCGCAGCCACAAGGACACGTAGACGAGCCCGACGAGCACGGGCACCTCGATGAGGGGGCCGACGACGCCAGCGAGGGCCTGGCCCGAGGTCACACCGAATGTGGCGATGGCGACCGCGATGGCCAGCTCGAAGTTGTTGCCAGCTGCGGTGAAGGCGAGCGTGGCCGTCTTCGCGTAGGGCAGGCCGATGACCCGGCCGAGGAGGAAGGCTCCGCCCCACATGAGGACGAAGTAGGCGAGCAGCGGCAGAGCGATCCGCGCGACGTCCCATGGCCGGGAGGTGATCTGGCTTCCCTGGAGGGCGAAGAGAATGACGATGGTGAACAGCAGGCCGTAGAGAGCCCATGGCCCAACGCGTGGGAGGAAGCCGTTCTCGTAGCGCGCTCGGCCCCAGCGAGACTCTCCCAGCCGCCGCGACAGGTATCCCGCGAGCAGCGGAACACCCAGGAACACCAGCACTGAGCCGGCGATCTGCCACGGCGAGATGTTCAGCGCTGCCTGCTCCAGCCCCAGCCAGCCTGGCAGGACCGACAGGTAGAACCATCCCAGCCCCGCGAAGGCAATCACCTGGAAGATCGAGTTGAGGGCGACCAGCACAGCGGCTGCCTCGCGGTCGCCGCAGGCAAGGTCGTTCCAGATGATGACCATGGCGATGCACCGAGCTAGCCCGACGATGATCAGACCTGTGCGGTAGGCGGGCAGATCCGGGAGCATGAGCCAGGCAAGGCCGAACATCAAGGCCGGACCCACGACCCAGTTCAGTAGCAACGAAGACACGAGCATGCGGCCGTCCCGGGTGACGCTGTCGAGGCGGTCGTAGCGGACCTTGGCCAGCACCGGATACATCATCACGAGCAGCCCCAGCGCGATGGGAAGGGAGACTCCCTGCACCTCGACCGCTGACAGGGCGCCCGACAGGCCGGGCACGAGCCGGCCGAGCAGGAGGCCGCCTCCCATCGCCAGCAAGATCCACAGCGGGAGGATGCGGTCGAGCACGGGGAGTTGGGTCAGCGCCGTGTCCTTGGTGACAGGGGCATTCATAAGGCTCCTTGATTCGATATGCATCGATCCAAGCGTGACTTCTGTATCGAAACTTGTCAAACTAGTGTGGTGAATCGTGAGAGACCTCCGTTGGCGACACCCCTTGCCGAGCTGGCTGGGGTCTTCAAGGCACTCGGGGATGAGACGCGGCTGCAGTTGCTGCTCGCCGTCCTGGACGCCGGCGAGGCTGGCGTCTGTGTGTGCAACCTTCCCGATCTTGGTCTTTCCCAACCGACTGTTTCCCACCATCTGCGGAAGCTTCGTGAGGCTGGCCTCCTGGAGTCCGAGCGCCGGGGGACCTGGGTGCACTATCGAGCGACGGTGCGCGCGACCGACCTAGCGGCCGCCTGGAGTCTGGGCGGGACCGGGGGCTGACTGATGTCCCGCGAGTTTGTCTTCGGGGCGATACAGTCCGGCAAGGTCCGGCAATGCCCGGAGACTTCAGCGTCACAGAGTCATGTAGTCGGGTTACTTCGACCGCTCGCTGAATGTCTATGGCCAGCAGGGCAGGCCCTGTCCCCGGTGCGGTGACGAGGTGCAACGGGTCCACTTCATGAACAGGTCGAGCCACTTCTGTCCGACATGCCAACGGCCCCCAAGGGGTGCATCCCGGGGGCGCGGGCCGAGCGTGGGTAGTATCCGATGACTGTGAACCAGTCAACCGAATCCCGCCGACAGCGTGGCAAGCGCAACCTGCGCCAGTTCCTGACCTTCGGCATGGTCGGCGGTTCAGGCGTCGTGGTGAACCTGGCCGTGGTCTGGCTCTTCGAGAAGCTGATCCCGCACTACCAGGGCATTGCCGTGGACCTGCCGCTGACGCAGTTCAATGTTCGCTGGTACCACGTCTTCACAGTCGTGGCCTTCATGGTGGCCAATACGTGGAACTACGAACTCAACCGTCGCCTCACCTTCAAGGCACGGGGTCACGGAGCGGCCGCGTGGTGGCGTGGTCTGGCGAATTTCATGGGCATCGGTGCCGTCGCCCTCATGGTGGGCCTGGTGATCCAGACCGCGCTCCTGAAGCCGGAATCCGCTCTCTACCTGCAGAACTTCTTTGGCTGGATGGATGACACCACGGGGCTGCGCAAGAAGCTCTACTACGCCTCCCTGATCCAGATCGTCCTGACGATGCCGATCAACTTCATCGTCAACAAGCTGTGGACCTTCCGGGCCGTCCGTGCAGGTCATCCGGAGGACCTGCCTCTGATCGCACCCGTCGTGGCACCCGAAGTGGTTGATGCGGATGGTGAGTCCGCGCTCCTCGCTGCGGATGGTGAGTCCGCGCTCCTCGCTGCGGATGGTGAGTCCGCGCTCCTCGCTGCGGATGGTGAGTCCGGACGGACCGAGGCGGTCTAGTCCGTGTACCTCAAGAGCCTGACGCTTCGCGGCTTCAAGTCGTTCGCGTCGGCGACGACGTTGAACTTCGAGCCCGGCATCACCTGTGTGGTCGGGCCCAATGGATCGGGCAAGTCCAATGTGGTCGATGCCCTCAGCTGGGTGATGGGCGAGCAGGGCGCCAAGAGCCTTCGTGGCGGGAAGATGGAAGACGTCATCTTCGCCGGCACCTCCGGACGTGCTCCGCTCGGCCGTGCCGAGGTCTCCTTGACGATCGACAACACCGACGGTGCACTGCCGATCGAGTACACCGAGGTCACGATCACCCGCACGATGTTCCGCAATGGAGGCAGCGAATACTCCATCAATGGACACCAGGCACGCCTGCTGGACGTGCAGGAACTGCTCAGTGACTCCGGCATCGGGCGCGAGATGCACGTCATCGTTGGTCAAGGACAGCTGGACACCATCCTGCAGGCCACTCCGGAGATCCGGCGCGGCTTCATCGAGGAGGCTGCCGGGGTCCTCAAGCACCGCAAGCGCAAGGAGAAGGCCCTGCGCAAGCTGGACGCGACCCAGCAGAATCTGGACCGGCTGCAGGACCTCGTCGCGGAGATCCGGCGACAGCTCAAGCCGCTGGGACGCCAGGCCGAGGTGGCGCGCAAGGCTGCCGTCGTCCAGTCGGAACTGCGCGATGCCAAGGCACGCCTCCTGGGCGATGACCTCACCCAGGCGACCATCGCACTCGAGACGGATCTGGCAGACGAGGCCAACCTCAAGCGCGCCAGGGCCGCGGCCGAGGCCCGGCTGGAAGCCGCCCGTGAGGCCGAACATGCGGCGGAACTGGCCCTCGCCCAGGCACAACCGCGGCTCAACGAGGCACAGGAGACCTGGTATGCGCTGGCGGCCCTGAGAGAACGTGTCAGCACCACCCAGCAGATCGCCGCGGAGCGCATGAGGCATGCCGAAGCCCAGCCGGAGACCGGTCAACGCGGGCGTGACCCGGAACTGCTGGAACAGGAGGCAGCCCAGGCCAGGGCCCAGGAGCATGAGCTGCGCACTGAGGTGGAGCAGCTGGAGCAGGCTCTGCAGGATGCCCAGAGGCGCAGGAGCGATGCCGAGACTGCACATGCCGAGGCCGATCGCGCCCATGCCACCCAGCTGCGGGCCATCGCGGACCGTCGCGAGGGTCTCGCCCGCCTCACCGGGCAGGTCAACTCCCTCAAGACGCGCCTGGAGACGTCCTCCGAACAGGTCGAGCGGTTGACCGTGCAGCGCGACGAGGCCGCGCTGCGGGCCGAGTCCGCTGCTCAGGAGTTGAGTCAGGCTTCCGGCCGCGCGGACGAACACCGGGGCGCCGGTGACGAGCTGGCACGAGAGTTGGAGACCGCAAGCTCGGCGGTCGACGAGGTGGGACGGGAACTGCAGGACCTTCGTCGTCGCCAGCAGGAGGCTCAGCAGCTCAGGGCCGGGCTGGTTGCCCGGATCGAGGCCCTGGAAATGGGCCTGGACCGTACCGACGCCCCGGCGGCCCTGCTTGGCGCCCGTGACGAGATCCCGGGGATTCTCGGGCAACTGGCCGAACTCATCGGCATCGAGAGCGGATGGGAGGTTGCCATCGCGGCGGCCCTGGGTAGCGCCACGGATTCGCTGGCACTCGACTCGCTGGCCGATGCCCGACGTGCCCTCGAATACCTGGAGGATGGGGGGCTGGGCCGTGTGGGACTCCTGCTGCGCGGTGCCAGTCGCGTGGGGGCCGTGGAGGTGCCCGACGGATTCCGCAGCGCCACCCAGGCCATCGACGTCGCGGAGCCGCTGCAGCCGGCGCTCGACCAGCTGATCGGGCATGTCGTGCTCGTCGAAGGACCTGACGAGGCCATCCGGCTGGTGCAGGAGCACCATGACCTGGCCGCAGTGACTCGCTCCGGAGACCTCTATTCATCCTGGTACGTGGAGGGCGGTTCGGCTGCGTCATCGTCGCGGCTGGAGATCCAGGCAGCCATCGACCAGACACGCAGCGACCTCGAGGACGCGCAGTCCGTTCTGGCCGGGCTGGAGACCGAGATCAAGCAGTGCACTGTCCGGTTGGAAGAGGTCAATGCCCGACGTCTGGCCGCCCGCCAGGCAGTGAAGCTGGCCGAGAAGGAGGCCTCGGACCTCGCCCGGCAAGTCAGTGTGCTGGCCCAGGCACAGAAGTCCGCCAGGGCCGAGGCCGATCGGCTGGAGAAGTCGATCCTGGATGCCCAGACCACCCGAGTGCGCGACGAGGCGGGCTTGGCTGACCTGGAGGCCCGGTTGGCGAATGCATCTGCGCAGGGAGATCTGGCGGAACCCGACTCGTCCGAACGCGACCGACAGTCCGAACTGGCACGCACGGCCCGCACCGAGGAGATGGATGCGCGGCTGGCCCTGCGCACGGCGGAGGAACGTGTCCGTGCACTCGCAGGGCGCGCCGATTCACTACGGCGGGCGGCCGTCGCAGAGCGTCAGGAACGTGAGAAGGCTGCTGCTCGTGCCGCCCAGTTGCGTCGGGAGGCGGAGGCTGCCCGCGCCGTGCATGAAGCGGCCGGCTGGCTGTTGACCCGTGTCGACGAGAGTCGTCGGCTGGCCACGGTGGAGCGTGCGGCCGCCGAGGAAGCCAGACAGGCTGCTGATGCACAGCTGGCAGTCGCCCGTCGCGAGACCCGGGAGCTGGCCAGAGAACTGGAGAAGCTGGTCGAGGGCGCCCACCGCGACGAGATGGCCCGCATCGAGGTGCGGATGCGCATCGAGCAGCTCACCGAACGCGCCATGACCGAGCTCGGCCTGGAGGCTTCGATCCTGATGTCCGAGTATGGTCCAGACCAGTTCGTGCCCGTCCTGACTCGGCCGGACGGGACGGCCCTCACCGACGAGGACGAGGTTCCCGATCCCGTTCCCTATGTACGAGAGCAGCAGGCCAAGCGCCTGCGCGCGGCCGAGCGCAATCTGCAGCAGCTTGGCCGGATCAACCCGCTCGCGCTGGAGGAGTTCGACGCGATGCAGGAACGGCACGCCTTCCTCGCCGAACAGCTGGAGGACCTCAAACAGACCCGCAAGGACCTGATGGACATCGTCGAGCAGGTGGACCGTCGCGTGGAGGAGGTCTTTGCCGCCGCCTACCTGGATGTGGAGCGCACCTTCAACGAGGTCTTTCCGCGCCTCTTCCCCGGAGGTGAGGGCCGACTGGTCCTCACCGAGCCCGGTCAGTGGCTCACCACGGGGGTGGACGTGGAGGCCCGTCCAGCAGGGAAGAAGGTCAAACGCCTCTCACTGCTCTCGGGAGGTGAGCGGTCATTGGTGGCCGTTGCCTTCCTGGTCAGCCTCTTCATGGCCAGGCCTAGCCCCTTCTACATCCTCGACGAGGTGGAGGCGGCGCTCGATGATGCGAACCTGGGCCGACTTCTGGGCATCTACGAACAGCTGCGGGAGTCCTCGCAGTTGCTGGTGATCACGCACCAGAAGAGGACGATGGAGATCGCTGACGCGCTGTACGGCGTGACCATGCGCGGGGACGGCGTCTCGACCGTGATCAGCCAGCGTCTGCACCGCGACGAATGACCATGCCCGCCCAGCGGCGGCTGCACCGTTCGTCCGCTGAGTCTTTGCTGTGTGTTCACGGCGCCACGCCCCCGGAAAGCCGCTATTATGCCCGGCATAGCGCCTAGACTTGGGGTAGTCCCACTCCACCCTCAGCAGGGAGCCACCGCAGTGCCCGCTTTCGTCATCACCCTGATCCTGATCGTCGTGATCGGTCTTGTCTGTCTTGCCGTCGTGGCGGTGGGCATGAAGGGAGCCTTCCGGGAGAAGGCGCCGCGCGCTGCGAACCACCTTGCCGTCGCTGCTCGTCACATGAATGGTGATGCCGAGCCGCCGCAGGCGCTGGTTGACCTGGTGAACAGCCAGGCGGAGGCCGTGCGCAGTGCCCAGCGTGAGGGCGGTCTGGGAGAGCGGATCAAGTCCGTCAAGCTGCCCATTCGCTCCGCCGATGCCCGCCGTGACGACGCGGCGCAGACGGTGGCCGATGACGTCCGCCCAGCGGAGCAGAAGCCCCGTCCGCAGCAGCCGGTCATCGACGCCACGGACAGCGATGCCGGCGCGCCCCAGATGGCCGTCGCCAATTGAGTCACGCACTGCACTCCACAGAACCTCGGGTTGGCCCCGGTGCCGAGAGGCGCCGGGGCCAACTGCTGTCTGGGTAGGATGCCCGCGTGGACAACTTCTTCTGGCTGATCATCGGTGGAGTCATCCTCTGCCTCCTCATCGCCTCCGGCATCATCTGGACGAGCAATCGCCGTGCGGTCCCGAAGGCGGAGCCGACTCCCGAGGTTGCGCCGGAGCGCGGCTCCGATGTCGCAGTCGTGGAGCCCGAGGAGGGAGTCGAGGTTCCCGAGGCAGCCGGTTCACGGCTGGCGCGTCTGCGGCGACGGCTCGCCGGCAGCAACAATGCCCTGGCCCGTGGTCTGGCCGACCTGTTGTCCCGTGACCGCCTGGACGAGGACACCTGGGACGAGTTCGAGGCCACGCTGATCAGCTCGGACCTGGGCGTCGGGCCCACCACGGAGCTGGTCTCAACCCTGCGTCGCGAGCTCGCGATCGATGGCGTCAACGACTCCGGCCATGCCGCCACCGTGCTGCGTCGTGAACTGGTCAAGCTCGTGGATCCCACGATGGACCGTTCGCTGAACCTGCAGAAGACCGATGGCAAGCCCGCCGTCGTGATGGTGGTCGGCGTCAACGGCACCGGCAAGACCACCACGTGCGGCAAGCTGGCGCGCGTCCTGGTGGCGGAGAACAAGACCGTGCTGCTGGGCGCCGCGGACACCTTCCGGGCAGCTGCGGCCGAGCAGTTGTCCACCTGGGGCGAGCGAGTCGGCATCGCGACGGTGCGCGGCGAGGAGGGCGCCGATCCCGCCTCGGTGGCCTACAAGGCCGTGGAGCAGGGAATCGCCGACGGCGTGGATGTGGTCTTGATCGACACCGCTGGCCGCCTGCACACCAAGACGGGGCTGATGGACCAGCTCGGCAAGGTCAAGCGGGTCATCGAGAAGATCGCCCCCGTGACCGAGGTGCTGCTCGTGCTGGATGCCACCACTGGCCAGAACGGTCTGGTCCAGGCCAGGATCTTCCGCGACGTCGTGGACGTCAGCGGTCTGGTCCTGACCAAGCTCGACGGCTCCGCCAAGGGCGGCATCGTGGTCCAGGTGCAGCGCGAGCTCGGTGTGCCGGTGAAGCTGATCGGTCTGGGGGAGGGCGTCGATGACCTGGCGCCATTCGAAGCGGACGGCTTCGTCACCGGCCTGATGGGTGACTGAGCCGGGTTTCGCACCCTTCCAGCCGCACGGCGAACGCGGGGATGCTCCCGCAGGCGGCGCTTGCCCGTATCCTTGACCCTTGACGGTCGCCCCCGGGCGCGACGACAACGATGACGCGAAGGACCAACACGTGTTCGACACACTCTCCGATCGTCTTGCAGCGACCTTCAAGGGTCTGCGTGGCAAGGGTCGTCTGACCGAGGCCGACATCGACGCGACGGCACGCGAGATTCGCATCGCGCTGCTCGAGGCCGACGTCAACCTGAGCGTGGTCAAGGAGTTCGTCGCCAACCTCAAGGAACGCTGCCGTGAGGAGGAGGTTTCCGAAGCCCTCAATCCGACGCAGCAGATCATCAAGATCGTCAACGAGGAACTGGTCAACATCCTCGGCGGCGAGGATCGCACCATCCGCTTCGCCAAGAACCCGCCGACGGTCATCATGCTCGCCGGTCTGCAGGGCGCGGGAAAGACGACTCTGGCCGGAAAGCTGGCGCTGTGGCTCAAGAGTGAGGGGCACTCGCCCCTGCTGGTGGCCGCCGACCTGCAGCGTCCCAATGCCGTGAACCAGCTGCAGATCGTGGGCCAGCGGGCCGGGGCCCACGTCTTCGCCCCCGAGCCCGGCAATGGCATCGGCGATCCGGTCGCCGTGGCCCGCGCCTCCATCCTCGAGGCCCAGCGCAAGTTGTACGACGTTGTCATCGTCGACACCGCCGGACGCCTCGGCATCGACGAGACGCTGATGCAGCAGGCCGCTGACATCAAGGCGGCCGTCACCCCGGATGAAACCCTCTTCGTCGTCGACGCCATGATCGGCCAGGACGCCGTGAACACGGCGCTCGCCTTCGAGGAAGGCGTGGGCTTCGACGGCGTCGTGCTGACCAAGCTGGACGGCGATGCCCGAGGCGGTGCCGCCCTGTCGATCGCCCGAGTCATCGGCAAGCCGATCATGTTCGCCTCCAATGGCGAGGGGTTGAAGGACTTCGACGTCTTCCACCCCGACCGGATGGCCTCCCGCATCCTCGACATGGGTGACATGCTCACCCTGATCGAGCAGGCGGAGAAGCACTTCGACCAGGAACAGAGCCGTCGCGCTGCCGAGAAGCTCATGTCCGGCAAGGGCAATGAGTTCGGCCTTGGCGACTTCCTGTCCCAGATGCAGCAGCTGCGCAAGATGGGCCCGATGAGCAAGATCTTCGGGATGCTCCCGGGCATGGGGCAGATGAAGGACCAGATCGCCAACATCGACGAGAAGGAGATCGACCGCATCGAGGCGATCATCTACTCGATGACCCCGGCCGAGCGTGACGACGTGGGCATTCTCAACGGCTCTCGACGTGCCCGCATTGCGAAGGGTGCCGGTGTTGAGGTCAGCGACGTCAACAACCTGGTGAACCGTTTCGTCGAGGCCCGCAAGATGATGCAGTCGATGGCCGGGATGATGGGCGGCAAGGGCGGCGTGCCCGGGATGCCCGGGATGGGTGGTCCACGAAAGCAGGCCAAGGCCCAGGCAAAGAAGAGCAAGAAGGGCAGCAAGGTCTCGGGCAATCCGGCCAAGCGTGCTGCCGCGGCCCAGGCCAAGCCGACGGCCTCCCAGATCGTGGACGCGGGTGCCGCCTTCGGCGTCGGTGCCGGAGCGGAACCCTCCGAGGCTGATCTCGCGGCCGCGATGGAGAACTTCCAGCTCCCGCCTGAGATGCAGAAGATGTTCAACCAGAAGAACCAAGGCCCTCGCTGATCCACGTACGGGGGCATGCCCACGGCGAACGGAAACACGCGACCCCTTCTGGAAGTGCCTGAACTCGTGCAGGATTGGCGCATGAGCGGACACCACGAGCACGCCTCGATGCCCAGCCCGGTCCACACCCACACCCATGACGGGCACACGCACACCCACATTGGGGAGCAGGTGGTCCCGGATGGCCCAGAGGTGCGTCTGCACCTGAGCGGCACCATGCTCCCGTCGGGAGAGCACACCGAGCTGTGGGTGCATGACGGGGTGGTCACCTTCGAGCGGATCGAGGACGCCATCACGGTGGCCAGCGATTGCTGGTTCATGCCGGGTCTCGTTGACGCCCACTGTCACATTGGGCTGGACACCCAGGGGGCGATCGGGGCTGATGAGGCCGAGGAGCAGGCCGTGGCCGATCGTGATGCCGGCACACTGCTCATCCGTGACGCGGGCAGCCCGTCGGACACCCGGTGGATCGACGAGCGCGAGGACCTTCCCGAGGTGATCCGCGCGGGCCGACACATTGCCCGCCCCAAGCGCTATCTGCGCAACTATGCCGATGAAGTGGAGCCTGAGGATCTGGTCGCCACCGTCCAGAAGCAGGCCGCGGCCGGTGATGGTTGGGTCAAGCTGGTGGGCGACTGGATCGATCGCGATGAGGGCGACCTCAAGCCGCTCTGGCCCGTGGATGTTGCGCGCGAGGCCATCGAGAGGGCCCACGAGGTCGGAGCCCGGGTCACGGCGCACTGCTTCGGCGAGGATTCGGTGGCGGAACTGGTGGAGGCGGGCATTGACGGCATCGAGCACGGAACGGGCATCAGCGACGAGGTGATCGCCCAGATGGCCGAACGTCAGGTCTCGCTGGTGCCCACGCTGGTGAACCTGGAGAACTTCCCCGACATCGCAGCCAGCGGCGAGAAGAAGTTCCCCGTCTATGCCGCCCACATGCGAGAGCTGTATGCCACCCGCCTCGAACGTTTTCGCAAGGCGCACGAAGCGGGGGTTCCGATCTATGCAGGTACAGATGCGGGCGGCGTCATGCCGCACGGCATCCTGGGCCAGGAGATCGAGCTGCTGGGTGAGATCGGCGGCGCGGAGTTCGCACTGGGGGCCGCCTCGTGGCGGGCCCGGGACTGGCTGGGGCGGCCTGGTCTGCAGGAAGGAGCTCGCGCGGACATCGTCGTCTTCGACGAGGACCCGCGGGTCAATCTGGGGGTTGCTCGGCACCCGCGGCTGGTCATCCTGAGGGGCCGGATCGTGAAGCAGATCACCTGAGGGGCTGTCTCGCGTCGCACGTACGGCCGGATGGCCTCAGGCGTCAAGATCTGGCAGAATGGGGAGAGCATCTGTGTCGTCGGCGCCCTCTAACTCTGGCGACGTGGATTCATCCGACCCCGCGACGCGTGCCCCACACGCGATCCCACGGGTCACCCGCCTGGCCTCGGGGCAGTCCCGATGCCATTCCCAACAGGAGAACCACACACGTGGCAACCAAGATTCGTCTGAAGCGTCTCGGCAAGATTCGCTCGCCTCACTACCGCATCGTCGTGATGGACTCGCGCACCAAGCGCAACGGTCGCGCCATCGAGGAGATCGGCCTGTACCACCCGAAGAATGATCCTTCGGTCATTCAGGTCGATTCGGAGCGCGCCCAGTACTGGCTGAGCGTGGGCGCCCAGCCCACCGAGGCCGTTGTCGCGATCCTGAAGCGCACCGGTGACTGGCAGAAGTTCACCGGCGACACCAGCCCGTCCGGTGTCGACCCGCAGCCGGAGAAGGCCGACAAGCTGGCCCGTTTCCAGGCCGCCCTGGCCGAGGCCGACGATGCGCCGAAGAACGACGCCATCAGCAAGAAGAAGTCGAAGGACGACGAGGCGAAGGCCGAGGAGTCCGCTGAGGAGACCACCGAGGCCCCCGAGGAGGCTCCCGCCGAGGAGCCCAAGGCTGACGAGGCTCCTGCCGAGGCTCCCGCCGAAGAGGCCTGATCGTGCTCGCGGACGCCCTGGAGCACCTGGTGCGCGGCATCGTCACGAATCCTGACGACGTGGTCGTCAAGGACAAGGACCTGCGCCGAGGCCGAATGCTGGAGGTCAGGGTCAATCCGGAGGACATCGGCAAGGTGATCGGTCGTCAGGGCCGCACCGCCTCTGCGCTGCGCACCGTCGTGGCGGCACTGGCCGGCCGAGAGCAGGTTCGGGTCGACTTCGTTGACGTGGACCGCCGCTCTGGCTCGCGCGGATTCCGTCGCTGAACGACAGACCAGCAGACGTGACGCCCCGCACCCGATGAGGGTGCGGGGCGTCACGCATCCCCGGCGCGTTGGTCGCGCCCCACGGGGCAACACGACAGGATGGAACCGGCCACGAGCGGCCGGAAGTGAGGAGACACGGCGAGATGAGTGCATCGGTCGAAGTGGTGGTCGGCGTGATCGGCCGCGCCCATGGAATTCGTGGCGACGTGGCGATCGACCTTCGTACCGATGAACCCGAGCGCCGATTCGAGCCCGGATCGGTCCTGCGGGTGGAGGGCAGCCGCAGGCAACTCACCATCGAGCAGGCGCGCTGGCACTCCGGGCGGCTGCTGGTCCACTTCCGAGAACTGGCCGATCGTACGGCCGTCGAGGAGGCCCGCGGCCTTGTCCTCGTCGTGGACGTCGATCCCGATGAACTCCCGGAGGAGGAGGACGAGTACTACGACCGGCAATTGGTCGGGCTGGAGGCCCGGCGGGCCGATGGCTCCGTGGCCGGGCAAGTCGTGGAGGTGGT
The DNA here is from genome assembly GCF_052116585.1 of Luteococcus sp. Sow4_B9. Lineage (NCBI taxonomy): Bacteria > Bacillati > Actinomycetota > Actinomycetes > Propionibacteriales > Propionibacteriaceae > Luteococcus > Luteococcus sp. Sow4_B9. Next base: position 15,477 of record NZ_JBQKKT010000023.1, on the reverse strand, counting down.
GCACCTGCCGGCGCAGGACCTGCTGACCATCCGGACGCAGCGGGGGGACCGGTTGGTTCCCTTCGTCAGTGAACTCGTACCCGAGGTGGACCTGGCGGCCGGCACGGTGTTGCTGGCCGATGTCCCCGGACTGCTCGAGGACGAGGATGCGGAGATCGCCGATGGCGGGGTCCAGCGATGAAGCTCGACATCGTCTCGATCTTTCCGGACTACTTCGCCCCGCTCCAGCTCTCGCTGGTGGGCAAGGCCATTGCCAAGGGCCTCCTGCAGGCCGAGGTGCATGACCTGCGCCAGTGGACCCACGACCGACACAACACCGTTGACGACACCCCCTATGGTGGCGGCGCCGGCATGGTGATGAAGCCAGAACCCTGGGGCGAGTGCTTCGATGCACTGCTGGAGGACCTCGACGAGCCCCCCGTGCTGGTGGTCCCAACGCCGTCGGGTATCCCTTTCAGCCAGCCCATCGCCTATGAGCTCAGCGAGGAGTCGCACCTGCTCTTCGCGTGCGGGCGCTACGAGGGCATCGATCGTCGTGTCATGGAATACGCGGCCACCCGGATGGAGGTGCGCGAACTGAGCCTGGGGGACTATGTCCTCAATGGGGGAGAGGTGGCCACGCTGGCCATGATCGAAGCCATCGTGCGCCTGATCCCAGGCGTGATCGGAAATCCCGAGTCCCTGACGGAGGAGTCGCACTCCGACGGGCAGGACCACCTGCTCGAGTACCCCGTCTACACCAAGCCGCCCGTCTGGCGCGGGCTGGAGGTTCCGGAGGTCTTGTTCAGTGGTCACCATGCCCAGATCGCGGGCTGGCGACGGGAGCAGGCCGTCGAGCTCACACGACGTCGCCGGCCGGACCTGATGCCCTGATTTACGTGCGGAAGTTGTGCTCTAAATGACCGGGTGGAGGTTGAATCTTCCCAAGTCAGGGTGCAGTTGGTAACAATTCGAAGATTTTGGCTCGCTCTTCGGGTTCGTGTTCACACTCGGGACTCGAATTGTCTAGGGTGAGCCTGTGGCGACAACTCTTACCAACCATCAGAGAGCAGCCCGGTCCACAGTGGCAATGAAGGCCATCATGGCCGTCACTGGCCTGTGTCTGATCGGCTTCCTGCTCATGCACATGTTCGGCAACACCAAGTTGCTGCTTCCCGACAACGGCGCGGAGTTCAATGAGTACTCTCACTACCTGCGTCGCTTCCTGTACCCGATCGTGCCCCCGATGTGGTTCCTGTGGGCCTTCCGAGTCTTCCTGCTGGTGTGCATCTGCTTGCACATGTGGTCGGCTGCCCAGCTGACCGGGCGCAAGAACCGCAATGTCGGCGGCGCGCGCTATGCCAACAAGAAGAACATGGAGAGCTCCTTCGCGGCCCGCACCATGATCTGGAGCGGCATCATCCTGGTGCTCGGCCTGGTCATGCACCTGCTGCACTACACCGCCCAGGTGCTGCGTCCCGGCTACGCGCCGGGTGTGACCGATCTGGCCCCCTATGACCGTGTGGTCGCGGGCTTCAGCGTCTGGTGGGTCGTGCTGGCCTACGCGATCTTCATGATCGCCGTCTGCCTGCACATCTACCACGGCTGCGCCAGCGCCTTCATCACGCTGGGCGCCAATGTGAGCGCCGGCTCGCGCAAGCTGCTCAAGAGCCTGTCCGGCATCATCGCCGCCCTGCTCTTCATCGGCTTCCTCGTGCCCCCGGTGATGATTCTGAGTGGAGTGATTGGATAATGACCGAGACCCTGCTGAATGCCGCTGACTACTGGACCGTCGGCGAGGAGATTGAGGACACCAAGGCTCCCAAGGATCTCCCGATCGACAAGATCTGGAGCGAGCGCAAGTTCACGGCCAAGCTGGTCAACCCGGCCAACCGCCGCAAGCTGAAGGTCATCATCGTCGGTACCGGTCTGGCCGGCGGCGCCGCTGCCGCCACGCTGGGCGAGGCTGGCTACCAGGTGGAGAACTTCTGCTACCAGGACAGCCCCCGTCGTGCGCACTCGATTGCTGCACAGGGTGGTATCAACGCGGCCAAGAACTACCGCAATGACAACGACTCGACCTACCGTCTGTTTTATGACACGGTCAAGGGCGGCGACTACCGCGCCCGTGAGACCAATGTGTACCGACTGGCCGAGGTCAGCGCGAACATCATCGACCAGTGCGTCGCCCAGGGCGTTCCGTTCGCTCGTGAGTACGGTGGCCTGCTGGACACCCGCTCCTTCGGCGGCGTGCAGGTGCAGCGCACCTTCTACGCCCGAGGCCAGACGGGTCAGCAGCTGCTGATCGGCGCCTACCAGGCGTTGGAGCGCCAGGTGGCCGCCGGCACGGTGAAGATGCACACCCGCCACGAGATGATCGAACTGATCACCGTGGACGGCGTGGCCAAGGGCATCGTCACCCGTGACATGGTCACCGGAAAGATCGAGGCGTGGACCGGCGACGCGGTGGTCCTGGCCACCGGCGGCTACGGCAACGTCTTCTTCCTGTCGACCAATGCCATGGGCTGCAATGTGACCGCCGGATGGCGTGCGCACCGCAAGGGTGCCTACTTCGGCAACCCCTGCTACACGCAGATCCACCCCACCTGCATCCCGGTGCACGGCGAGACCCAGTCCAAGCTGACCCTGATGTCGGAGTCGCTGCGAAATGACGGCCGCATCTGGGTTCCCAAGCGAGCCGAGGACTGCGACAAGGATCCGCGCCAGATTCCCGAGGAGGATCGCGACTACTACCTGGAGCGCATCTACCCGGCCTTCGGCAACCTGGTCCCGCGTGACATTGCCTCGCGTCAGGCCAAGAACATGTGCGACGAGGGTCGCGGTGTCGGCCCGGCCGTCAAGGAGGTCGACCCGGTCACGGGCAAGGAGCGCATGGTGCGTCGCGGTGTCTACCTCGACTTCTCCGACGCCATCAACCGCATGGGCGCCAAGGCCGTCGAGGCTAAGTACGGCAACCTCTTCGACATGTACAAGCAGATCACCGCTGACGATCCCTACAAGGTTCCGATGCGCATCTACCCGGCCGTCCACTACACCATGGGTGGCGTCTGGGTGGACTACGACCTGATGACCTCCATTGAGGGTCTGTACTGCACCGGTGAGGCCAACTTCTCCGACCACGGCGCCAACCGTCTGGGCGCTTCGGCCCTGATGCAGGGCCTGTCGGACGGTTACTTCGTGCTGCCGAACACCATCAACGACTACCTGGCGGATGCTGCCCAGCATGCGCACGTCGAGCTGGACCACCCGGCAGTGCAGGAAGCCGTCAAGTCGGCAACCGACCGCATCAACACGCTGCTCAGCATCAACGGCACCCGCACTGTCGACTCCATCCACAAGGAGCTCGGCAACATCATGTGGGAGTACTGCGGCATGGAGCGCACCGAGGAAGGCTTGAAGACCGCCATCCACAAGATCCGTTCTCTGCGTGATGAGTTCTGGAGCAATGTGAAGGTCACGGGCGTCAACGAGGACTTCAACCAGACCCTGGAGCGTGCCGGTCGTCTGGCCGACTTCCTGGAGCTGGGCGAGCTCATGTGCATCGATGCGCTGCACCGTCGCGAGTCCTGCGGTGGTCACTTCCGCGCAGAGAGCCAGACGGAGGAGGGCGAGGCGCTGCGTCACGACGACCAGTACGCCTACGTCGCCGCCTGGGAGTGGGCCGGCGAGGGCAACAAGCCGATCCTGCACAAGGAACCCCTGGTCTACAAGGCCATCGAGCTCAAGCAGAGGAGCTACAAGTGAAGGTCACGCTTCGAATCTGGCGTCAGAGCAGCGCCAACGCCAAGGGCCAGATGGTCACCTACCCGCTCGACGGTGTCAGCGAGGACATGTCCTTCCTCGAGATGCTGGACCTCCTCAATGAGGAGCTCACCGTCAAGGGCGAGGAGCCGGTGGCCTTCGACCACGACTGCCGCGAGGGCATCTGTGGCATGTGTGGCGTCGTGATCAACGGCGTCGCACACGGTGGCCAGCACACGACCACGTGCCAGCTGCACATGCGTTCGTTCGCCGACGGCGCCGTCATTGACATCGAGCCCTGGAAGGCCGGAGCATTCCCGGTCATCAAGGACCTCGTCGTTGATCGTGGTGCCTTCGACCGCATCATCCAGGCTGGCGGTTTCATCTCCGCCAACACGGGTTCCGCTCCGGATGCCCACGCCACCCCCGCGCCCAAGCGCGAGGCTGACAAGGCCTTCGACAATGCCACCTGCATCGGCTGCGGCGCCTGCGTGGCGGCGTGTCCGAACGGCTCGGCGATGCTGTTCACGTCGGCGAAGATCACCCACCTGGCCATGCTGCCGCAGGGCCAGCCCGAGCGGTACAGCCGCGTCAAGGGCATGGTCGCGCAGCATGACGAGGAGGGCTTCGGCGGCTGCACCAACATCGGCGAGTGCGCCCAGGTCTGCCCGAAGGGCATTCCGCTGGAGAGCATCAGCCAGCTGAACCGTGACCTCATCAAGTCGCTGTTCCGCGGCGAAGGCAAGTAATTCGCACGAACTGCTCGAAGGGGCCGGTCGGGAGTGATCCCGGCCGGTCCCTTTGGCGTCCCTGGCAGGACGGAAGGTCAGCCGTTGGTCATCGGGCGAGCAGGTCCGACGCAGTGAGGTTCGTGCTCGCTGCGGGGTCGCTGGCCAAGGGTGTGGACTGGGGGACCTCGGTTCCCGATGTGGTCCGGACGATCCACGTCAGACGACGCCCGACCACCGAGACCGCGGCCGTCTCGTCGAAGACGGCACCATCCTGTCTGCGCACGACGATGCGACGCAGCTCTGCCTCGTGCGGCTCGACGGATCGCGCGAGCTGTCCGACGGGCGCATCGGTGAGCGCGTCCTGGTCAATGGCTGTCGCATTCGACTCGGAAAGCCGCCCGGAGCAGTCGTCGTACCAATCGGAGATGGTCTTGTGTGACGCGGAGGCCTGGTCCGATGTCTCGAACTCATAGACCGAGACCTGCACACTGGCCTCGCCGCCGAGCGCCCGCTCCAGCAACCGTTGCTGTCCAAGGCCATAACGATTGCGCTCGCACGCGCTCAGTGCCGCCTGCGGGCTCGTGAAACCGTCCCACTCCACCTCGTTCAGCACCTGGAGGCCCCCAGCGCCAGCAGCCAGGATCTGGCTGGCGTCTGGAACATTGCGCCATGTGATCGGTGAACCGGTCGCCACCCCGGTCGCGTCGCCCTCTGGTTGGACCCGGGTTGCGGGGATCTGCTCGCCGCTCGGACGAGGAGTCGTCCTGGCGGGCAGGGGCGTTGCGGGCGGGGGCGTTGCGGGCGGTGGCGAAGCCGATCCGGCGGGCTGGACGACCACCGGCGTCGTCCTGCCCAGCCCGGACAGTGGCAGCACTGCAGCCACGGCCAAACAGGCCACCAGTCCACTTCCGGCCGTCGCGGCCCTGCGGCGCGTGCGCCGCCGGTCGCCGCGCCGGCGGATCTCCTCCGGCGCGGGGCCATTCAGCTCTTCGTCAGTGGGCATCCGCAGTTCCGCGAAGAGGGCGGCGCTGCGGGGATCGAGGTCATCCCAGTCGTGCTGGTTGTTCACCGTCGCTCCTCCTCTCCTGAGAGTGCTGTGGGCCGGTATGGCGTTGACTGGCCGACCGTGTGGTGGATCTCTACATCGGGTCTACGCATGGCGAGCCCCTGGGGTTGCATGATCCGCAGAATTCCTGCCCTCATTCTCCGCGATCCTCGGCGACGGCCAGAATCCGGGCGAGGGCAGCCCTGCCCCGGGACAGTCGCGCCTTCACGGTTCCCGTGGGACTACCAGTCTCGGCCGCGATGTCGTCGATACCCATGTCACACAGGTGGTGCAGCACGATCGCGCGCCGTTGCTCCTCCGGGAGCTGGGCCAGGGCTCGTTCGAGCAGCACCCGGTTGGCATCTGGCTCCTGTGGGTGGCGGTCCTCGACCGCACGGTCCGGCTGACGGAAGGCTCGACGGGCCTTGCGCCAACGGCTGACGGCCAGCCGGTACGCAACGGTGCGAACCCACGCCTCGGGAGCGTCATTGCGATCCAGCTGACCTCGTCTGTCCCACGCCCGTACGAAGGCCTCCTGGGTGCAGTCCTGCGCCTCGGCCCAGTTTCCGCACATGGCGTGGATCTGGCCCACCACGCGGGCATAGGAAGCCGTGTAGAAGGCGTCGAACTCCTCCTCGGTCACCGACTCTCCTGACTGGGTGTGAACTGACCACGTGGTCCTGCTGTCCAGCATGCACCGTCCACGGTTCAGCCGATTTCGCGGGTGGCGGTCACCTGTGGAAGAATGTCCAGCTGTTGCTCTACGTCATCCGGCTCCTGCCACAGGGGGACCGTCCGGAGACGCGGAGACCTTAGACCAAGACATTCAGCATGGTGACCTGTGGCACCAGCGAGGAAGAGACAATGAACCAGATCATCCAGGAGCTCGACAAGGCCTCCCTGCGCACTGACCACCCGGACTTCCGGGCGGGAGACACCGTCAAGGTGCATGTGAAGGTCGTCGAGGGCACCCGCTCGCGTATCCAGGTCTTCGCCGGCGTCGTGATCGCCCGCAATGCGGGTGGTGTCCAGGAGGCCTTCACCGTGCGCAAGGTCAGCTTCGGCACGGGTGTCGAGCGTACCTTCCCGCTGCATTCGCCGATCATCGACAAGATCGAGGTCGATCGTCACGGTGACGTGCGTCGCGCCAAGCTGTACTACCTGCGTGGTCTGCACGGCAAGGCTGCCAAGATCAAGGAGAAGCGCGTCTGATCGCGTTTCCCTCGTGAATGTGGGGGGTGGGGGGCGGGGCGGGGGGGGGGCGGCCCCCACGCCCTTCTTGCATCAGCTCGCCAGATGCCTGACCGTCGGTCCGCGGCTCTGTGACCAATGGACAGGTCACGATGGCACGTGGCGTGCGTTCTGGGGCGCGGGCGCCGCCTAGACTCATGCGAGGACGAGCGCAGCAGGCGCTTGCCGAGTACCGGAAGGTGTGCCCAGTGACCCAGGAGCCGCGTGCCCACGCCACTCAGGAGCAGGGGGCCCATGCGCCCGACGAGAGGTCGGGAGGCTTTGGGCGCAGGGTGCGCGGCGCGATCAGTGAGTTGCTGGTCGTCATCATCGGTGCACTTGTCATCTCCGCGGTCCTGCGGGCCTTCGTCGGCCAGATGTTCATCATTCCTTCCGGTTCCATGCAGACGACGCTGGAGATCAATGACCGTGTGGTGGTCTCCAAGCTCAGTGACTTCAAGCGGGGGGACATCGTGGTCTTCGAGGACCCGGCGGGTTGGATCCTGGATCGTCCTGCCGAGCGCACGGGTCTTGGCAAGGTTGGTGAGACCATCGGCATTCTTCCGGCGACCGGCACGAACCACCTGGTGAAGCGGGTGATCGGCATGCCGGGCGATCGCGTGAAGTGCTGTGATCCGGATGGCCGGATCACTGTCAACGGCAGCGCGCTCGACGAAACGAGCTACCTCTATACCGGCCCGGACGGCGCACAGGTGGCTCCCTCGGACTGGGACTTCGAGGTGGTCGTTCCCCAGGACCACATCTTCGTGATGGGCGATCATCGCGACGCATCGGGCGACTCCCGGATCCACCTGCAGGACGGGGTGCCGAAGGGATCGAATGCCTTCATCCCGCTGGACAAGGTGGTGGGGCCCACAGTGGCCATCGCTGCTCCCTTTGATCGCATCACGCGCTTCACCACGCCGGACGCCTTTGATGCCGTGGCCGGCCCCGAGGAGCCTGCCCCCGCCGAGGGAGTCGTCGTCTCCGACGGTTACGGGCGCTGACCGCAGCCCACCGGCAATCAGTGGGGAGTGGTATTGCGGTGATTCGTCCGGGCAGGGGGATCTACGGCTATGAGAGGGCGCTGGCTCGCGCCGGCATGGGTCCCGTGGCGGGGGCCGATGAAGCTGGCCGCGGCGCGTGTGCAGGGCCCATGGTGGCAGCCGCGGTCGTGCTCTCCGACAGTCCGTCACGGCGCATCGATGGCCTGGCCGACTCGAAGTTGCTCACCGCACGTGCCCGTGAGCGTGTCTACGACGAGGTGATGACCAAGGCACTGGCCGTGTCCTGGGTGCGCATCGAGCCAGCCGAGTGCGATGCCCTCGGAATGCACGAGGCGGACATCCAGGGTCTGCGGCGATCCCTGCTCCGGCTGGAGGTACGGCCCAGTTATGTGCTCACGGACGGGTTTCCCGTCGATGGGCTCGGTGTTCCCGGATTGGCGGTCTGGAAGGGAGACCGTGTTGCTGCCTGTGTTGCGGCCGCCTCGGTGGTGGCCAAGGTGGTGAGGGACCGCATCATGGTCGACTATGCCCGGGCCTACCCGGAGTACTCCTTCGAGGTGCACAAGGGTTACGCGACGAAGGCGCACCAGGAGCGCTTGGAGCGGCACGGTCCTTGCCCCATCCATCGCTTCAGCTATGCCAACGTCCGGCGCGCTATGGTGGTCGCACCATGAGCGCCGAAGACCTTGAACAGTACGAGAGCAAGCTGGAACTCGACCTGTACCGCGAGTACAAGGACGTGGTGGGGATCTTCACCTACGCGGTGGAGACGGAGCGGCGCTTCTACCTCTGCAATGCCGTCGACCTCAAGGTCCGCACGGAGGGTGGCGACGTGTACTACGAGGTCAGCATGGGTGATGCGTGGGTCTGGGACATGTACCGTCCGGCCCGCTTCGTGAAGTCGGCCAAGGTGCTGACCTTCCGCGACGTCTCGATCGAGGAGATTGCCCACTCCGATCTCCAGGTTCCCGACGATCAGGACTGAGCTGAACCATCACCATCGGCCATCCACATCCTGAATGGGACGATCGTCCCTGTGGATGACTGAACTTCCTGCACCCCCAATGCACACCTTGTCCTCGGAGGTGTTGTGGAAATGGACGACGGACGTGCACCAACCAGCAGCCATGACCAGCGCATGGGACGACTGGGAGAGGACCTGGCCGACGCCCACCTGAGAGGGCTCGGGTGGCAGGTCATCGATCGGAACTGGCGATGTGCCCATGGCGAGATCGACATCGTGGCGCGGGAACCCTCAGGCCCGAAGCGGACCACGCTGGTCTTCGTGGAGGTCAAATACCGCTCAGGGACCGGATTTGGAGACCCACTCGAGGCGATCACCGCTGTCAAGGTGAAGCGCTTGACGGATCTGTCACAGCTGTGGGTGCGCGAGCGCCGGGCCATGGGCCGGCGGATCGACGCCAGCGCGATACGTATCGACGCGGTGGGGATCCTCCGGGTTCCCGGAGGGAACCACCGCATCACCCACGTTCGGGGGATCACCCGATGAGCTCGGCGACCACATGGTCGGTGGCTCTGGTGGGCGTCGATGCGACATTGGTGGAGGTGGAGGCAGCGATCGGCAGTGGGCTGCCCAAGACGGTGCTCGTCGGCCTGCCAGACACCTCGCTCTATGAGGCCCGCGATCGAGGGCACGCAGCCGTGAGCAGCGTCGGCCTGCCCTGGCCCAACCAGTTGGTCACCATCAATCTGTCGCCTGCTTCGTTGCCCAAGACCGGATCCCACTACGACCTCGCCATTGTCACCGCCGTGCTCGCAGCCGCTGGCAGTGTGCCCTCGGAGCTGGCCGGCGAGGTGGTCATGATGGGGGAACTCGGTCTGGATGGTCGAGTGCGTCCCGTGCGGGGGATCCTGCCTGCCCTGCTGGCCGCACGAGAGGCGGGCTTCTCGCGGGCCGTGGTCCCCGCTGGGCAGGTGGGCGAGGCGACCCTGGTGGACGGTGTGACCGTCTGGGGGGTCAACTCGCTGCTCGACCTCGTTGACGTCCTGCATGGTCGACCGGTGCTCTTGCCGCCCATCGTCGCGCATCCGAGGAACGTGGACCGTCATGCGCCGGACCTGTCCGAGGTCGTGGGGCAGGACGAGGCGCGTTTTGCGCTCGAGGTGGCCGCGGCGGGGCGACATCATCTCTTCTTCACGGGACCGCCGGGGGTGGGCAAGACGATGCTGGCGGAGCGCTTGCCGGGGCTGCTGCCTGACCTGGATCTGGCTGAGTCACTGGAGGTCTCGGCCATCCATTCCCTGGCTGGGCACGACCTCAATGAGGGCCTGATCACTCGCCCTCCCTATGCAGATCCCCATCGCAGCGCCTCCATGGCGGCCCTGATCGGCTCCGGACGGCGGGTGGCCCGTCCGGGGGCCATCTCCCTGGCCCATCGTGGGATCCTTTTCCTCGATGAGGCCCCCGAGTTCAGTCCGCGCACACTCGATGCCCTGCGCACACCTTTGGAGTCGGGGGTGGCGACGATCTCACGAGCGCAGATCCAGGCCCGCTTCCCGGCGCGATTCCAGCTCGTCATGGCTTCCAACCCCTGTCCCTGTGGGAACCACGGTCAAGTGACGGCCGCCTGTCGTTGTTCTGCCACCGCAGTGCGTCGCTATTCCGAGCGGATCTCGGGCCCCATCCTGGACCGGATCGATCTGCACCAGCAGCTCGTTCCCGTCCGAAGGGCCTATCTGAAAGCCCAGTTGGGCACGGGAGAGTCCACTGCCACCGTCGCGCAGCGTGTGCTGGAGGCCAGGGCCCGCCAGGCGCGCAGGCTGGCGGGCACCCCGTGGACCACCAATGGCGAGGTGCCGGGTGCCTACTTGCGGTCAGGCTTGCCGGCGGCTCTGGGCCTGGAACTGGTGGACGAAGCGCTGGTCTCGGGCAGGTTGAGCTCTCGTGGCGCCGACAAGGTGGTGCGTGTGGCCTGGACCCTTGCAGATCTGGCCGGCCATGATCGGATCCGTCGCGAGGACCTCGCTGCCGCACTCACCATGCGACGGGGAACCCGGGAGGCTGCGGCATGACAGCCACGAGCATCTCCGCTGAGTCCTTGTGGACGGACGAGCGCCGCGCCCGAGCGGCGCTGACCCACGTGTGCGAGGCGGCCACGCCGGGCTTGACCGCGCAGGTGGCACAGGCTGGAGCGACACAGGTGTGGGACGTGCTGCGGTCCAGTCAGGAGGAAGGCAGGTGGGCGCGGCGTGCCAAGCTGCTCGATGTCGACGAGATGATCGATCAGGCGATGCAGCACGGGGTGCGCTTCGTGATGCCCGGTGACGACGAGTGGCCCGAGTGCCTTGGAGATCTGGCTTCGGCGCAGGTCGCGGGGCAGGGTGGCTCCCCGCTCGGACTGTGGTTGCGGGGACCCCTACGGCTGGCAGAACTGGCGGATCGAGCCGTTGCTGTGGTGGGGTCTCGTGCCAGCACTGCCTACGGCGACAGTGTGGCCACGGACCTCGCGATGGACCTGGCAACTCCGTCGGGCCCTGGCTGGACGGTGGTCTCTGGAGGTGCCCACGGCATCGACGGCGCGGCTCACCGGGGTGCCTTCGCCTGTGGGGGGCGGACCGTGGCGGTCCTGGCGGGCGGACTCGACGCCCCCTATCCACGTGGCAATCGTCAGCTCTTCGAGCGGATGGCCCGTGAGCACCTGCTGGTCAGCGAAGTTCCCTGTGGGATGCATCCCACACGCGTGGCCTTCCTGGCTCGCAATCGGCTGATCGCGGCCCTCGCCGTGGGGACCGTCGTGGTCGAGGCTGCCGCTCGCTCGGGGGCGAACAACACGGCTTCCTGGGCGGCGGCCTGTGGGCGTGTGGTGATGGCCGTCCCTGGACCCGTGCACTCGTCCTTGAGCATCACGCCACACCGCCTGATTCGCGACCAGCGGGCAACCCTGGTGGCGGGTGCCGCGGACGTCCTGGCCCTGGTGGAACCCCTGTCATCATCCCCGATGCTGCCCGTCGGTGGACCCGACCGTCGACTGGACTCCGTGGATCCGGCCCTGATGCAGGTCAGGGAGTGCCTGCCGGGCCTCGGTTCCCTGTCGACGGGCCAGGTGGCGCAGCGTGCCGGGCTGACCTTGCCAGCGGCGCTGGCATCATTGGGCCAGCTGGAGGTCCTGGGGCTGGTCCGGTGTGATGAGCAAGGGGAATGGTGCTTGGCCCCCTTACGACGGTGAATTCCGTGCGGCGATGCCATCGCTGCGACGGTGGCATCCGTACAGGCAGAGGCTTCGACCCAGACAGGTGAAGGAGACCCAGATGCAGGTGTATGCGAGACCGAGCTGGAGGATGGCCCGGCAACTCTGTTCTGACGTGCTGGTCCTGTGCTGGATTGGCGTGTGGTGGTGGGCCTCGAGGGCCATGCGCGATCTGGTCGGGAGTTTGGCGGGTCCGGCGCGGCAGACGGCGCAAACCGCCGGCGACCTGTCAGAGCAGATGCGCTCCGCGGGCGAGCACGTGGGCGGGATCCCGGGTATCGGCAACGGCCTGGGAGAACCGTTCGGCCGGTTGTCGGAGGGGCTGGGGCAGATCACCGAACAGTCCGAGCAGCAGGTGGACCTCGTCCAGCAGCTGGCCCTGGCGACGGGGTGGATGACCTTCTTGTTGCCTACGCTGTTGGCGCTCGTGCTCTGGTTGCCCCGCCGCCTCCGCTTCGTGCGCAATGCAGCTGCTGCCCGAAATCTGGTGGACGCTGATGCTGACCTACAACTCTTCGCACTGCGCGCCATGGCCAATCTCCCGATAGACCGCTTGGCCCGGATCACACCGGATCCAGTGGGGGAGTGGCAGCGGGGCAATGCGGACGTGATCCGTCGACTGGCAGCCCTGGAACTGGAACGCACCGGGCTGGACATGCCAGCGCCGGTGCGTCCCGAACGACCCGCCCAGTGATCAGGCGATCGGCCCCAGCCCGCGGACCTCGGGGAGCATCGCGACCGGTCGCTGCCAGGAGCCCCCGCCCTTGTTGCCGTAGACGAGCAGCGGTCCGCTGGCACGGTGGCCCGCCAGGTCCCAGCGGCCATCGTCATGGACGTCGCCCACAGAACCGATGTCGGTGAAGTCCTGCCAGCCATGGCCGATCTGCTGGTAGCGCCCGGTCAGGGTGCCCGAGCTCGAGCCGTGGTATGTCAACAGCGCGCCGGAGTTCGTGACGGCCAATAGGTCCACGACCCCGGCACTGCGGATGTCCCCCACCGTGGCGAGTTGCTTGATCGCTCCCCAGTTCCAGCCAATGGTGGCCGTCGAGGTGACCCGCAGATCGCGGCCCAGGGTGTATCGCATCAAGCGGTGGTCGCCGGAGACGCCGACCAGCTCGGGCAGGCCGTCGCGCGTCATGTCCGGCATGAGGGTGATCTCACGCATGCCATTCCAGTTCCATCCCACCTGACGGGGGGCCGTGTACTGGCCGTGCCCGGCGCCCTTCCAGGCCCACAGGCTGCCGTCGGTGCGCCGCGCCACCAAGTCGGAATGTCCGTCGCCGTCCAGATCAGGCAGGTGCGAGATCCAGTTGACCTGCATGCCCAGGCTGGACCCGGCTCGGGCCGGCCCCGGCTGGAGCTGACTGGTGGTCGGGTACCACTGCAGGGTGCTGCCCGACGGTGCGGTCAGGATGTCTGCGCGTCGATTGCCGTCGAGGTCGGCCACCTTTCCCGACGGCGGGGTGCCCGGGGTGTACGCCTCGAGTTCCTTGAGGGCGTCGATGCTGGCGTCAGCCGTGAAGTTCCCGAAGGGGGTGGAGATCGTGGAGCCGATCACGGTGACCGTGCCATTGGCGAAGGACTGGGTGGACCCCGTCGCCTGCGAGACCATTGCCCCGGTGGGCGCCCCCAGCCGTGCAGCGAGACTTGGGTTCTTGCGCAGCCAGGTGTCCAGAACGCCGGTGGTCAGGTGCGTGCCCGTGGTCGGGCTGGAGTGGATGCTGCCCTTGTCGAAACGCACCACATTGGCACCAGTGGCGCTGTCCAGGGTTTGGTCACCCTGCGGCCAGCCCAGCGTCTGGAAGGCATCGGACTGCCGATACCGAGCATCGATGGCGGCATCCATCCAGTGGGTCTGTCCCGAGCTGGTCAGGTAGACCCCACCCTTGGTGAAGGTGGTGGTGCGCCCGCCATTCCACGGCCGCTCCAACAGGTGGGGGGAACCGAGCTTGCCGGACTCGCCACCCTGCGAAACCCACTCCTGGTAGATGGGTGTCTTCCATTCGCCCATGGCCGCCGTCACCTGGCTGCGCAGCGACGGCATGGCGGCAGTGATGTTGGTGCCTGGGCAGGCGGTGGACATCACATCGCCATGTCGGGCAATGCGGTTGATGTATTTCCCGGCCAGGGTGAGCTTGCTGTTCGGGTCGCGGTAGTTGCCCGCCAGCTTCCAGGCGAGCACCTTGCTGACAGATGCCATGGAGGCATCGCTCTGGCGTGCGGTCTGGGAGTTCATCATCACGCTGATGCCGACGGTGTCGGTATTCCAGCTGGTGGCGTGGGCTCCTCGAATCGGAGCGTCCATCCCGCCGTGGCGGCCTTCGAAGATGGTGCCGTACTTGTCGACCAGGAAGTTGTAGCCGATGTCGCACCACCCGAGGGTCTTCACGTGGTAGGCGTAGATGCCGCGAACCTGGGAGGCGGACTGGGCGGCGGTGTAGCTGTTGGAACCGGCCGTGTGGTGGACGATGGCCGCCTTGATGGTGGTGGCGACATTCGGCTTGACACAGCTCGGCGTCAGCAGGGACTCATCTGCTCCCCATCCGGCGCGGGTGACGATCGCGGGTTGGGGTGCGGTGGCGCTGGCAGCCGCGCTCGAGACTCGCGGCTGCGTTGCCTGCAGGTTTTCGTCGGCGCTCACCTCACGGGAGTCGATCACCGCCAGCTGCGGGTCATTGATCGTGGCGGGGGCGGTGGGGGAGGTCAGAACGCGCGCCTCGACGGCCAGCGCGGCTCCCGTGAAGATCGGGTCACTGCCCTTGCGTCCGGTGGTCTCCCCGGGCAGGGCCTCGAGGTCGTGTGTCTCCCACGCCTGCCAGCCAGCATCGGTCCTGACGCGCAGCTGCAGGAGCGCGTTGCCCTGCAGCCCTGTCCAGGTCAGGCCGACCATGGTGAGGGGAACGGTGGTGGGGGAGAGCGCGGCCAGTACCCGGCGCGGCTGCCCGTCGACGGTGACCGTCTCGATATCGGGGGTGAGGGGGAAGAGGCCGGCATCGGGGTCCTGCGGCGCCGGGGCGGCGGGCATCGGGACGGGAGCGGCCGGTAGATGGGCAGTGGCTGGGGCGGGCAGCTGGCCGCACAGCAGGGCCGTGGTGGCCAGACCAAGACCGAGCAGCCGAGTGGACATGCGCTTCACGGGGGATCTCTCCGAAGGTTGACGACTGGTGTCGGCTGACGAGTACCCCCGTATCGTCGACCATCCCCGAGCAGAATCCAGTGAACAGTGCTCGGACCCGACGAACCAAATTGTGTCTTGACCCCCACCTGAGCTTTGGCTGTCACCGCAGGGCCGGGCAGGTTCGGTTCCGTGGCAGGCTGGACTCTGCTTCCCCAGCGTCACAGGAAATGAGGATCTCCATGCAGCTCGACGACCTTGAGTGGGGAGATGTGCTCGCCCAGGAACAGGGGGGTGTCCCTATGTTGCTCGTCAAGCGGCGAGGGGTATGGGTGAGGGTTCTGGCGTCGGGGCGGGTGCTCGGTAGGGCTCCCGGTTCTTGAGCATGGCGAACAGGACG
>NZ_JBQKKT010000022.1:0-49748 GCF_052116585.1 Luteococcus sp. Sow4_B9 | reverse complement strand
CGCCACCTCATCCGCATCGTGTTCACCACCCTCAAGAACCCACCCAAGACCACCCAAGCAGCCCCCGGGACTTGCATCCCACTGGCCGCTTGACATAGGAGAAACGCATGACTTCCTGCAGCGACGGATGGAGTGACGCCGGCCTTCCGGCACTGGGCACGGCACCCAATGCGGATTTCTGGGTTGCCCTGGAACAGCCCGGCCCCTGGGGAGCCAAGGCGTTCACGGAGTCGCGACTGGATCCGGAGCTGGGCAGGCAGCTGGACACGGAGGTGACGCGGTCTGGTGGACGACTTGTCCTGGTCCGTGACCCGCTCTCCCATCCCGATGTGGAGGGCCCCCGAACGGTCTTCGTCGCGGGCGGTCCCGTCGGCGCACCCTGGCTCGGCCGTGCCGTCCTGGACAGTGCCCGCGATCTGCTGGAACTGCTGCAAGCCTGGCCGGACCTGCGCGCCGCAGCCACTCCCCCGTCGCCCCTGGAGCCCAGCGATCCGGTGCTGCTGGTGTGCACCAATGGCAAGCGGGATCGATGCTGTGCGGTCAAGGGGGCGCCGCTGGCCCGAACACTGGCGGAGCGTCATCCAGGTCGCGCCTGGGAGGCGACGCACCTGGGCGGGCACCGTTTTGCCACGACGGCGCTGGCACTCCCGTCGCGCCAGATGCTGGCCTTCGTCGACGAGGAACTCGCCGAGCGGGCACTGGACGGTCAGCTGCTGGCGCTGGACGAGCGGCACGACCGCGGCAGGTCAGACCTGCCGCAGTGGGCCAGAGTGGCTGATGCCTGGCTGCGCAGCCGCACCGGAGAGACCGACCCGGCGGCCATGGACTACCAGTCGGACGAGGCTGTCGTGCAGGCCAGCCATCGGGACGGCCGGAGCTGGCGACTGGTGGTGGAGAAGAAGTCCTCCGACGAGGTCCAGCTGCCCGAGAGCTGCGGCAAGCACGCCGTCCCGATCAGCTGGTGGCAGGTCTCCGAGGCCTGACGGAGACCCCGTCGCCTGCTGCCAGGTAACGGCGGGGGCCGAGTCCCGTCTCCAGGCCCGCGTCATGACCCGGGCCGCAGCGGTGAAGGTCAGAGCTTCTCGACCAGGCGCCAGACGGCGGCCGCGGACCGCGCGGCGACATCGTCGATGTTGCCCTTGAAGTCGCTGCCCGCCTGCGGGGTGCACAGGTCGCTGATCGAACGGACACACACGAAAGGCACCTTGGCCTGCCACGCAACCTGGGCGATGGCCGTCGACTCCATGTCGGCCGCCATGGCCTGGGGGAAACGCTTGCGCAGCATGTGCGCCAGGTCACCGGCGACGAAGGAGTTGCCGCTCACGATGTCGCCAATGTGCACGGTCCCATCGGTATGGTCATCGGCAACCAGCTCCAACAACCGCTCGTCGCCCGGGAAGGTGGCCGGCATCGACGGGATCTGGCCGTACTCATAACCGAAGGCGGTCGCATCGGCGTCGGCATAGCGGTAGGATCGGCCGACGATGATGTCGCCCACCCGCACGTCGGCTCCGAGCCCCCCGGCCGATCCCAAGGAGATCACGTAGTCGGGGCGCAGCTGCGAGATCGCCACGGCCGTGGCGGCCGCGGAGTTGACCAGGCCGATGCCGCAGGTGACCAGCGTGACCGTTGTGTCACCCTGCTCGGCACGCCAGACGCGTCCGGTCTCCACCTCGACGCTCTCCCGTCCGGCCAGCACGGGCGTGGTCTCCTCGGCCATGGCCGCCAGCAGCAAGACATGGGTCATGCCATCACCTGCTGCCACTCGTCACGCTTGGCCAGCATGGCGCGGGCGGCCTCCTGGGCACCCTCCAGGGTGTGGCTGGCTCCCCAGCCGCACTGAACCTCATTGGCGGCCGGAACCTCCGTCGCGGTCAGGACATCCTCCAGCGTGGCGGCGACGAGCTGCTCGATCTCCGAGATCTCGTGATCGCCGGAGGTGATCAGGTAGAAGCCGGTCTGGCAGCCCATCGGGGAGAAGTCCACGATGAAGTCCGCGTGATTGCGGAAGTTCTCGGCCATGGTGTGCTCCAGCGAGTGGATCACCGGCATCTCCAGGTGTTCCTTGTTCGGCTGGCAGAAGCGCACGTCGAACTTGGTCAGCACATCGCCCTGGGGCAGTTCCTTGCGGTCGGCCAGGCGGATGTAGGGCGCGGCGACCAGCGTGTGGTCCAGGTTGAAGCTCTCGACATTCATCTTCGGCATGTCCCAAGGCTACCGGCCGGCCAAGTCAGCAACTGGCGGCGCGGTCTCCCAGAGGTGGTCACTGGCGGGGCGCGTCACTGGGGCCCAGACCGCGCGTGGGTTTGAAAGCCTCGCGTGTGATCCAGGGCCTCGCGTGGGATCAAGGGCCCCTCAACCTCCCCGCGTGGGTTTGGAAGCCTCGCGTGTGCTCCTGCGCACGCGCGATGCCCAAAGCCACGCGGTCCCTCCGCGCGTGTGATCCAGGGCCTCGCGTGGGATCCGGGGCCCCTCAACCTCCCCGCGTGGGTTTGGAAGCCTCGCGTGTGCTCCTGCGCACGCGCGGTCACCAAAGCCACGCGACGCCCCGGCAAGACGCCCAAAGCCACGCGGGCGCCTGAAACCACGCGAGGTCTGTGTCCAGGCTGGGTTCCTCAAACCACGCGGCGCGCCCAAACCCACGCGGCCCCCTCCTCGCTCAGGGCACCGCCCCGGAACAGAAAATGCCCCGGGGACACTGAAGAAATCAGCATCCCCGGGGCAGCGCCCTGCAGTGGGATTCCCACCAGAGCAGACCCGGCCAGCACCACCCAGCCAGAGCCACCGATCAGGCAGCGCCACCGATCAGGCAGGCACCACGTTCACCAGCTTGGGAGCGCGGACGATGACGGTGCGCACGCCATTCTCGGTTGCCGCCACCACCTTCGGATGCTCCAAGGCCAGGGCCTTCAGCTCGTCCTCGGTGATGCTCGCTGGCACCTGCAGGGTGGCGCGCACCTTGCCCTTGATCTGCAGCACGCAGGTCACCTGGTCATCCACCAGCTTGGACTCGTCGGCCACCGGGAAGTCGGCGTAGGCCAGCGACTCGTCGTGTCCCAGACGCTTCCACAGCTCCTCGGCGATGTGCGGGGCCACCGGGGCCACCATCAGCACCAGGGCCTCGGCCGCCTCGCGGGGGACGGCGTCGAGCTTGGTCAGCGCATTGTTGAACTCGATCAGGCGGGCGATGCCGGTGTTGAAGCCCAGCGTCGCGTAATCCTTGCGGACGGCGTCGATGGTCTTGTGCATCGCCTTCTCGGTCTCGGCGTCGAGCGGCGCGTCCACCACGACGACATCACCGGTCTCCTCGTCGACGATGTTGCGCCACAGGCGCTGCAGGAAGCGCTGCGAACCAACCACGGCGCGGGTCTCCCACGGGCGACCCAGCTCCAGCGGACCCATGCTCATCTCGTAGACGCGCAGGGTGTCGGCGCCGTAGGCCTCGTACATCTCGTCGGGGCTGACGGCATTCTTGAGGCTCTTTCCCATCTTGCCGGCGCGACGCTCCACCTTCTCGCCCCGGTAGAAGTACTCGGTGGCCTTGCCCTCGCCGCGTTCCTCGATGTCCGCGGCCGGAACGTACACCCCACGCTCGTCGGTGTAGGCGTAGGCCTGGATCATGCCCTGCGCAAAGTACTTGCGGAAGGGCTCCTCCGAACTGACATGGCCCAGGTCGAACAGCACCTTGTGCCAGAAGCGGGCGTACAGCAGGTGCAGCACGGCGTGCTCGGCACCGCCAACGTACAGGTCCACACCGCCCGGATCCTTCGTCCCCTCGGCGGCTCCGGCCACGGCGGAGTGCTGCTTGCCCATCCAGTACTGCTCGACGGCCGGGTCCACGAAGGCCTGGTCATTGGCCGGGTCCAGGTAGCGCAGGTAGTACCAGCACGAGCCAGCCCACTGCGGCATGGTGTTGGTCTCGCGGCGGTACTGCTGGGGGCCGTCGCCGAGGTCCAGGGTGACGTTGACCCACTCGGCGGCACGCGCCAGCGGCGCCTCGGGGCGGGAGTCGCGGTCGTCGGGGTCGAAGGTGCGCGGCGAGTAGTCGTCCACCTCGGGCAGCTCCAGCGGCAGCATGCTCTCGGGCAGGGCGTGCGGCACGCCGTCAGTGTCGTAGACGATCGGGAAGGGCTCGCCCCAGTAGCGCTGGCGGCTGAACAGCCAGTCGCGCATGCGGTAGTTGACGGTGCCGACGCCCGCGCCATTGTCCTCCAGGAAGGCGATCATGGCGGCCTTCGACTCGGTGACCGTCATGCCGTTGAGGTCCAGGCCGTCCGTGGCCGAGTTGATCAGCACACCCTCGCCGGTGAAGGCCTTCCCGTCGGCGACGGTGCCCTCCCAGCCGGCCTGCGCCTTGCCGTCGCCGTCGACGGGGCTGATGACGTCGATGATGTCCAGATCGAAGGCCTGCGCGAATTCGAAGTCACGATCATCGCCCGACGGGACGGCCATGATGGCGCCGGTGCCGTAGCCCATCAGGACGTAGTCGGCGATGAAGACGGGCACCTTGGCGCCGTTGACGGGGTTGGTGGCCCAGGCGCCGGTGAAAACACCGGTCTTGGTCTTGTCGTCCATCTGTCGTTCGACGTCGGACTTGCGGCCAGCCTCGTACTGGTAGTCCTCGACGGCCTGCTTCGGCGACGCGGCGCCGCCGGTCCAGGCCTCGCGGGTGCCTTCCGGCCAGACAGCACCCTCACCCACGAGCGAGGCGACCAGCGGATGCTCGGGGGCCAGCACCATGAAGCTGGCGCCGAACAGGGTGTCCGGACGCGTGGTGAAGACCTCGATGTCCTCACCATTGGGGCCGGTGAAGTGCACTCGGGCACCGTGGCTCTTGCCAATCCAGTTGCGCTGCAGCGCCTTGATGTTCTCGGGCCACTCGACGCGGTCCAGATCCTCGGCCAGCCGGTCGGCGTAGGCCGTGATGCGCATCTTCCACTGTCGCAGGTTCGCCTTGAAGACGGGGAAGTTCCCCCGCTCCGAACGGCCTTCCGAGGTGACCTCCTCATTGGCCAGCACGGTGCCCAGACCGGGGGCCCAGTTCACGGGCGCCTCGTCGGCATAGGTCAGGCGGAAGCCATCCAGGTAGTCGCCCTGCTCCTTGGCGGACAGGTCCGCCCACTGGCGACCAGCGAAGTCACCGACCAGCTCGCGAGTGCCGGCCTCCAGCTCGTCGACCAGTTCACTGATGGGGCGGGCCTTGCCCAGACCACCATCGGCACGCACAGCCTCGGTGTCATACCAGGCATTGAAGATCTCGGTGAAGATCCACTGGGTCCACTTGTAGTAGTCCGGGTCGATCGTCTTGATGCTGCGACGGTCGTCGTGGTCCAGCCCCAGGCGGCGCAGCTGGCGCTTGTAGGTGACGATGTTCGCCTCGGTGGTGACCCGCGGGTGCGTGCCGGTCTCGATGGCGTACTGCTCGGCCGGCAGGCCAAAGGCGTCGTAGCCCATGGCGTGCAGCACATTCTTGCCCAGCATGCGGTTGAAGCGGCTGAACACGTCGGTGGCGATGTAACCCAGCGGGTGTCCCACGTGCAGCCCCGAACCCGACGGGTAGGGGAACATGTCGAGCACCAGCAGCTTCTCGCGACCCTCGGCCTTCTCGGGCTCGGCCCAGGGACCGGCCGGGTTCGGGGCATGGAAGGTGCCGTCCGCCTCCCAACGGTCCTGCCAGCTCGTTTCGATCTGGCCGGCCAGTTCGGCGGTGTAGCGGTGCTGCGGCTCGTTCATGGTGTCCTTCACGATCGTCGAAGTCGTCTCACGACGTACCCGACGAGGTTATCCCAGCCGCGAGAGGTGCGCCCGCCGGTCGGGCTTTCCATCGGCGAGGGCGGGCTCAACCGGCCGTGGCTGACTCGTCCAGCTCCAGAAGCAGGCGGCGCATCTGCCGAGGGTGCGTGAGCCGGATGACGGCGGGTCCTTCCGGGTCCGCCTCGTACTGGCGCATCCGGCGACGCTTGTTGTCGAAGCTGCGGAAGTACCACGCGATGATGGACTCCTTGGAGAAGGTCTGCCGCAGGGTCTCCACATTGCCATTGCACTGCGGCTCCCGGGTCACCACCCGACGGGCGGTCCGGCGTACCAGGCGCAGCAGGGTGATCCACCGTGGATAGTCGAGCGCGACAATCACCTGTGTGCGGGCCAGCACCAGGTCACGCCAGTGGCCATAGGCGGAGTCCAGGATCCAGTTCTCCCCCGACACCCGGTCCGCGGCCAGTTCGCGCTGTTCCGGGATCGGCCGCTGCTGCCAGCCCGGCAGCCAGCCGATCTCGTCGTCCACCAGGTGGACGGGGAGCCCCAACCGGGGCCCCAGCTGCTCTGCGGCAGTCGACTTGCCGCTGCCCGTCACCCCGTACAGCAGAACCCGATGGGCGTGGCGAAGGTCATCGGCGGTGGCTGCGGGCATGACAGGAGACTAGTGCCCCTGGCCGGAGCGCGGATGATCCCAGCAGCCAGCCGCTCTGGAACGGCCGGCGCAAGCGAGGGCCCGTCAGTTCTCCAAGGTGCAGGCGAGCTCTCCCAGCTCCGCCTTCAGCTGCAGCACCCGGGTGACGTGGTTGTCCAGCTTGCCGGCGAAGTCGGGATCGGAGGTGGCCCTGTCCACCACTCCCCCCACCATCTCGTCCAGGCTGGCCGGATCGGCGTCGATGACGATGTCCCCACCCGCCTCGATGAAGCGCACGCCGCGCTCCCCCGGCGGGACGTCCTTGACCGCCGCGGCAGCACCCAGGTCATCGCTGATGACCACCTTGCTCCAGCCGTGCTTTTCACGGAGCCCGTCTGTGATCACCTTGCTGCTGAAGACGGCCTGGTTGTCGGGGTCGATCTTCTCGTAGATGGTGGAGCTGATCATCACCGAGCTGGCGCCGGCGTCCATCGCGCCCAGGAAGGACTCCGCGTCGTCCAGGGTGGTGGTGGGGTCCTTGGCGACGCCGAAGTCCGTGTTGACCGTGGCCGTCCCCAGCCCCGGGTAGTGCTTGAGGCTCGACCCCACCTTGGCCTGGGCCAGACCCTTCACGACCGCGGAGGCATTGGTGGCGACGCTCTCCTGGTCATTGCCCAGATTGCGCTTCAGCTGCCCGATGGCTGCATTCTTCTGTTCCATGCCCTCGGGGACCACGTCGGCCACCGGGGCCAGGTTGTACGAAACGCCCGCGCTCTTCATCTGCTGGCCCCACCCCCGCCAAGCCTTGGTGAGCTCCGCGGGAGACATCTGGGCCTGCTCGGTGGCGGGTGGGATGGTTTCGAATCCGGGGCCGGCCAACCGCTGGACCTGCCCGCCCTCCTGGTCACTGGCCACCAGCACCGGGATCTGGCTGGGGCTGGCGGCCTGGATCTGCTCGGTGAGGGCCGCGGTCTCGTCATGGGGACGCAGGTCCCCGCCCAACAGGATCACCGATCCCACCTGGTGTTCCAGCAGGGCGGTTTCCACCTCGTCGACAGAACTGGACGTGGTGCCCACCATGAACAGCTGGCCGACCTTCTGCTCCAGATCCATCTCCTCGGCCATGGAACGACAGCTGGTTCCCTCCTTCACCGACGGCTTCGCCGCCGGGACACCCGTGGCGCCCTGCTCGGGCGACGATTCGCCAGACGAAGACGTTGCAGCCTGTGTGCCTCCGCTGGCCCCGGACTGGGCGGCGGGTGACTGCTCGCCGCCGGAGCCGCAGCCGGCCAGCAGGGCAAGGCAGGCGAGGGCAGCCAGGGAACTGGACCTGTTCATGCTCAGGCCTCCTTGCTGTCGTCGCGCTGTTCGAGGAGGCCCAGCAGGGCATTCTCCACGACTTCGGTGAGGGCCGGGTGGATCCAGTACTGGCTGCGGGCCATCTCCTCGATCCCCAGCCCGGTGCTCATGGCCTGGATCAGCGGCTGGATGAGCGTGGACGCCTGCGGGCCAATGATGTGGGCCCCCAGCAGGTGCTCGGCCTTCGGGTCGCTGAGCAGCTTCACGAAGTGGTCCTGGTCTTCCATCGCCCAGCCGTAGGCCACGTCGCCATACTTCTGCACCTTGGCCAGGTAGGGCCTTCCCTGCTCACGCAGCTCCTGCTCCGTGGCACCCACCGAGGCGATCTGGGGGTCGGTGAAGATGGCATGCGGCACGAAACGGTGGTCCGACGAGGCCAGTTCCCCCTGGCCCGTGATCTCGCACAGCAGGTTGTGCTGCACCACGCGGGCCTCGTGATTGGCAACGTGCTTGAGCTGGGAGGGCGAGCTGACGTCGCCGAGTGCCCAGATGTGCGGCTGGCTGGTGCGCTGGTGCTCGTCCACGACCACCAGGCCGTCCGCATCCACCTGCACTCCGGCCCGATCCAGGTCCAGCCCGTCGCCATTGGGGGTGCGGCCCAGCGCCACCAGCACCAGGTCTGCGTCGTAGCTGTACTCGATGCCATTGGGATCGGTGGCCACCACCACCACCTGGCCGTCCTGCCAGTCCAGGCGGGAGACCTGCTGGTTCAGCTTGAGGTTCACCCGACGCGAGATCACGTCGGTGAACCGCTCACTGATGGCCTCGTCCTCGCGGCGCAGCAGCACGCCGGACCGGTTGACCATGGTGACGTCGACGCCATAGGCGCTGAAGACGTGGGCGAACTCACTGGCGATGTAGCCGCCGCCCAGGATCACCATGGAACGGGGCAGTTCGGGCAGCCGCATCACCGTGTCAGAGGTGTGCACGCGGGTGGCCACCTCCGGGATGTGCATGCCGGGCACGTCGAGCAGCACGGCCCGGGAGCCAGCTGCCAGCACGAAGCGGTCCCCGCTGATGCGGACCGGCTCGTCCTCGCCCTGGAGGGCGATCTCCAGCACGTCCCGCTCGACGAAGCGGCCATTGCCGGTGAAGACCGTCACATTCTCGCTCTGTTCGCGCCAGGCCTTGCCACCCGCCGAGATCGGATCGATCCGGCCGAAGACACGATCCCGGATCTCCTCGTACCGAACGCCCTCGAGAGCGAGGTCCACACCGATCCTCGCGGCCTCCTGCGGGGAGACGGCATGATCCGCCGGCAGGACGAACATCTTGGTGGGGATGCACCCCACATTCAGACACGTGCCGCCATAGATGCCGCGTTCCACCATCGCCACACGAAGACCGTCGAACCGCTCGTCGACGAGCGTGTTGCCCGATCCGGAACCGATGATGACCAGGTCGAAATGCTCCATGGCCACAACGCTACCGGCGGGCCCTGACATTTCCGGTCAGCCGGGCCCGAACCATCAGCCCTCGGGCCCTGGTTGCCCCAGACAGTTGTCCCCCAGACAGGGGACACGAGCACGCTGCTTCCTGACCCGGATCTGAAAGCCCCACCCGAGCGTTCAACGTTAACTTGTGTTCACAGCGCCGGAGAGGGAGAGTGGTGTCAACGTCAAACATGACCAAGCGGTTCCGGGTCGGATGAATTCGGGGGGATTATCCGGCACGGGACCGCTGCTGTCTTCCGGGGCTCCGTCCCCGCTCTGGCTCGCAGTTGCCATATGACGAGCACGTCGGGTCTCAGGCCACCTCACCGTCGAGGTAGACCCACCGTCCGGCACGACGCACGAAGAAGCTGCGCTCCGTCAGCACCCCACGCGCTCCACCCTGCCTCCACCGAGCGGTGAACGAGACTTCACCCGCCTCATCATCCGGGCCGCCATCAACCACCTCGGTCACCACCAAGCCCTCCCACACCTGGGCGGCATCCGGCGTGGCATCGGCCGGCCGCTTGGCCGGATGCCAGGTACGCCACAGATGGTCGGCTGAACCCGGGTGCCGGTCCGCCAGCGCGAAGGCCGTGTACCGGGAGCGCATCAGGGCCTCGGCCGTGGCCGCCGGGTGGCCATCCAGCAGCGGGCCGCAGCACTCCCCCAGCACCTCACCCGAACCGCAGGGGCACTCGGACCGGTCCAGCCGGGTTCCCATCAGTGGCCGGTCGGACGCACGGCGCGGCGGGCCATCGGGACCGCCACCTGCACCGGGGCGACCTTTGCCAGCTGCCCCTGCAGCGCATTGAACAGTCCGTCGGTCACGCTCGGCGCGCGGCGGTCCAGGGCCTTGAAGGTGCTGGCAACCACCTGTGCGGGCGTACGACGCCGAGACAGCACCTTGTCATCACCGGCGGTGTCGAAGAAGGCCGTGTCCGTCGGGCCCGGGCAGATGGCCGTGACCCGCACCGGGGTGTCCCGGGTCTCCTGCCACAGCGCGTGGGTGAAACTCAGCACGAAGGCCTTGGTGGCGGCATAGACGGCCATCGTCGGGATCGGCTGGAAGGCCGCGGTACTGGCCACATTGATGATGGATCCCTTGCCGCGCTCCAGCATGCCCGGCAGGAAGAGTCGGCTCAGGTGCGCGACGGCCCCGCAGTTCAGGCTGATCTCGTCGTTGAGGCGGTCCACATCAGCCGTCGCCAGATCGCCGATCGTGCCGAAGCCCGCATTGTTCACCAGCACGTCCACCTGCACGCCGCGACGCTCCAGATCCGCCGCCAGGTCATTGCGGACGGACTCCTCGGACAGATCGGCCTGCAGCACCAGCGCGTCGACGGCATAGCGTTCACGCAGCTGGGCGGCAATCCTCTCCAGTTCCTCCACCCGACGGCTGACCAGGACGACGTCATGGCCCCGCTCGGCGAGGTGTTCGCAGAAAGCCTGACCCAGGCCCCCCGATGCTCCAGTCACGAGTGCATGCATGCGGCCAGCCTAGCCGGATCCGGTCACCACGAGTCCCCGTCGGGACGGCTCGAACGGGGCACCGCTGAAGGCCAGCGTTCAGGCCAGCGTCGACGTCAGCACCAGGGCCAGGACCAGCAGCACCACGCCAGCCACGAGGTTGGCCGCGGCCCAGCGTGGCCGGTGCTGCTGGACGGCGAGCGCCGCCCCGCCCAGACCGAGCAGCACGATGAGCACCATGAAGGCGAGCGGCCCCACCTCCCCCAGGGGTCTGGCCAGGGGCGCGACCACCGCACAGACCAGGGACATCAGGATGGTCAGCTGCGGCAGCCAGCGGCCGCCGCCGTGCGACGGGGACGTCTCGGGACCGGGTGCGGGCCGCGACATCAGATGCCCGCGTAGGAGTGCAGGCCGCTCACGAAGAGGTTGATGCCCACGAAGTTGAACCAGAAGCTGACCACACCGATGATCGCGATCACCGCGGCCCGGGTACCACGCCAGCCGGCCGTCGCCCGGGCATGCAGGTACATCGCGTAGATCACCCACGTCACCAGGCTCCATGTCTCCTTGGGGTCCCAACCCCAGAACCGACCCCAGGCGTACTCGGCCCAGATGGACCCGGCGGCAATCGTGAAGGTCCACACCGGGAAGGCGAAGGCATGCATCCGGTAGGCGAAGGTGTCCATCTGCTTGGCCGACGGCAGCTTGGCCAGGTAACCGGTGCGCTCCTTGCCGGACTGTTCGGCGCGGTGCTGGAAGAGGTAGATGATCGACGCCATGCCACCGACATTGAAGGCGGCACCCGCAATGGCAGCCGCGACGATGTGGATGATGAACCACACCGAGTGCAGCGCCGGCACCAGCGGGGCCACCGCGACGTGGAAGACGGTGGCGGCCAGTCCATTGCCAATGGCCAGCAGCAGCGTCATCGGCAGGCCGAGCCAGCGCATGTCGCGGGTCACCGCCAGCACCAGATAGGTGATGACGGCGAAGAGCAGGGCCGAGATCGTGAACTCGTACATGTTGCCCCAGGGAGCACGCTGCGCGGCAACGCCCCGCAGCACCACGCCCATGGCGTGTGCCAGGAAGGCGACGACGGTGAGGCCGAGACCCATCCGGCCGTACATGTCCACGCGAACCAAGGCCTTCTCGTGCTCGGGCGAGGGCTGCTCACCAGCGGCGAGGACGGGAAGCCCCCGCGCTGCCGCCCATTCCATGGAATGGGCCATGAAGGCGATCAGATAGACGACGGCAGCCGTCACGACGCCCAGTGCCGAGAGTTCCTCGATGCTCACTTCTTCTCCTTGGTGACATCATCCGCGGCGCCACTGGCAGCCACGGCAAGTTGGTCGACGTGCTCGTCGAGTCCCGTACGGGCATCGGCTCGGTCCAGTCCGGCAACCTCGAACTGGCGCGTGCCATCCTCGGACACCCGGCTGCGCACCCACAACCGTCGGGGACGCACGAACAGACTCAGGCTGATGCCCAGGATGGCGGCTGCCACCGAGCCGAAGGTCAGGGGCAGGCCGGGAGCGCGGCTGATCTGCACCTTGCTCCAGCGCGACCAGCCGTCGAAGACGACGCTGCCCTTGCCGTCGGGCAGGTCAAAGCCCTGCCCGGGTTCCAGCATGAAACGCACGATGTCGCCGTTCTCCTTGAACTGCGTCATGCCCGCGGTGTCCAGGGCGTAGATGTTCTCCGGCTTGCCGGTCTCCTGCTTCGGGGGGCCATACCAGGCATTGAGGAAGAGCTTGGGGTTGAAGGCGTCCGGGAAGATCGACTGCCCCATCATCCCCTCCTCGGGTGCCGTGGGCAGGAAGACGCCCTGCATGGCCAGCCGATCGGGGCGCGCGTCGGGGGCCTTGATGACACCCGACGAGGTGAAGTTGCCGTCCTGGGGCAGGAAGATGACGGGACCGGACCAGGCCGCCTTGCCCTCGCCGTCGGTGACGGTGACATGGGCCGCATAGCCGTGGCCGATCAGGTGGATCTTGTTGCCCTCGATCGTGACGGGGTGGTTGACGCGCACCGTCTCCTGCCGTGTCTGGTCCCCTTCGGTGACCTTGATCTTGGCCTGGAAGTCACGGGCCGCTCCGCGCTGCACCTGGCCGGTCTCGAACTTCACGATGAAACGCTCGAGGTCCATGGTGAACGGGGCCAGTGCGTCGGTGTCCACCCAGGCGCCGGCCCGGTATTCGTCGTACTGCGTGATCGAATTGCTGAAGCCCTGGCCTTCCACCATGATCGTGGACCCCTTGAAGCCCATCAGGTTGTTCCAGGCAACTCCCAGCAGCATGAAGACCAGACTGAGGTGGAAGAGCAGGTTGCCGAACTCACGCAGGTAGCCGCGTTCGGCGCTGATCCCCTGCGTGCCGTCCGGAAGCGTGGCGCGTTGGGTGCGGAAGTGGCGCTTGCGCAACCACGCGTCGGCACGGTCCAGGCCCTCGTCGACGCTTCCGGTGGCCGTCACGAGTCGATGCTCCGGGAGCCGGTCCAGACGCGACGGCATGCGCGGCGGCTGCCCCTTCACCGCACGCCAGTAGACGCCGATCCGGGGCACGATGCAGCCGATCAGGCTGACGAAGAGCAGCAGGTAGATGGCACTGAACCAGGGCGAGGTGTACACGTCGTACATACCCATCGGCTCATAGAAGCGGTCCAGCGCCGGATTGGCCTCGCGGAATTCGCTGACCTTCAAGGCGGACTGGCTGCGCTGCGGGATGAGCGAACCGGGGATGGCTCCGAGGGCGAGCAGGAAGAGCAGGGCCAGGGCTGTGCGCATGCTGGTCAGCTGGGTCCACACCCAGCGCAGCATCTCCACCGGCCGCAGTGCCTGCGGACGCTTCTCGCTCGTGCTCATCGATTCCTCTCGCAACTTCCCGGCACGGCAACCGTGCGCGGCATCCTCATCAGATCGGGGTGCCCCAGTTGACTGCCCACTGGCGCAGGACGCCCATGGCACTGTCCCACAGGCCGCTGACGAGCATCACGCCCACGAGCACCATGAGACCGCCACCGAGCCGCTGCACCAGGTTGTGGTGCTGCTTGACCCAGGTGATCGTGCCGGCCATTCGGGACATCGCCAGACCGGCCACGACGAACGGCAGCCCGAGACCCATCGCGTAGCAGAAGGCCAGGATCGCACCCCGCGTCTGGGACGCCTCGTTGAAGGACAGGCCGAGCACCACGCTCAGGGCCGGTCCGATGCAGGGGGTCCAGCCGACGCCGAAGACCATGCCCAGCAGGGGCGCGGCCAGCAGGCCCAGCCTCGGGAGCCGGTGCACCCGTAGATCTCGCTGACCGATCGGCACCAGCCCCATGAAGATGGCGCCGAGCAGGATGGTGAGCAGCCCAACGACAACATTGATGGCCCGCTGGTGCTGGATGAGCGATGCCCCGATGCCGCCGATCAGGGCGCCCGTCGCGACGAAGACCACGGCAAAACCCAGGACGAAGAGCACGGTTCCCAGCAACATCCGGCCGCGGCGGCTGCCCTCCTGCACCTCCGACGCGCTCAGACCGGTCGCGAAACTCAGGTAACCGGGCAGCAGTGGCAGCACGCACGGGGAGAAGAAACTGACGAGCCCCGCCAGAACCGCGACGGGAATCGCCAGCAGCATGCTGCCGCCCATCGCGTTCTCCACCCATCCGGTCTGCATCAGGGGCAGCCCCAATCCGCTCGGCTCCATCCGTGCCTACTTGCCGGCTGCGATGTCGTCGACAGTACCCACCAGCGTCGCGGTGGTGGTCTCGCCCAGCACGCGCGCCGCGATCAGGCCCGACGGGTCGATCACCAGGGTGCTGGGGATCGCCTTGGGCGGCAGGGCGCCGAACTTGAGCAGCAGTTCGCCCTTGGGATCGTGGATGTTGGGGAAGGTGATGCCGAAGCTGCGCACGAAGGCCTGCGCCTGCGCCACGTTCAGGTCACGCGTGTTGAGCCCGATGAACTGGGCCCTGCCCTTGGTCCGCTCGGCGGCCTTCACCAGGTGCGGCGCCTCGTGACGGCAGGGGGAACACCATGATCCCCACACATTGAGCACCACCACCTGGCCGGCGAAGTCGGCCAGCGAGAGCTGCTTGCCGTCGAGTGTCTTGCCGGACAGTTCCGGCACCGGCTTGCGGTCTGCCGGGGCGATGCGGGTGTAGGTGCCCGTTCCGGTGGCGAAGCCCTCCTCCTCGCTGGCTCCAGTGGAGTCATCGCTGCACGCGGCCAGTCCGAGCAGCGGCAGGCCGACGCCCAGCTGGAGCAGCCGTCGACGAGCCGGGTTGGGGCGTCCCCCAGATGTTGCCTGCGCCACGGTCACAGCGCCTTGCGGGCAGCGGCGGCCGCCTTGGGCAGTGCCTCGATGATCCGGTCCACCACATTCATGTCGTGCGCGGCCGAGAGGAACCAGCACTCATAGCCCGAGGGCGGCAGGTAGATGCCCTGGTCCAGCATGGAGTGGAAGAAGGCCGCGAAGGCCTCGCCGCTC
Organism: Luteococcus sp. Sow4_B9; assembly: GCF_052116585.1. Taxonomy (NCBI): domain Bacteria; kingdom Bacillati; phylum Actinomycetota; class Actinomycetes; order Propionibacteriales; family Propionibacteriaceae; genus Luteococcus; species Luteococcus sp. Sow4_B9. The sequence continues at coordinate 34,629 of NZ_JBQKKT010000022.1, read as the reverse complement.
TGTTCCTGGGCCTGCTCGTAGTTGGTCACCGGCCCCTCGGTGCCCAGGAAGACGCTGAACATGCTGTTCGCGGTGTTGATCGTGTGGGCAATCCCAAAGGTGGACAGCGCGGTGCCGACGGACTGCTGCAGCGCCGCGGAGACCTCATCGAGGTGGCTGTAGACCGCATCGGTGCACAGCTTCAGCGTGGTGGCACCCGCCACCGAAGCCACCGGGTTCCCGCTCAGGGTGCCGGCCTGGTAGACGCCGCCGACCGGCGACAGGTGCAGCATCAGCTCGGAACGCCCACCGAAGGCCGCCGTCGGGAAACCACCGCCCATCACCTTGCCGAAGGTCATCAGGTCAGGCTCCACGCCGTCCTTGCCGTACTGGCCACTGCGGGTGACCCGGAAGCCGGTCATCACCTCGTCGCTGACGAACAGGGCACCGTGCTCGTGGGCGATGCGCTTGAGGAAGGCGTTGAAGTGCTCGCCGTTCTCGACGCCCGGCTCGATCACGCCCATGTTGCCCGGCGCCGCCTCGGTGATGATGCAGGCGATCTGGTTGCCGTGCTCGGCGAAGATCTTCTCGACGGCCTTGCGGTCGTTGTACGGGGCCACCAGGGTGTCCTGGGCCACGACACCGGGGACGCCCGGGCTGGCGGGAATGGCGCGGCTGGCGGCATCGCCCAGGGTGGCGACGCCGGAGCCGGCGGCCACCAGCAGGGAATCGACATGGCCGTGGTAACAGCCGGCGAACTTGACGATCTTGTCGCGACCCGTGATGCCGCGGGCCAGGCGCAGCACGCTCATGGTGGCCTCGGTGCCGGAGTTCACCAGCCGCACCATCTCGATGGGGGTGCGTTCGACGATGAGGTCGGCCAACTCCACCTCGGCCTGGGTGGGAGCACCGAAGGAGGTGCCCCGGGCGGCGGTGGCCTGAACGGCATCCAGCACCTGCGGGTGGGCATGTCCGAGGATCATCGGGCCCCAGGAGCCCACCAGGTCAACGAGCTCGTTGCCGTCGGCATCGGTCACGAAGGCGCCCTTGGCACCGGTGATGAAGCGCGGGGTTCCACCAACCGCGCGGTAGGCGCGAACCGGGGAGTTCACCCCACCGGGAATGACCCTCTGGGCACGGTCGAAGAGCTCGTCGGAGGCAGGCACGGGTTGCATGTGGGCCAGCCTATGCGCCCGTCCGGCGGGATTCGAATCCCGTTCCGAGCGATGATCGGGATCGGTTGCCCTGGCGCCGTACCCTCAGCGGCGCTCGCGCTGTACCCTCAGCGGCACTGGCGCTGGGCCCATTCGAGGGCCCAGTAGGTGAGGGTGATGTCGGCGCCCGCGCGACGGATGGCCAGCAGGGTCTCGTCGATGGTGCGCTCACGGTCGAGCCAGCCGTTGGCGGCAGCCGCCTCGACCATCGAGTACTCGCCGGAGACGTTGTAGGCGGCCACTGGCACGTCCACGGAGTCGCGCACAACGCGCAGCACGTCCAGGTAGGGCAGAGCGGGCTTCACCATCACGATGTCGGCGCCCTGCTCGATGTCCGCGAAGACCTCACGCAATGACTCGCGCACATTGGCCGGGTCCTGCTGGTAGGTCTTGCGGTCCCCCTGCAGGGAACTGCCGACGGCCTCACGGAAGGGGCCGTAGAAGGCGCTGGCGTACTTGGCGCCGTAGGCCATGATGCCCACGTCCGAGTGGTCGGAGTCATCGAGTGCCTCGCGAATGGCGAGCACCTGGCCGTCCATCATACCGCTGGGCCCCACCATGTGGACACCGCACTCGGCATGGATCCGCGCCATCTCGGCGTACAGCAACACGGTCAGGTCATTGTTGACCACACCGTCGGGATTCAGGACGCCGCAGTGCCCATGGTCGGTGAACTCGTCCAGGCAGACATCGCTCATCACCAGCAGGCTGTCGCCCACCTCGGCGCGGACCGCCCGGATGGCGCGGTTCAGGATGCCCTCCTCGGCCAGCGCCTGGCTGCCGTTGGCGTCCTTGTCCTCCTCCTTCGGCACGCCGAAGAGCATGATCCCGGCCAGGCCCGCCTCGGCACACTCGACGGCCGTGCGCCTGATCCCGTCGAGGGTGTGCTGCACCACGCCGGGCATCGATCCGATCGGACGCGGCTCGCTGATCCCGTCGGCCACGAAGGCGGGCAGGATCAGCTGGCGCGCCTCCACGGAGTGCTCGCTCACCATGCCACGCATGGCCGGACTGGTACGCAGACGACGAGGGCGATTGATCATTGGACCAGTCTAGGCGTCCGCGACGGGTCAGGCGGACGTGGTGCTGCGACGACGGCGCCGCGTCTCACTGGGCTTGGTCACGGGACGCCCCTCGGCCAGCAGTTCGGCGCGACGCTTCAGGGCGAACTCGGCCAGGGCATCCACCAGTTCGATCGCACCCGGCTGGGGCGCCACGACGTCAACGCGCAGGCCGTGGTCGGCGCAACCCTGCGCGGTCTGCGGACCGATGGCCGCGATCACCGTGTGGTTGTGCGGCTTGCCAGCGATGCCCACCAGGTTGCGAACCGTCGACGAGGACGTGAAGACGGCCGCGTCGAACTTGCCGGTCTTGATCGCCTCACGGGTCTCGGCGGGTGGCGGAGCAGCCCGAACCGTGCGATAGGCCGTGATGTCGTCCACCTCCCAGCCCAGCTCGGTGAGGCCCTTGACCAGCACCTCGGTGGCGATGTCGGCGCGAGGCAGGAAGACCCGGTTGATCGGGTCCAGCACCTCGTCATAGGCGGGGAATTCGGCCGCCAGACCGGCGGCAGAGTGCTCCACCAGCGGCACCAGATCGGGCTTGATGCCCCAGGCCTTGAGCGCGTTCGCGGTGGCATTGCCCACTGCGGCGATCCGCAGGCCGCTGAAGGCACGCGCATCCAGGCCGTACTCTTCCAGACGCTCCCGCACGGCGCGGACGGCATTCACGGAGGTGAAGCAGACCCACTCGTAGCTGCCCTCGACCAGACCACGGATGGCCTTGTCCATCTGCTGCGGGGTGCGCGGCGGTTCGACGGAGATCGTCGGCACCTCGTCGGCGTGCGCTCCGTACATCTCCAGACGCGCCACCATCTCGCCCGCCTGGTCCTTGGTGCGCGGAACCAGCACCCGCCAGCCAAAGAGCGGCTTGCGCTCGAACCAGTCCAGTTCGTCGCGCGGACTCTCGGCCACGGCCGCTCCGACGATGACGTGCACCGAAGCCTCCGGATCCAGGGTGCGGGCCACTCGGGGGAGCTCGGAGAGCTTCACCTGGCGTGAGTGCTGCTGGGTGCTGCCGCCGGAGAAGGTGAGCAGCACCTGCTCGTCTGCGGTGCGGCCGGACTTGATGGCCTGCTCGTGGATCGAGCCCAGCTGCGAGGCATTGGCGTGCACCACCAGGGTGCCGTGGGCCGCCCACTGCTCCGGCATCTCGCTGGCCGGCTCGAGTCCCGGCCGACGCAAGGTACGGATGAGCTGAACCCCTCCCTCCAGGGAGATGCCCGCATACTCCGGCACCGCCGTCATCGACGAGATGCCCGGCACGATCTCGATGTCCAGACCCGCCTTGGCGCACTCCGCGGCCTCGCCCGAGACGCCGCCGTCCAGGAAGGGATCACCACTGACCAGACGCACCACGTCACGCCCACTCTCGGCGGCCTCGATGATGGCCTGCACGCGCGCCTCCACCGGTGCCGCGGGGGCATGTTCCGACGGGCCGAAGCTCAGCACGGGCGTGGCCGGGTCGATCTTGAGCACCGGATGGTTCAACATCTGGCGCAGGTCATCGTCGTTGACGAGCACCGCGCCCGCATCCTCCAGCGCCGAGATCGCGGCAACCGTCAGGAGATTGGGATCGCCGGGACCGGCGCCGACGAACAGCACCCGTCCGGGGATGGGGGCCAGGCCTGGCTCGCTCTCAGTGTTCACCGTGCTTCTTCACCTTCTGCTCATGGTCGAGCTGGATCTGCGGCAAGACCTCAGCGGCCAGCGCAGCGCCCAGCCCCTGGGCATCCGCGGCGGTTCCGGATCGCGTTGCCATGACGGTCAGCGGCCCCGTGCCAGCGGATGTGCTGGCCGAATCATTGGACGATTGTTGCCCAGCCACTGTACGAATGGTCAAATCGTCGCCGGTCACGACGCCGTGCGCTCCCACCGGGGCGAGGCAACCGGCCTCCAGCGTGGACAGGAAACTACGTTCGGCCGTGACGGCGGCGCGGGTGGCCGCGTGGTCCAACTCCGCCAGGGCGGTCAGCACCTCGTCGGATGCGTCGATGCGACACTCGACGCCGAGCGCCCCCTGTCCGGCGGCCGGGAGCATCACATCGGTGCCCAGCAGGCGTGCCGGAAGGTCCTGGATGCGGACATCCTGGCTCTGGGTGATGGGCGTGGTGACCTGCCTCGCCTCGAGCCGCCCCAGGCGCAGCAGGCCAGCGGCGGCCAGCAGGGTGGCATCCACGTCGCCGTGGCGCACCAGGTCCAGCCGGGTGTCCACATTGCCGCGGATCGGAACCACCTTGACGGTGATGCCGCGCTGGGCGGCCAGCGCCTCGACCTGTATGGCCCGCCGTGGCGAGCCAGTGCCCACCACGGTGCCGTCGCCCCACTGTTCGACGGGCAGTCCCACGAGCACGTCGCGGACGTCCTCCCGCGCGGGGATGGCTGCCACCACCAGTCCCGGAGCCTGTGCCACCGGCAGGTCCTTGAGGGAATGAACCGCCACGTCGATGCTGTGGTCCCGCAGACGATCCCGCACTGCCGTGGCGAAGATGCCGGTGCCACCGATCTCCGTCAGGCGCCGACGATCCACGTCGCCCAGGGTGTCGATGCCGATGACCTCACAGTCATGGCCGAGCGCGACGATCTGGGCAGCCACCCACTTGGCCTGGGCCACGGCCAGCGGCGAGCGGCGAGCTCCGATGCGGATCATGCGGTGGCCTCCTCCTGGTTGGGGTACAGCACGGTGGGGACGGTCGGCACGACGCCGTCCACCTGTTCGGAGACCGCACGTCGAGCTTCGGGCGGGCAGTCCTCGGGATCGCTGAGGGCAATCTCCCGCCCCTCCAGCGCGAACAGGGTGCGCAGCACTGCGGCATAGTCAACCGGATCGTCGCCACCCGAGAACTCGCGCACACGCACCGTCGGGGAGTGGATCAGCTTCTCCGCCACCCGGTTGAGCGCATTGTGGATCTGTGCCTCGGCCGCCTCGTCCAGCCCGGGCAGGCGACGACGCAGACGCTTCATCTCGCTGTCCACCACGCCGGTGGCCATCTGGCGCAGCGCCACGACGGTGGGAGTCACCGCCTGGGCGCGCTGCTTGGCGAGGAAGGCGGTCACTTCGGAGCCCACCAGAGCGCGGGCGGCCTCCACGTCGAGCTCGTCGTGCTCCTCTGACTGTTCCTTGAGGCTGGCCAGGTTCACCAGTCGAACACCCTTGCTCACCACGTCATCCGCCACATCCGGCGGCATGGCGAGGTCGATCACGACGCTCGGGACGGGGCCGTCGCCCAATGATTCGGCGCTGACCAGGCTGCCGGCGGCACCGGTGCAGGTGACCACGACGTCGTGTTCGGCCACGGCCTGGTCAAGGTCCTGCATGGGGATGGCTCGTCCACCCACCTCCGCCGCGAGGCGCTCGGCCTTGGCCAGGGTGCGGTTGGCACAGTCAACGCGGGCGCCCTGGCTGGCCAGGGTGCGGGCGGCGAGTCCGGCCATCGCGCCAGCTCCCACGACGAGGCAGGAGGATCCGGCCACCTCGAAGTCCCCTTCGAGCTGCTGCAGGGCCGCGGTGAGCACCGAACGGCCGGCCGCACCGATCGAGGTCTCCGACTGGACTCGCTTGCCGACGCGCAGCGCCGTCTGGAAGAGCTGGTTGATGGAAGCACCCGAGGTGCGGTCCTCCTGCGCGGACGAGAGCGCTTCACGGACCTGCCCGAGGATCTGGTTCTCACCCACGACGAGGGAGTCGAGCCCGGCGACGAGGCTGAAGCAGTGCTTGACGGCCGCCTCGTCGTAGTACACGCGGCACAGTTCCGGCAGCTCCTCGCGATCGACGCCGGCACGTTCGGCCAGTGGAACGGCCACGGCTTCGAGCCCCGCGTGGAAGCGATCGGTGTCCAGGTAGATCTCGGTGCGGTTGCACGTCGAGAGGACCAGCGCCTCTCCAACATGTGCCTGCCCCACCAGGGAAGTGGCCAGGGCACGACTGGTGTCCTTGTCCATCGACGCCCGCGCCAGCAGGTCAAGGCCTGCGGTGCGATGGTTGATGCTGACGGCTAGCAGTGTCACGGGACATACTCCTGCGCGGACTGGGCGGACTGGGCGGACTGGACGGGCTGGACGGGCTGAGCGGTGGCGGATTCGGAGGCCACGACTCTACGGGCCTCGTGGAAGGCGAGGATACGCAGCTCCTGTGAGAGGTCCACGGCGCGCACTGTCACATGCGCCGGGGCCACCACACCGGTGGGGGCGAAATTCAGGATGCTGGTGATCCCGGCATCCACGAGCCGATCGCAGGTGGCCTGGGCAGCATGAGCGGGTGTGGCCACGATGGCGATGCGTGGCTGGTATTGGGCCACGAGCTCTTCGAGCCGATCGACGTGCTGCACCACCCGCCGGCCGACCGTGCTCCCGACAACCGCCGGATCCACGTCGACGAGGGCGACGATCTTGAAGTCCTGCTGCAGGAGGCCGCCATGCGTCGCCAGCGCCCGCCCCAGATTTCCCACACCGATCATGATGACCGGCCAAACGGTGCCGCCACCGGTGGTCAGGCCGATCTCGCGTACCAGGAGTGGAACCTCGTAGCCCACGCCACGCGTGCCATAACTACCGAAGTAGGACAGGTCGCGGCGCAGCAGTGCGGGCTGGACACCCGCGGCCTCCGCCAGGTCCGTGGAGCTGACTCTCGTGACACCGGCCGCCTGGAAGTCATTCAGGACACGCAGATAGCCCGGCAGACGAGCAATCGTCGCCTCCGGGATCTGCTGCTCGTCGGGGCCGGTCATCACACTCCTGGTCTGCCGTGGGGCGGCGCGCCGGTGCGCGGTGCCACTGCACTTCCGCTTGGGACTGTAACCGCTGGTGATGTGGTTCACAAAGCCCTGTTGACAAGGAGTGGCACGACGCGTGGTCACAGAGGCGCGGGCCGGTCGAATGGGTGGCCGTCGATGGCGCGCGCCAGGCGTTCGGCGTCGACCTGCCAGTAGTCCACGATCTCGCCGCGCACGAAGACCACGGGTACGTGGTTCGTATAGGCAGACCGAAGGCCGTCATCGCAATCGACGTCGACCACGGCCACCTTCACCTGCCGAGGGGTGCACACCTGACGGACCACCGGCTCGGCCATCTCGCACAGGTGGCAGCCCGCCCTGGTCAGCAAGACGACCTCAGCCGTCCCGCCCCACTGGTCGACGGGAAAGGGTGGCTGACGGCCACTCCCTGCCGCCGACTCGGCCGCGGGTACGCCAACATCCGCAACTGCGGGTGCAGTTGCGGACCGGCTGGCCTCACGTTTGGGCCACAGACGCATGTCGCGCAGTCCTGAGCCATGCCACCCGGACCGATCGGGGCCAGGGCGCACGGCCATCGGCAATTACTTGCCGGCGCGGCGACGCTGGATGCGCGTCTTCTTGAGCAGCTTGCGGTGCTTCTTCTTGGCCATCCGCTTGCGACGCTTCTTGATGACAGAACCCACAGTGGAGCCTTTCCTCGAATGGGGCTGGAAGGTGATCCAGCCAAGACTTTTCATCCTCGCCCGACGAGGTCGGATACGAGGGCGACCCCCCAACTCTACCGTTTGGGCGCCCACGGGCGAAATTGCGATGTCGATCTGGGAAACTCCGTGCAAGAAGTTGAACCTTCCACGAGCCGGGGAATAACCTCGAGGTGTCGGTGGTTGTACCGACTGAGACAGATAGTTTCGGGTTGCTCCCGGAACACTGACTCACTGCAGGCTCGGCCCGAGGCCCTCACGGCTCGCGGCGGTCAGCGTGGATTCCTGCGTGACATTTCGTACCCGTTACCAATCCACAGGAGAATGACCATGAACAAGTTCATCGATGCCCTCGGCAAGCTCGTGCATGCCTACCCGAACGCCGTCCTCGGCGACGTGGCCCACCGTAACCCCGAGCTCTTCCTCAGCAGCCAGAGCATCATTGGCGGCCTGCGTCGCTACTGAGCCGCCTGCTGCAGCCCCGCCGGGGGCGTACCAGGACGCAACTGTGACCCACGCGTCACACTGAAGACAGAAGGGCCCACCGCACGGTGGGCCCTTCTGCACGTCCCGGTCGGGACACGGACTGACCGGTCCCGGCAATCCGGCTGACTTCTACCCAGCTCACTTCGGTTCTGGGTGGCCCATCTCCCGCGATCGGTCGTGACAGGCCTGCATTGCCTCAGCGAAGGCGGCCCGAACCGCCCGCTGGTCCAGCACCGCCAATGCCCGGGCCGTGGTCCCTCCTGGGGAGGTGACATTTTCTCGCAGGATGCTGGGGTGCGTCCCGGACTCGACCAGCATGGTGCCGGCCCCCAGGATGGTCTGGCTGGCCAGCGTCGTGGCCAGATCCCGGGGCAGGCCCAGCTGCACGCCTGCCTCGATCATGGCCTCCGCCACGGCAAAGACATAGGCCGGTCCGGAACCGGAGACCGCGGTGACAGCATCCTGTTGGTCCTCCGGCACGACGACCACCTGTCCGCAGGCGGACAGCACTTCCCGAACACGAGCGAGCTGTTCCTCGTCCACGAAGGGGCCTGGCGAGGCGGCACTCATCCCTTGCCCCACCAACGACGGGGTGTTGGGCATCACCCGCACCACAGCCGCACCATCGGGCAGGTGATGCTGCATGGTCTGCAGCGACACCCCGGCGGCCAGGCTGACCACCACGGCATGGGGCTCCAGCGCCGAGGCCACGCGGTGCAGCATGGCAGGAATGTCCTTCGGCTTGACGGCCACCACCACCACGTCGGCGCCCGCCAGGGCCTCGGCCAGCGGTGCCGCCGTGACGCCATGGCGTTCCACCAGCTCGGCGTCGCGCTCGGCACGCCGATTCACCACCACCAGGTCATGACCGCCTGCCCGGACAAGGCCCGAGAGCACGGCCTCGCCCATCTTTCCAACGCCCACCAGCGCGATGCGCATCTCAGCCCTTGAGGTTTGCGGCGACGACCTCAGCCACCTGGACCGCGTTCAGGGCGGCACCCTTGCGCAAGTTGTCATTGCTGAGGAAGAGGACCAGACCCTTGCCCTCGGGCGCCGACTGGTCGCGGCGGATTCGGCCCACATAGGACGGGTCCTTGCCGGCAGCATCCTGCGGCGTGGGCACGTCCATCAGCTCGACGCCCGGCGCCCGGCTCAGGATCTCCGCGGCCTGCTCGGGGGTGATGTCCTTCTCGAACTCCGCATGCACCACCAGTGAATGACCACTGAGCACGGGAACGCGCACGCAGGTGCCGGCCACCAGCAGCTCGGGCAGGTGCAGGATCTTGCGCGACTCATTGCGCAGCTTCTGCTCCTCGTCGGTCTCTCCAGTGCCGTCATCCACGAGTCCACCGGCGATCGGCAGCACGTTGTAGGCGATCGGCTTGACATAGGGAGCCGGATCACCGAAGTCGATGCACTGCCCGTCCAGGCGCAGCTCGTCGAGCTTGCCGGACTCCACGCCGACGCGGAACTGACGTTCGGCATTGACCACCGCATCGCCGCCGGAGCCGGAGATGGCCTGGTAGGTCGCAACGACCAGCCGCTGGAGGCCGGCCGCATCGTGCAGCGGCTTGAGGACCGGCATGGCGGCCATCGTGGTGCAGTTGGGATTGGCGATGATGCCCTTGGGCGGGTTCTTGGCGTCGTCGGGGTTCACCTCGCTGACCACCAGGGGAACCTCGGGATCCAGACGCCAGGCCGACGAGTTGTCGACGACGATGGCACCGGCGGCAGCCACCTTGGGTGCGATCCGCCTCGAGGTGGAGCCACCGTTGCTGAACAGGGCGATGTCCAACCCGGAGAAGTCGGCGGTCTCGGTGTCCTCAACCACCACATCCTTGCCCTTGAAGGGGATCGTCTTGCCAGCCGAACGAGCCGAGGCGAACAGCCTGAGCTCGTCGACGGGGAAATTGCGATCCTCGAGAAGGGTCAGCATGACGCTGCCCACCTGGCCAGTGGCTCCAAAAACTCCTACGCGCATGGGGCAACCCTACGGGCTGTCACGGTGGCGCAAGGGTTCGTCCCACCGGACGACTCAGAGCCAGGAGACTCGCCCCGCGAGGAAGGCGTACCCCACGAAACTGGCCACATCGAGCAGGAAGTGCGCCAGGACCAACGGCCAGAGGCGGCCCGTGCGGCGGAACCACAGCCCGAAGCCCAGGCCCATCACGAGGTTGCCGACGAAGCCCCCGAAGCCCTGGTAGAGGTGATAACTGCCCCGCACCAGCGCAGCGGTCACCAGCACCAGCCAGGGCCGCCACCGCGCCTGGTCCAGGCGGGTGAACAGGTAGCCGATCATCACCACCTCCTCCAGCACCGCGTTGCCAGCGGCCGATGCCACCAGCAGCGGCACCACCCACCAGTCGGTGCCCAGCCCCGCCGCCTGGACGGTGGTGTTGAGGCCCAGCTCCTTGGCACCGATGTAGAGCGCGAGCCCGGGAATGCCCACGGCGGCAAAGATGCCGAATCCCCAGGCCAGGTCTGACCGCCACCGGTCGAGCTGCAGCCCGGCCGCCCGGACCGCTCCCAGGCGGGGTTGCGCCACCGAGTGCAGCAGGTAGAGGGCCAGGCCGGCTGGCACGGCGAGGAAGGCGACGTCGGCCAGCTGGAAGAGGGCGTTGAGCCAGGCCCGATCTCGCGTCGCGGCCTGGTTCAGGCTGCTCGACTGCTGCCCCAGGGGTTCCGGCCGGGTCATCCGCTCGATGATGCGCAGGATCGAGTAGATGGCCGAGCGCCCCAGACAGACGCCCAGAAGGAGGAGCACCTCGAGCAGGAGAAGTTGGCGCAGCGGCCGCGGCAGTCCGCTGGCCCGTCCGGACGGGTCCGGCGCCCCCGTCGCCCGGCCGGAGGTTCGGTTCACCGACGCGTCACCAGCGCCCGCAGCAGCGGCATCACATTGGCGGGCCGCTCCGAGATTCGCTGGGCGAAGTAGGCGTACCAGTCCTCCCCCACCGGCAGGTGCACGCGCACGGCGTGGCCAGTGTCCGCCAGACGCCGGTGCTCCCAGGGGCGGACCCCGTGGTACATCTGGATCTCGTAGTCACTCGAGCGACGGTTGTGGACGAAGGCCAGGTCATCGGCGGCCTGCACCAGATCGGGATCGTGGGTGGCGACCATCGGATAGCCGCGCCCCGCCATCAGCAGGTTCAGACAGGAGAGGTAGTTCTCCGCGATGTCGTCGTGGTCGTCGTAGCTGATCGAGCGCGGCTCCGAATAGGCCCCCTTGCAGAGCCGGACGCGCGCCGGGATTCCCGACAGCCAGCGGCTGTCCGCCAGGCTGCGCCGCAACTGCGCCTGCACGGTCACACCCAGCTGCGGGTGGTCCTGATGCAGTTCGGTGAACGTGGCGAAGGTGTCGTCCGTGGTGGTGTGGTCGGCCAGGTCCAGGGTCACCCGGGCCCCGGCATTGTCAGCTGCGCGGCACACCTCGTCGAGCAGATCCGTGCTGATCTGGTGGCCGTCCCGGACAATCCCCTGTCCCAGGGTGGCGGGGGCAACGGTCAGCTCCACCTGCGGGCCCAGCCCCAGTTCGCCCACCCGAGCCAGCACGTCGGACTGGGCACGGGCAGCGCCGCGCGCGGTATCGACATCCGTGGCCGCGGGCAGGAGCAGCTCCACGGTGGACAACAGCCCCTTGTCCCGGTTGGCGGCCACCAGGTCCAGCGCCGCGTCGGTGGTCTCGGCCGCGACGAAGCGGCGGGCCACTTCCCGCGCCGCGGGGGTGCCCGTCACCAGTCGCCGGGTTCGCTCCGATTCCCCGGCCCTCTTGAGCAGCGCACTCCACGTTCCGAAGGGTCGGGTGTACTCCCGATCACTCATCGCCCACCCCGTCCTGCGCACCGGATCGGCGCATGCCATCGGTTTGCCCCAGATGGAAACGCAGATCGGCCAGGCACTTCGCCAGGATCTCCTCACGTTCGGCCCGTGAACCGGCCTTGCGCGTGTTGACCTCCAGCACCACGTGCCCCGCGAAGGCACGCCCGGCCAGACGGTGCAGCACCTCGAAGGCCTCCTGGTCACCCTCCCCCGGCAGCAGGTGCTCGTCCTTGAGGGACCCGCCGCCGTCGGTGATGTGGACATGCCGCAGCCGCGGCCCCCACTCCTCCACGTAGTCGAGGGAGCGCTTCTTGGCGGTGCTGGCATGGGAGAGGTCCAGCGTCAAGTGCTCATAGCCCATCTCCGTGGGATCCCAGCTGGGAACATAGGCCTGGAAGGGCGTTCCCGGGGTCCGCCACGGATACATGTTCTCGACGGCGAAGGTGACGCCGGTCTGCTGGTTCAGACGCCGGATCCCCTCCACGAAGGTCCGCGCATAGTTCGCCTGCCACCGGAAGGGCGGGTGGACCACCACCACATCGGCCCCCAGTCGCACCGCAGCCTCGGCAGAACGCTCCAGCTTCTCCCAGGGGTCGGTGCCCCACGTGGCCTGGGTCACCAGCAGCGTCGGGGCATGGATGGAGAGCACCGGCACCTGGTGGTAGTCACGCAGGGCCTCCACCCGGTCGATGTCCGCGGCGATCGGATCGATGCCCACCATCACCTCCACGCCGTCCCACCCGAGGGCGGCTGCCACCTCGAAACCGGAGGCGGTGGACTCGGGATAGACCGAGCTGGTGGACAGGCCGACCTTGGCCGGGCTGGTCCCCGCGGGGGGCTTGATACCTTCGCTGCTGGCTTCCACGAGTCCAAACTAGCCCCTGCCGCTGACAGTCGCCCGCAGTCCGGTCCCGGGACATTCGTCGCACTCGTCCCCGAGGCATTCGCACTCGGCCGGTAGGGTGCCGCCGTGAGCCCCGTCGATGTCGAGATCAAGCGCCCATTCCCCCGCACCTGGGTGGAGTTCTGGGACCCTGCCGACCCGCAGCAGCTGCTGCGCTGTGACCTGACGTGGCTGACGTCCAACTACACCTGCACCTTTGGCGCCGGGTGTCGGGGAATCCACTCGGCGCGGCCCGACGACGGCTGCTGCGTGCTGGGCGCCCACTTCAGCGAACCGGCCGACGAGGAGCGGGTGGCGGACCACGTCGCGCGCCTGACCCCCGAGACCTGGCAGAACCACGACCGCGCCAAGGACGACTGGGCCATCGACGACCCCGACCATGAGCCGGACGAGGACGACGAGGATGCCCTGCCCGGCCGCAAGACGCGGGTGCTGGATGGCGTCTGTGTCTTCGCCAACCGCCCCGATTTCCCCGGCGGGCAGGGATGCGCCCTCCACGGACTGGCCATGCGCGAGGGGATCAGCCACATCACCACCAAGCCCGACGTGTGCTGGCAGCTGCCGCTGCGCCGGACCTATCGGCACATGGAGCACGCGGACGGAAGTCCGTGGCTGGAGATCACCATCGGCGAGTACACCCGCGATGGCTGGGGTGCCGGCGGAGCCGACCTGGACTGGTACTGCACGTCGAATCCCGAGGCCCACGTGGGCAACCAGCCGCTCTACCTCTCGTCGCGCGACGAGCTGGTGGAGCTGATGGGCTTGCCCGCGTACGAGGAACTCTGTCGGCTTGCGGAGGAACACCTGTCGACGGGCCCCTCCCGGCACCCTGCCAGCCCGCCGGCCACGCGTGGGTGATGAACCCACCTCACCGGCTGTTGTGATCATTTGCGCTGGTCAGCGTCGTTTGAAGCCCCCGGTTTCGTGATCGAGGGCTGCGCCGTACAGAATGTGGTCATGCATGTCGACCATCTCGTGTTCGCAGCTGGACCCAACGGCCTCAAGGCGGAGGCGGAGCGGCTCGGTGAGCTGCTCGGAGCGGAGTTCAAGGATGGCGGGTTCCACCCGCGGTTCGGCACCCGCAATCACATCCTCCCGCTGGCCGACGATCGTTACCTGGAGGTCGTCGAGGTGCTGGAGCACCCCGCAGCCGACAAGGCGCTCTTCGGCCAGGCCGTGCGCGCTCGCACCGAAATGGGCGGCGGCTGGTTGGGCTGGGTGGTCTCCGTCGATGACCTGGCCCCCTACGAGAAGCGTCTGGACCGCTCCGCGGTGGAGGGTTCGCGCCACTTCCCCGATGGCCGCCTGCTGGAGTGGAAGCAGATCGGCATCAAGGGGCTGATGGCCGATCCCCAACTGCCCTACTTCCTCAAGTGGGAGTCGGAGCACTCGGTGCTGCCGGCCGCGCTGAATGGTGACATTGATGTGGTGGGCATGGACATCGCCGGCTCGCGTCCCCGGATCGAGGACTGGATGGGCATCGAGCTGGGCGACGAGTTCGACGGCGTGAAGCTCAACTTCACCGCCCCCAATGGCCAGCCGGGCATCGACGTGGTGACCTTCGACACCCCGAACAAGGGCATCGTGCGGATCTGACCCACCGAGACCCCTGATCGGCGCGGCCCAACGGGCCGCGCCGATTTTTTGTCGGAGCCCTCCCCTAGGGTCATGCACGTGGCAAAGACGAAGGAAGATGCGTGGGTCTGCACCGAGTGCGGCTGGACCTCGGTGCGCTGGGTGGGCAAGTGCGGCGAGTGCCAGGCCTGGGGCAGCGTGGCGGAACGAGGCGCGCCCAAACTTGCCGAGGTCACCTCGCAGGTGCCGGTCGCGAAGGCGGTTCCCATCGGCCAGGTTCCCTTGAACACCACCACGCGACGGTTGACCGGCATCGGCGAGCTGGACCGGGTCCTGGGTGGGGGTCTGGTGCCCGGTGTGGTGGCCCTGTTGGCCGGTGAGCCGGGGGTCGGCAAGTCGACCCTGCTGCTGGAGGTCGCGGCCAAGTGGGCAGCCAGCGGTGAGCGCACCCTGTACGTCACCGGTGAGGAGTCCGCGGCGCAGGTACGGCTGCGGGCGGGGCGGACGAATGCCTTGGCCGACGAGCTCTTCCTGGCGGCGGAGAATGACCTGGGCACCGTGCTGGGCCACATCGAGGAGGTGGAACCCAGCCTGCTGGTGCTCGACTCCGTGCAGACGGTCGGGACGGCCCAGGCCGATGGCGCACCGGGCGGAGTCAGCCAGGTGCGTGAGGTGACCGCTGCCCTGGTCCGGGTGGCCAAGCGCCGCGGGATGGCCGTGGTGATCGTCGGCCATGTCACCAAGGACGGCAACATCGCGGGTCCCCGTACCATGGAGCACCTGGTGGACGTGGTGCTGAACTTCGAGGGCGATCGCCACTCCGGCTTCCGCATGGTGCGCGCGGCCAAGAACAGGTTCGGCCCCGCAGACGAAGTGGGCTGTTTCGAGATGAGCGAGAAGGGCATCGTGGAGGTGCCGGACCCGTCGGGGCTGTTCACCACCCATCACGAGGAGCCGGTCCCTGGCACTTGCGTCACGGTGACCATGGAGGGTCGCCGACCGCTGCTGGCAGAGGTGCAGGCGCTGGTGGCGCCGTCTCCGAACGAGAAGAATCCCCGCCGCACCACCAATGGTGTGGAGAGCTCCCGGGTGGCGATGATCCTGGCGGTGCTGGAGACGAAGGCCCGCATCGGCCTGTCCTCCAAGGATGTCTACGTCGCCACCGTCGGCGGGGCCAAGGTGGCCGATCCCTGTGCTGACCTGGCGATCGCGGTGGCGGTGGCTTCCGGTCAGCTCGGGGTCAACTTCCCCAAGCGGGTGCTCGCGGTCGGCGAGGTGGGCCTGGCCGGTGATCTGCGCCGCACCCCGGGCCTGGAACGTCGCCTGCAGGAGGCCGGTCGGCTGGGATTCGAGCTGGCCATCGTCCCGGCCAGGTCGCGAGACACCACGCAGAAGGTGCCGAATCTGGGTGGCCTGAAGGTGGTGGAGGTGGCCAATGTGGTCGAGGCCCTGGCGGTGCTGGGGCTGAAGCGTCAGCCGCGGGGCTGACACTCGGGGGGGCCGACCAGCGCCAAACCCCAGCGCCCCGAGAACCCAAAGGCCCGGAGAAACCAAAGGCCCTGGGAACCCAAGCGCCCCTGGGAACCCAACCGGCCCGCCACTGTGGCGGTGGCGGGCCGATCGATGAGTCCTGCTGCGACCAGCAGGGGTTCTGGTGGGATCAGTTGGCACTGATCCGTTCGGTGTGCACGCGTTCCGGGGCGACGCCGGCGGTGGTGGTGACCTCTTCCAACGCCGTCACCATCCCGGGCGGGCCGCACACGTAGATGTCGGGCACCTGCTCCTCGTCGTCGATACTGCCCAGACCGTTGCGGAGAACGTCGACGGCGGAGCCCTCCACGTACTCGAACCGCTCATCCTGGGCGGTGACGTCGCCGTCGGGATGCCAGACAGCGACCGTGACGGACAGCTCCGGCATCTGGTCAACCAGTTCGCCGATCTCGTCAGCGCCAAAGAGGTCGGCGGCGGTGTTGACGCCCAGCACCAGTCGGGTCTCCTGTGGGTCGCCCCACTCGGCCATCCGACGCAGCATGCTGAGCAGCGGCGCCAGGCCGCAGCCACCGCCGATGAACCAGCGCGGCCGCATTCCGTTCTCCTCCAGCCCGAAGGTGCCTTGTGGCCCCACCAGCTCCAGCACGTCACCCTCGCGGGCCTGCTGGTCCAGATAGGTGGAGAACAGGCCACCCTCCCGGATGTGGATGAGGAACTCGAGCGTGCCGTCCCAGTTGGAGACATTGCTCATCGAATACGCCCGCAGGTCTGCCCGTCCCGGAACCCGCAGCTGCATGTACTGCCCCGCCTCGAACTCGGCGGCCGATCCGGTCACCTCGTCCTCCACCAGGGTCATCGTGAGCTTCACGATGTGCGCAGTGAGCCGCTCAATGCTGGTGATGACGGCCTCGCGCTCAGCGGGGGCCTGCTCGATCAGCCGCGACGAGTCAAAGGGCAGCACCACGTCCAGGTCGCTGGTGGGCTCGGCGCAGCACATCAGGGCCGACCCCTCCGGGGCGCTGGATCCCAGCGCGTCGTCCTCGAAGGGGCGCAGCGTGTACTCACCCGCGGTGACCTGCGCCACGCAGGTACCACAGGTTCCCTTCCCGCACAGCGAGGGCAGGATGATGTCGGCCTGTTTGGCGGCCTCCACCACGGACTGGCCTGCCTCGGCCGTCACGACGCGTTCGTCACCGTCGGTGGTGACCAACCGCACCTGGCAACTCATGCGCCCGCCATCGCCAGCTGGAGGTCCTCGGTGGGATCGCCCAGCGGCTTGAGCGCGAACTTCTCCACCAGAACGTCGACGACGGCCGGGGTGAGGAAGGCCGGCAGCGTCGGGCCCAGACGGATGTGCTTGATGTCCAGGGCCAGCAGGGTGAGCAGCACGGCGGCGGCCTTCTGCTCGAACCAACTGATGAACAGGCTCAGCGGCAGGTCATTGACGCCGCAGTCGAAGGCCTCGGCGAGGGCCAGGGCGATCTTGACGGCGGTGAAGGAGTCATTGCACTGGCCCACGTCGAGCAGGCGCGGCAGGCCGGCCACCGTGCCGTAATCCTTGCCGTTGACCCGGAACTTGTTGCAGCCCATGGTCAGCAGGATGGTGTCGTCGCCGGACTTCTCGGCGATCTCGGTGTAGTAGTTGCGCCCGGGCTTGGCTCCGTCGCAGCCACCGATCACCAGGAAGCGGCTGATGTCGCCGGCCTTGACGGCCTCGACGATGGCGTCCGCGTGGGACAGAACGGAGTCGTGACCGAAGCCGACGGTGATGGTGCGTTCGGGATCGGTAACGGTGAAACCGGGCAGGGCCTGCGCGGCCTTGACCACCAGCGCGAGGTCCTTGTGCTCCAGGTGACGCACACCGGGCCAGCCGACCGGCCCCATGGTGAAGATGCGGTTGCGATAGGCGGGCTGGGGTTCGATCAGGCAGTTCGACGTCATCACGATCGGACCGGGGAAGGCGGCGAACTCGTCGTGCTGGTTCTGCCAGGCACTGCCGAAGTTCCCGGCCAGGTGCGGGTACTTCTTCAGGCCCGGGTAGCCGTGCGCGGGCAGCATCTCACCGTGGGTGTAGACATTGATGCCCGTGTCCTGGGTGGCCTCGAGGATGCCGACGAGGTCGCCCAGGTCGTGACCGCTCACCAGGATCGCCTTGCCCTCGACGGGGGTCACGCGCACCTGGGTGGGGACGGGAGTGCCGAAGACGCCGGTGTTGGCGGCGTCCAGCATCTCCATCACCTTGAAGTTGAGCTGGCCGATCTCCAGCGCGTGGGCCAGCAGCGTGTCGAGGTCCGTGGCCGGGTCCCCCAGGAAGGCCAGCGCCTTCTCGATGCCCGCGTCGGTCTCGTCGGTGCGATAGCCCAGCACGTGCGCGTGGTGCGCATAGGCGCACAGTCCCTTGAGGCCGTAGAGGTTCAGGTTGCGCACACCGGTGACGTCGGCTCCCAGCACGTCGATGTTGGCGTCGACGCGCACTTCGGGAGCCTGGCGCAGCAGCGCGGCCATGCCGGTGGCGGGGACGAACTGGGCGGCACCGCTCAGCTCGACGGGCTCGTCTCCTGCCTCGACGCAGGCTGCCTCGTAGGCCTGCTTCATCTCGTCACGCAGTGCGGCTGCCTCGACGATCATCTTCTGGAAGCTGGTGGCGTTGAAGTTCACATTGGTGAGCGTCGTGAAGACCCAGTAGGAGGCCTTGTGGGCGTAGGACTCGTCGGCCCGCCCCAGCTCGCGCAGCTTGACGGCGTACTGGCCGATGCCCTCGCAGAGGGTCACCAGGATGTCCTGGAGGGTCGCTGTGCGGTCGTCCTTGCCGCAGTTGCCCTTGAGCGAGTGGCAGCCCAGCAGCAGGTTGTCACTCCGGTCGGTCTGTTCGCACTGGTAGCAGAACATGGTCACCCCAATCTGGTCGAAGGCCGCGAGCGCCATGAGTGGTGGGTGGGCGCTGGCGAGAACACACGAAGATATTTCATGGAATATCTCGTGTTAATACTCTCACGCTTTTTCTCCACACCGTCAAGGAAGGTGAGCCTTCACCACCACCACGGACACCGGCGCGCCACGTGCGGGCCAGCAGAGTGACTAGGATCGCGGCCATGGCCGTTCACTCCCCCCACGACGCCCAGGCCCGCACCCGCAGATTCCAGGCCTTGCTCGCCCCCGGCACACCACTGCGCGAGGGCCTCGAACGCATCCAACACGGCCGCACCGGCGCCCTCGTGGTGCTGGGGAACAGCCCGCGCGTCGAGCAGATCTCCACCGGTGGTTTCGCCCTTGACGTGCAGTACACCCCCACCGCACTGCGTGAGCTCGCCAAGATGGACGGCGGCATCGTCGTCTCCTCGGACTTCGAGCGCATCCTCGCGGCCGGGGTCCACTTCGTCCCCGACGGGAACCTGCCCACCGTCGAGACCGGCACCCGCCACCGCACCGCGGACCGCATCTCCCGCCAGACGGGCATGCCCGTCGTCACCGTCTCCGCGTCGATGTCCACCATTGCCCTGTTCATGGACGGCCAGCGGCACGCGATCGAGACCTCCGAACGCATCCTCTCGCGTGCCAACCAGGCCTTGGCCACGCTCACCCGCTACCGGGAGCGCCTACTGGAGACCACTCGCACCCTGTCAGCGCTGGAGGTGCATGACCAGGTGACGGTCAAGGACGTTGCCCTGGTGGCCCAGCGGGTGGAGATGATCCGACGCCTGGACCGTGAGATGCGCGTCTACGTGGCAGCGCTGGGCGTCGACGGCCGCCTGCTGGAGATGCAGCTGCACGAGCTCACCCACGGCGTCGACGACCTGGCCACACTGCTGGAACTGGACTACAGCCCGGAGGGTGAGCTGGAGCGAGGATTCCGCGTCGGCGCCCTGGAGTCCCTCACATCCGGTGAGTTGCTGGAGCCGCACACGGTGGCCACGACGATGGGCTTCACCGACGAGATGCACCTGGAGACCCATCTGGAACCCCGCGGCCACCGCCAGATTGCCCAGCTGGACC
The DNA here is from genome assembly GCF_052116585.1 of Luteococcus sp. Sow4_B9. NCBI lineage: Bacteria > Bacillati > Actinomycetota > Actinomycetes > Propionibacteriales > Propionibacteriaceae > Luteococcus > Luteococcus sp. Sow4_B9. The sequence continues at coordinate 14,679 of NZ_JBQKKT010000022.1, read as the reverse complement.
GGATTCCCAGCAGTCTGGGCCGGCGACTCGTCGAGCACTTCGGCAACCTGCAGAACCTGTTCAGCGCCCGCACTGCCGATCTGCTGGCCGTGGACGGTGTCGGTGAGGGCCGAGCCCGGCTGGTCCGCGACGGACTGGCCCGGCTGGCGGAATCCGCCTACAACGACCGCCTGGACTGACCCCTGACCGCCCTCGGGGCTCCAATCAGGCAACCACCCCACCGAGTGGTGGCATCAATTCCCCGGCCCGACAGGCCATCTCCGAGCGAATGGCCCCCAGGACTTCGCGGGCGCCCGGACGACGCAACTTTGCGGGCGCCAGCGAAGCGACATAGGTGAGCCGTGGCCGGACGAGTTCAGGCAGCACCGGCACCAGCTCCGGATGCCGCTGGGCGACGAATCGAGGCAGGAGCCCGAGCCCCGCGCCAGCCCGGGTGGCCTCCAGCTGACAGAAGACGCTGGTGGAGCCGATCGCCACCGAGTGGGGTGGAAGATCGGCCAGGTCCTCGACCTTCACGAGCCCTTCGATGTAGTAGACCAAGGGGTGTTCGGCCAGGTCGGCCATTCCGGACGGAACCCCACAGCGGGCCAGGTGCCCGGCCGTGGCGTAGAGGCCAAGGCAATAGTCCCCCAGCTCCACGATGCCGTCACGCCGTGCAGCAGAACGCGCCAGGCCGATCTCCACGTCGGCCGAATTTCCCTGGATCAGCGGGCGCGTGGCGGCGGTGATCTCCACGTGCAGTCCGGGGTGTTGGCGCCGGACGGCGGCGACGGCCGGCGCAATGAAGCACGCCGCGAAGGCCTCCGGCCCGGACACCCGGACCAAGCCCACCAGGGAGCCGTCCCCCGACGCCGTGGCCCGCGCCTGCACCAAGGAGCGTTCGATCTGCTCGGCCGCGGTGAGCAGCGATCGGCCGCGTTCGGTCAGATAGGTGCCGCGCGGCCCACTCGCCAGCACCGCGGCACCCACGTCGCGCTCCAGACCCTGCAATCGACGAGCCACGGTTGCGTGGTTCACGCCCAGCGCCTGGGCTGCGCCGCTCAGGGTTCCGGCCCTTGCCACTTCGAGGAGAATCACCAGGTCGTCGGCCCTCATGTCCGCATCCTGCTCCAGTTGTGCATTCCTGCACAACCCCGGTGCGAGACTGGCCATTGCCATCCCCCGCCTCGGAAACGACGATAGCCAGCATTCGCGACCAACAGCCAACGAAGGGGTTGAGCACATGCGTATCGCTTGGATCGGACTTGGGAACATGGGTGAGCCGATGGCCGGCCGACTCGTGGCCGCAGGACATGAGGTGACCGGCTTCGACCTCTCGGAGGACGCCCGCGGCCGCGCCGAGGCATTGGGGGTACGCACCGCCACCAGCGCTGCCGACGCCGTTGTCGACGCGGAGTTGGTCTTCACCATGCTGCCGAACGGACAGTTGGTCCGTCGCGTCCTGACCGACGGCGTCCTCGACACCGCGCCGTCCGACGCGATCTTCGTCGACAGCTCCACCACTGATGTCGCGGACGCCGTGGCCAATCACGAGCTCGTCACCGCCACCGGCCGTCGTTTCCTGGACGCGCCGGTTTCCGGAGGCGTCTCCGGCGCCGACGCCGGCACCCTCACCTTCATGCTGGGCAGCACCGAGGAGGAGGCCGCGGACATTGCCGACGTCATCGGCGTGATGGCCGGGACCATCTTCCACCTGGGCCGCCCGGGCCTCGGCCAGGCCGCCAAGATCGTGAACAACATGATGTTGGGCATCGCACTGGCCGGAACCTGCGAGGGTGCGGTCCTGGCCGAACGACTCGGACTCGACGCGAAGCAGTTCCAGGCACTGGCCAAGGTCTCCTCCGGCGACAGCTGGGCCCTGCGCACCTGGTACCCGATCCCGGGCGTCGTGGACACAGCTGCCTCGAACCGTGACTTCCAGGGAGGTTTCTCCGTGGACCTCATCAAGAAGGACCTGGGGCTTGCCCTGGCAGCTGGCGAGGCCACCGGAACGCCCCTGCCGCACGCCCAGGCCGTCGCCGAGTCCATGGCGGCATTGAGCGAAACCGGCCACGGGGTGCGCGACTGCTCCATCCTGGTCCGCACCATCGACGGTTCCCTGTCCGACGACACCTCGAACGCTTGATCCCGCAAGGCTCGGACGAATGGACCTGACATGACCCTCGGCCTGCTCGGCATCATCGTCTCTCTGGTGGTGCTCATCGCCCTCGCCTATCGCGGGGTGTCCGTGGTGATCGCCGCCCCCATCTGCGCCTTCTTCGCCATGGCCATGTCGGGAGCGCCGCTTCTCGCCGGCTACACGGAGATCTTCATGCCGGCCTTGGGCAATTTCGTGAAGAGCTACTTCCCGCTGTTCGCCACCGGAGCCATCTTCGGCGCCCTGATGACGGCAGCGGGTTATGCCAAGGCCATTGCCGAAATGCTGGCCCGCACCTTCGGCGCGCGCCACGCATTGGTGGCCACCGCCCTGACCTCCGGACTGCTGACCTACGGTGGAATCTCCACCTTCGTGGTGGTTTTCGTGATGTTCCCCCTGGCACTGGAGCTCTTCCGCGCGGCGGACATCCCGCGCCGACTGATGCCCGCGGCCATCGCCGTCGGCAGCCTGACCTTCACCATGACGGCACTGCCGGGCAGCCCGCAGATCCAGAACATCATCCCCGGCAACGCCTTCGAGACCACGGCCTTCGCCGCTCCCGGGCTCGGCCTGATCGGAGCCGCCCTGATGCTGGGCGGCTCGCTGGCCTGGCTCACCTTTCGCCGCAGGCAGTTGGCGAACCGGGGCGAGCACTTCGCCGGTATGAAGACCAGCGATGGTGACCAGCGCGTCGACGAGCACTCCGAGGTGAGCAGGGAATCCACGGAGGCGCTCCTGACCCCAGCCCACCCCGCACTGGCCTTCATCCCGCTGGCCGCGATGTTCCTGGTCAACCTGGCCTGCACACTGTGGATCCTGCCCGCACGAGACTGGTCCTTCCTGGAGAACGATCCCTACAAGGGTGCGACGCTGGGCAACCGGATCGCGGTCTGGTCAGCACTGGTGGCCATGCTCGCGGCGGTGCTCTCCGTGCTGTTGTTGAACATCAAGCACCTGGGGCTGTTGTGGGAGATCATGGGCAAGAGCGTCAGCAATGCCTTCATCCCGATCCTGTCCACCGCCTCCGAGGTGGGCTATGGCGCCGTCATCGCCAGCGCGGCCGCCTTCGCGATCATCCGCGACGGCATCATCAACGTGAGTGGCCATGCGCTGATCGCCTCGGCCGTCTCCACGTCCGTGGTCTGCGGCATCACGGGCTCGGCCTCCGGGGGCATGACCATTGCACTGAACGCGATGGGCGACGAGCTGAAGCGAATGGCACTTGAGCAGGGCGTCAGCCTGGAGGCCATGCACCGCATCACGGCCATGGCCTCTGGCGGACTGGACTCCATGCCGCACAACGGAGCGGTGATCACTCTGCTGCTGGTGTGTGGCCTCACCCACCGCGAGTCCTACCAGGACGTGTTCATGGTGACCCTGGTCATCCCGGTGCTCACGGTGATCACCCTGATCCCGATCGCCATCACCTTCGGTTCCTTCTGAGGCCGGCTCAGCCGCGCAGGGTGATCACCTGCGTGGCGCTGGCTCCCCCACCCACCTGCACCGTGGCGCGGTAGGTGCCCGGCTTCAGCGCGTCGGGCCGCAGCGTGCAGTCCTTGGCGGAGCGCTTGCCGGGCCAGGTGGCCGAGGTCTGCCACTGCGCGCCGGATGCGATCCGGGCGCCACCCTTGGGCGCCCATGCCGGGCAGTGTTCCGTGGTCCAGATCCGGTCACTGCCCGAGGTCACGACGAGGCTGATCGGCGTGCTCTGCGCATCCAGGATGCAGTCGGGGCCGGAATTCTTGACGCTGATGGCGAGCTTGGAAGCGGAACCAGTCTTCTGCACTCGCTCGCCGGAGACGGTCACCCCCAGTGCGTTCGCCGCGCAGGTGGTGACCGACGGGCTGGGGCTCGGCGTGGAACTCACACTGGGTGTCGGGGTGGAGCTCGCGCTGGCGCTGGCCTCCGGGCTGACGCTCGCCGAGCGGGAGGAGGCGGGGCTCTCGCTGCTTACCGGGCTGGAGCTCGCCGACGGACTGGGGCTGGCCGAGGGACTCATCCCCGCACTTGCCAGGGAGGTCGGGTTCTGGGGGGTGGCCTGAACCGGACCGTCGTCACCGCCACCGAAGAGCCCGGACAGGGCCCACCAGATGAGGGCCAGGGAGACCAGCGCCGCGCCCAGGACAATGGCGCGGCGCACCCAGTACGTGTTCTCGGATTCCGGGCCAGTGGGGCGAATCAGCGAGTTCATGTCTAGATGTTAGGAGCCGCCGCTTTCCTTTGCAGGCCCACACGCCGCCCCTGTCCACCCGTCGACCCGTCTGGCTAGGCTGGCGCGGTGGATTCGACGAGGGACGAGCGGCGCGAGGCCGTACGACGGGTCTGTGACTGGTTCCTGGAACACCGCCGTGACCTGCCCTGGCGGCGCACCACTCCGTGGGGGGTGATGGTCAGCGAGTTCATGCTGCAGCAGACGCCCGTGCAGCGCGTCCTTGGGCCATGGCAGGAGTGGATGACCCGCTGGCCGGAGCCCGACGACCTGGCCGCCGAACCGCCGGGCGCGGCGGTGGCCGCCTGGGGTCGGCTGGGCTACCCCCGACGCGCCCAGCGCCTGCACCGCGCGGCGACGGTGATCAGCGAACAGCACGGAGGCCGGGTGCCGGCCACCCAGGAGGAGCTGCGGGCGCTGCCAGGAGTGGGCCAGTACACGGCCGCCGCAATCTTCTCCTTCGCCTTCGGCGGGCGGGCCGTCGTGCTCGACACCAACATCCGTCGCGTCCTGCACCGCCTGGACAAGGGTGAGCAGTATCCACCGGTCTCCGCCACTGCCCGCGAATGGCGTGAGGCCGAGGACTGGCTGCCCGAGGATCCGGCCCAGGCGGCCCTGTGGGCGGCTGCCTCCATGGAACTCGGGGCGCTGGTCTGCACCGCCCGCAACCCCCGCTGCGACGACTGCCCCGTGCGCGATCTGTGCACCTGGCGCGCCCTGGGACACCCGGAGCACGACGGCCCACCCCGCCGCGGACAGGCCTGGCACGGGACGGACCGCCAGTGTCGCGGCGTGCTGCTCGACCTGGTACGGCAGAACCCGGATGGCGTCACCGTGGAGCTGGCGCTGGACGCCTGGGCCGACCGCGGGCAGGCCGAACGCAGCCTGGCCGGATTGCTGGCCGACGAGTTGGTCCGTCGGGATGGTGAGCTGCTCACCCTGTGATTCACCCCGTGATCACCGGCCCCTGCCCCCCGGGCCATCTCCCCGCATCCGCCGAGATCTGTCAGGCACCCCCTCCCGCCCCGGGGTCGCACCTGCTAGGTTGTTCGGCAGCACACGGGAGTCCGGAGCACCGGGCTGAGAGGAAGGCGCAGAACCTTCGACCGTCGAACCTGATCTGGGTCATGCCAGCGCAGGGAGGCCTCTAGCGGCAGCCGAGGGCCGGCTGTCACCCGTGCCCATTCGCTCTGGAGGGCACACAGCATGAGCACCATCACCGAAGACCTCACCCGCCCCGCCGCAGGCAATGGCTGGCGCGTCGTCGACATCGTCGTCGCAGCCGTCCTGGGCGTCGCCGTCGGCCTGGTCTTCTGGGCGTACAACAACACCATCGCCAATTTCTGGGGACCGATCGACGCGGTGCTGCCGGGCCTGGCCGGGCTGATCGCCGGCATCTGGTTCCTGGGAGGGCCTCTCGGCGGCCTGATCATCCGCAAGCCGGGCGCCGCCCTGCTCGTCGAGATGCTCGCCGCCACCGTCTCCGTCCTGCCCGGCAACAAGTGGGGCATCACCACGCTCTACTCCGGCTTCGCCCAAGGCTTGGGTGCCGAGCTGGTCTTCGCCGTCATGGCCTACCGCAAGTGGAATCCCCTCATCGCCGTGGTCGCGGGGATCGGCGGCGCCGTGGGCGCCTGGGTCAACGAGTACATCTTGGGCAACCACGCCATGAGCGCCACCTTCAACATCACCTACCTGATCTGCCTGGTGGTCTCCGGCGCCGTGCTGGCCGGGCTGCTGGCCTGGGCGCTGATGCGTGCGCTGGCCGGCGCTGGCGCCCTGGACCGCTTCGCCGCGGGCCGCGACCGGCGCTGACCGGGAGCAGAAGCGATGCTCGTCGCCCACGAATGGGGCTGGCGGCACGCCGGCCGCGAGGAGTGGGCGGTGCGCGGTGCCGACTTCACGATCCAGCAGGGTGAGCGAGTCCTCCTGCTGGGGCCTTCCGGCGCCGGGAAGTCCACGCTGCTGCACGCACTGGCAGGTGTTCTGGGCGGCGCCGAGGAAGGCACCGAGGCCGGTCAGCTGCTGGTGGACGGCCGCCATCCGACGCGGTGCCGCGGCCAGGTCGGGCTGGTTCTGCAGGACCCGGAATCGCAGGTGGTGCTGGCACGCGTGGGCGACGACGTCGCCTTCGGCGCCGAGAACCTGGGGGTTCCCCGGGACGAGATCTGGCGACGGGTCCGGGAGGCCCTGGACGCCGTTGGGCTGGATGTCAGCCTGGACCGGCCCACCACCGCCCTGTCCGGTGGCCAGAAGCAGCGCCTGGCGATCGCCGGAGCCCTCGCCATGCAGGCCAAGGTGCTCCTGATGGATGAGCCCACCGCCAACCTGGATCCCGAAGGCGCCCGGGAGGTCCGCGACGTGGTCGCTCGTCTGGTCCGAGAGCACGGCACCACCCTGGTGGTCGTCGAGCACCGAGTGGAGCTGTGGGCCAGCGTGGTGGACCGTGTGCTGGTGCTCTCCCCCGGCGGGGGGCTGCTGGCCGATGGCCCCCCTGACGAGGTCTTCCGGGATCACCGCGAAGCGTTGCTCAGCGCCGGCGTCTGGGTGCCGGGCACCGGCCTGCCGGAAGCTATCGCCACCGTCCCGCAGACGGCGGATGCCGCTTCGGCCGAGCCCGTGCTGCACACCGAAGAGCTCGTGATCGGCCACTCCCCCGACCATCCGGTGCAGCACGGCCTGGAGCTGTCCATCCCCGCAGCCCGGTCGACGATGGTCACGGGCGCCAATGGCGCTGGCAAATCCACCTTCGCCCTCACCCTGGCCGGACTGCTGCCTGCCCTGGACGGCCGGGTGGTGGCCCGTCGCGACCTGTGGCCGGCCGCCACCATCACCCGCGGCCGTTGGCGACGCCGGGCCCTGGACCCCGCGAACCCAGTGAACTGGCCGTCGCGCAGGCTGCTGACCAGGATCGGCACCGTCTTCCAGGAACCCGAGCACCAGTTCGTCACCAACTCGGTGCGTGCCGAGCTGGCGCTCGGACTGCAGACCCTGGCTGCCCACGATGACCACTGGACCGGGGCAAGGATCGACGAGCGGGTGGAGGAACTGCTTCACCTGCTGCACCTGCAGCGCGTCCGCGAGGCCAACCCGTTCACCCTCTCGGGAGGCGAGAAGCGTCGTCTCAGTGTCGGCACGGTGCTGGCCACAGGCCCGCGGGTGATCTTCCTGGACGAACCCACTTTTGGGCAGGACCGCAACACATGGCTGGACATGGTGCAGCTGGTTCGCTCCATGGTGGGCGAGGGCCGGTCCGTGGTCAGCATCACCCACGACGCAGACCTGGTACGGACCCTGGGTCAGCACCGGATCGAGCTCCAGGCCCTCCCGACGCCAGGAGCAGCCGCATGACCGCCGTCGCCGACCCGGCGCGCACACGACCCGCGGGCGCGTCCCCACCGGTCCGGCGGCGGACAACCCTCGACCGGATCAATCCCGCCACGCGGCTGGTGCTGGCCGTGCTGCTCAGCATCCCACTGATCATCACGCTCGACTGGCTCAGCGCCAGCGTGGCGCTGCTGTTGGAACTGGTGGTCTTCAGCGCCTGCGGCTTCTCCCCGCTGCGCATGGTGCGGCGCCTGCTGCCCCTGTTCGTCGTCGCCCCGCTGAGCGCCCTGAGCATGTTGCTCTACGGCCAGAGCGGGGGCCGCATCTGGTGGCAGTGGGGTCCGATCGTGGTCAGCGACAATTCAGCGATGCTGTCCGTAGCCCTGTTCATCCGCATCTTCGCGCTCGCCCTGCCCGCCGTGATGCTGTTCGCGGACATCGACGCGACGCGGATGGCCGACGGTCTGTCCCAGGTCCTGCGGCTCCCCTCCCGCTTCGTGCTGGGCAGCCTGGCCGGCTTCCGGATGTTGGCGCTGTTCATGGATGACTGGCGTTCACTCGGGCAGGCGCGGCGCGCCCGTGGTCTGGGAGATGCAGGGCGCCTGCGCCGTTGGGCGATGATGAGTTTCTCCCTGCTCGTGCTGGCCATCCGTCGGGGCTCCAGGCTGGCGACAGCCATGGAGGCGAAGGGTTTTGGCGGCCCCGTGCAGCGCACCTGGGCCCGCCCGTCGACGGTGGGTTGGGCTGATGTGGTGGCCGTGATGGTCAGCCTCCTGATCGGGATTGCCGCCGTCGGGGCTGCATGGCAGATGGGGACCCTGTGGACCGTGTGGCAGTGACGCACGACCGGCTGGCGAGGGATCTCGCCTCCGCCCGGAGTTCGCTGCGCAGGGTCCTCGTCGACGGAGGTTCCGGCGCCGGGAAGACGACCTTCGCCCGCAGCCTTCGCGATGGCTGGGAAGAGCTGTGCGGCGAGCAGGTCCAACTGGTCAGCCTGGACGACTGCTATCCCGGGTGGCACGGGCTCGCCGCCGGCTCGAGGGCCGTGCACGAGACGATGCTCCGTCCGGTCAGCCCTGGTTACCGGCGCTGGGACTGGGTGGCGAATCGCCCGGGGGAATGGGTGACTTTGGATCCCGACCTTCCCCTGGTGGTGGAGGGCTGCGGTGCCCTGACCCAGGAGTCCGCACCGTTGGCGGGACTGAGGCTCTGGTTGGCGCTGGACGAGCCCCACCGCAGGGCCAGGGCACTGGGCCGTGACGGCGAGAGCTATGCGCCCTGGTGGGAGATCTGGGCCCGGCAGGAGCGGATCCACTGGGATCGCAATCATCCTTGGGATCTGGCCGATTTCATCATCCCCGTCCAGGCGGCAGAACCTGACGAGGCGCTTAACCCAGCCTGAAGATGGGCTTGACGAACTTCAGTTGTTAAAGCTGCACCGCTTTAGCGCCCACTCAAGCCAGCAATTTCTTTACTGGTTACCAATTCACAACCTCCGCGAAAGTGAACCAACCAGTGCAAAGACCATGATCGCTCCTGAAGGCCACGTGCACGCTCCCCCCAAGCTGTCGTACCTTTCCTGTGCGGTCGCCGATCGGCCGCAACGCAGATGGGGATCTGCGACCTCGGGGGGGAACCTATTGAGTAGTCAGGACCCCCAACATGATCAAGTCCTTCCTTCGCTGGACCGTCGCCCTGGTGATGGCAGTCGGTCTCGCAGTGATGGCGCCGGGTCAGGCCCAGGCCGCCCCGAACGCCGCAAAGTGCCGCATCGTGAAGTCGAACACGGTCGGTGGCATGAACTGGACTCGCCTCAAGGTGAAGCGCGTCTGCACTGACAAGCTGAAGTCGGGCACGTCCGGAACCGCCTACCTCGCCAAGCGTTCCATCCAGGTGAACTTCAACAACCAGCGCACCACCACCAAGCAGGTGGAGAAGGCCACGGTGCACGAGCTGGCCCACCACGTCGAGTTCCGCACGAGCAATGCCCAGCGCGCCAAGCTGTACAAGCACCTGGGGCTCAAGAACCCCAAGGGCAACTACTTCGCCATCAATGACCGCTACTACTACAACGGTTCGATGGCCCGCTGGAAGCAGTCCCCCCGCGAGCGTCTGGCCGAGTCCGTGGTCAACTGCACCTACGGCACTCCGAACCACAAGGGCATGAAGCTCGTTCCCAAGAACAAGTGCAAGGTCTTCATGAAGGACTTCAAGCAGTCCCTGGCCGTGGCCCGCTGACCCACTGGAAGCAGCTCCTGACTCCTTCCAGGTCAGCCCCCTCGGTCCATCCCGGACGCGCAGAACCCCTAGTCTCGGGGACATGCAGCTGGACGCACTCTCCGCCATCCACCGCGCCAGGCAGTTGGTACAGGCCCGCTCCGGGCGAGTCATCGTGGGGATCGCCGGCGCCCCCGGGGCCGGCAAATCGCACCTGGCCGAGGAGATCCGTCGTGCCATTCCCGGCACCGTTGTGGTGGGGATGGACGGATTCCACCTGGCACACAGCGTGCTCCTTGAGCGTGGTCGAGCCGAGGCCAAGGGTGCCCCGGAGACCTTCGACGCCCACGGCTATGTCGCCCTCCTGGAACGCATCCGGGCGCACGGACCAGACCCCGTGTGGGCACCGGAATTCCGACGCGACGTGGAGGATGCCATCGCGGGCGCCGTGGAGGTGCCGGCCAGCGCGCGGCTCGTGGTGACCGAGGGCAACTACCTGTTGCTGCCGCAGGCGCCCTGGTCCCGGATCCCTGCACTGTGCGACGAGGTGTGGTTCGTGGCACCCGACGAGCAGGTGCGCGTGCAGCAACTCATCCGTCGCCACGTCGAGCATGGCCGCGATGAGGAGACTGCCCGGGCCCGTGCGCTGACCGGGACCGATGGCGTCAATGCGAAGCTGGTGCAGGCCACCGGCCACCGGGCCGACGCACAGGTCCGCCGCTGAGACGGTTGCTCACCACGCGGCGGGAGCTGCGGAATCGGTGGCAAGCCGCCCAGGACGGCCGATCCACCACAGCAGACCCGCCGCCCACAGGTGCACAGGCAAGGCCAACAGCCCCACGATGCGGCGAGCCGTCACCAGCGCTGCCGAGCGGCCAGTGTCAGCGAACCATGCTCCAGCGCCAAAGGACAGGTCCACCAGCAGGAAGAGCAGGGAGAGCACCGCGAGCCGACGAAGCCAATAGGCCGTAGTGGGATCGCCGTGGGCGATGGCCTCGCCGGCCAGCCCGGTGAGCACCAGCCAGGCCACGCCCACCCAGGCCATCGTCGTACCCAGTTCACCCAGCACCCGCGCCCAGGCCATCGGCTCCTCGCTGAAGTACAGCGCCTGGCGCAGCCCGGAACAGGCCAGAGCCAGACTGCAGGCCACCTGGGCCCACAGGAAGGTCGGACTCCGTCTCCCCATGTCCACGAGGGCAACCAGGGCCACCCCCCAACCAATCACGTCGGGCAGCAGGTCAAGGCCGTTGAGCTGGGGGTCGAGCACCACCAGGAGCAGCCCCCAGGCCAGCAGCCGCGTCGTCATGGCCATGAGCCTAGCGAGCGATCCGTCCGGCGGGGAGCTCGAAGCCATTCCGCATCTGGTACAGGTCAACTTCGTGCATCCGTTTGCCTCCGGTCCCCCAGCACCGTAGAACTGCGTCGTGAGCCAAGACCGCAATCTGATCAGCGTCCCAGGAACCGATCGCACCTTCCATCGCTACAAGATCCTGGCTGTGCTGCTGGTGCCGTTGTCCATGAGCCTGATCGCCATCAGCTCCATCAATGTGGCCCTGTCCAGCATCGGTGTGGGGCTCGGCGCCTCGTCGACGGACCTGCAATGGGTGCTGTCCGGCTATGCACTGGCCTTCGGCGTCTGCCTCGTCCCCGCAGGCCGGCTTGGCGATGTGATGGGGCGCGGAACGCTGCACATCATCGGCCTGGCCCTGTTCACGCTGGGTTCGCTGGCCTGCGGTCTGGCCACTGACCCGCTGGTGCTCAACCTCGCCCGTGTCATCCAGGGCGTCGGTGCGGGTCTGTTCAACCCCCAGACGATGGGGATGATCCAGCAGTACTTCAGCGGTCAGGGACGTGCCAAGGCGTTCAGCCTGTTCGGCATGGTCGTCTCCGTCTCCGTGGCCATCGGCCCCGTCTTTGCCGGCACCATCATCCGCCTGCTGGGGCCCGCTGCCGGCTGGCGCTGGTCCTTCCTGGCGATCGTGCCGATGGGCGTCGTCGGCATCGTGCTGGCGTTGTGGTGGCTCCCCTTCGAGACCGAAAGAGCGCGCCGGGCCGCCAGCCGGAATGCCGACGTGAAGATGCCGGAGCGCAAGAAGCTCGATCTGGATCCAGTAGGGGCCCTGCTGCTCACGGGTGCGATCCTGGGCATCATGATGCCCTTCACCCTCAAGGGCAATCCCAGCTTCTGGCTGTTGCTTCCCGCCGCACTGGTGCTGCTGTTGATCTGGGTGCGCTGGGAGGGCCGGTACAAGCGTCGCGGCGGAGAGCCAATGGTTGATCTGGCTCTCTTCCGCTACAGCTCCTTCACCCTCGGCACGATGACCTCCACCTTCCAGTTCCTGGGTTCCACCTCCATCTTCGTCACGGTGGCCATGTTCCTGCAGACCGGACTGCACGCCTCCGCCTTCGCCGCCGGTCTGATCGGCCTGCCCAATGCGCTGGCCTCAGCGTGGGCTGCCATGTGGTCCGGGCGACGGGCCCTGCGGATGGGGCGCCCGATCGTCATCGGCTCCCTGTTGCTGATGGTGGCCTCCCTGCTGGCCAGCATCGTCGTCGTGTGGGCCGTGGGTCGGTTCGGCCTCAGCTTCTGGTGGCTCCTGCTCACGCTCGGCACCCTTGGCCTGGGGATGGGAGCCATCGGCTCCGCAAACCAGACCCTCACGATGCAGAATGTCCCGATCCATGCGGGTGGCACGGCTGGTGGCGTCAAGTCCGCCGCGGAACGAACGGCCACCGCGATCGGAAATGCCATGATCACCGCGGTCTACTTCGGAGTGACGGCTGCCAAGGGGCCGACGGCGGGATTCATGGCGGCCTACCTCGTGATCTGCGCGATCCTGCTCACGGCGGCGGCCGTTGCCATCCGAGACCGCAAGATCAACGGCAACGGCACCAGCCTGCACTGAGCGGGGAGATGGCCCGCCAGGAGGTCACACCAGCGCGTACTTGGCCACCAGGGCCAACACCAGGACAGCCGCCACGACGCCGATCCACGGCCAGGTGCGGTTGGGCAGTCCGCGACGGGTCTGGCGCACCGCCCGCATCATCAGCTGCGCCGTCACCAGACCGGTCAGGAAGCCACCCAGGTGGGCCTGCCAGGCGATGCCCGGGAGTGTGAAGGAGATCACGGCATTGATCAGCAGCACGCCCCACATCGAGCGCGACGAGGCGCCAACGTGGCGGTACATCGGCAGCAGTGCCCCGAACAGTCCGAAGACCGCCCCCGAGGCGCCGACCACGCCCTTGTACCAGTTGATCCCCACCGGGTTGGCGACCGTCGGGGGCATCGCCAGAAGGATGTAGCCGACGCTGCCGCCCAGCGCGCTCAGCAGGTACAGGGCCGCGAACCGCGGGCGCCCCAGCGCCAGCTCCATCCACCGGCCCACCGACCACAGAGCGAACATGTTGAACAGGATGTGCATCGGGGTCAGGGCGTGGGCGAAGGCAGAGGTTATCAAGCGCCACGGCTGGGTCTGCCCCAAATGGGCGCTCAGCGCCACCTGCTCGTAGAAGCCGGGCAGGGTCAGCTCGGCCAGCCACACGGCGGCACACAGGGCGATGATGGTGTAGGTCACCACGGCCAGCTGGGGTCGGCGCGGGCGCTGCTGCTGGGGGGAGGCAGAAGGCCACTGGACGGTCACCCCGCCACCCTAGACAGGACATCCCAAGAGATTGCTGTGGGTCACGCACCCCACACCCCCGGCTAGGGTGTTGCGAACACCACCACCAAGGAGGCACGTGCCCGGTACAGCCAGCCCATTCGTCGCCCGTCACATCGATGACGCGACCCTGCGTCGCATGCTCCGGCACGCCTACGGCACCGAACTGGCGCCCCGGGGTGATGGCTTCGCGACGCCGCTGCAGCACGGCTGGGGCAATACGCTGTATCGCGCCGAGCTCGCCAATGGGCAGCGGGTGGTCGTCAAGGTGGCCCCGCCACCTGAGATGCCCGTGCTGACCCATGAGGTGGACATGATGCGCGCGGAAGTGGAGGCACTGCTGACCATTGCCGAGCACACCACCGTCCCGGTCCCCGGGATGCACCATCACGACGACAGCCACGAGCTCATCGATGCGGAATGGTTCTCCATGTCGTGGCTGGGCGAGACCACCTTGGCCGATGTGGCCGAAGACCTGCCCGCCGAGGATCTCGTCGGGCTCCAACGACGCGTCGGGGCGGCCAATCGTGAACTGAACAGCATCAGCGGTGACGGCTTCGGGCGCTTCCTCCAGCCCACACTCGATTCGTGGCAGGACGCGTTCAGCGGCATCTTCGAGGACGCCCTGGCCGATGGCCAACGCCTCGGGGTGGACCTCGGCATGCCCTACGAACGAGTCCACCACCTCTATCTGCAGCACAGCTCGATCCTGGACGTCGTCACCGAGCCCGTCTTCTGCGAATGGGATCTGTGGCCCAGTGACGTGGTGGTGGAGAATGGGGAGGTTGTCGGATTGATCGACCACGAGCGTGCCTTCTGGGGCGACCCCCTGATGGAGGCCATCTTTGCGGGATGCACGGATCCCACGCTGGGCCCCGCCGACGAGTTCCTCACTGGCTACGGTCGCGGCCCCTTGGATCCCGCTGAAAGGGACCGGCGGCTGGTCTACGACCTCTTCCTGCGGCTGGTGCGGGCCATCATTCCCACCAGCCGGGGCCTCCGGGATCCAGCCGTCCACGAACGGACCCGTCGGGAACTGGACGCGGGGGGGGGGGGGGGGGGGGGGGGGGGGGGGGGGGGGGGGGGGGGGGGGGGGGGGGGGGGGGGGGGCGGGGGGGGGGGGGGGGGGG